>JANRCR010000045.1:0-11351 GCA_030726915.1 Candidatus Nanopelagicales bacterium
TCAGGCGTCGTACCTCTCGTGCACGAGACAGAAGGGATGCCCGGCCGGATCGAGATAGACCCGGAAGGCCTCGGGCGACGGCTGGATCTCGTGCTTGACCGCACCGATAGCGAGTACGTCACGCTCGCCCGCATCAAGGTCGGGCACCGTGAAGTCGAGATGGAGTTGCTGCGGATGCTCCTGCCCCGGCCACTGCGGCGCACGGAAGCCCTCGACCTGCTGGAAGGCGATCGTCGCCCCACCGTCGCCTGCGAGCTGCACCCACTCCGGATAGTCGTCGTGAGGGGTCGTCTCCGACCAGCCCGTGATCGCAGCGTAGAAGCGCGCGAGCGCAGGAGCGTCCGGGCAGTCCATCGCCACCAGTTGGAATCGCGCGATGGACATCAGGCCTCCCGCGCGACCAGCGGCCCGGTCTTGGCCGCGGGGAAGTAGTCCTGCCCGATACCCGAGGTGCGCTTAGGAATCATGACGGTACGCAGCCACGACACCACCTCGTCACCCTCCTGATTGAGGCCGCGCGTCTTCATGGTGATGATGCCCATGTCCGGACGCGATGAACTTTCACGCTTGTCCAGGCACACGGACTCGGCGTAGATGGTGTCCCCGATGTACACCGGATGCGTGAGCTTGATATCGGTCCAGCCAAGGTTGGCCACCGCGTTTTGACTCATGTCGATGACCGACAGCCCCAGGACGAGGGCCACCGTCAACCCGGAGTTCACGATGATCCGACCCCCGGTGATCGGGTTGGACGCCGCGAGATGGGCATTGAAGTGGTTTTGGTTGGTGTTGCAGGTCAGCAGGGTGAACCAGGTCGAGTCGGCCTCGGAGATCGTGCGTCCGAAGGGATGCTGGTAGACGTCGCCCACGGCGTAGTCCTCGAAGAATCGCCCCAATTGGGCCGGATGCACGGTCGCCATGGGGCCATCCTGCCTGCGCGGGACCCGGGAGGCCCTCCGGGGTGGCCCCGGCCAGCCCGGCGGGTCACAATCGGGGATGACCTCTGACGCCCCCGCCACGTCCCTGGACGCCGCCGCCCGCGTCGGAGCCGCGGTCCAGTCCGTGATCGTCGGCAAACCCGCCACCGTGCAGCTCGCGCTCACCGTGCTGCTCGCGGGAGGCCACCTGCTGGTCGAGGACGTCCCGGGTGTCGGCAAGACGATGCTCGCGAAGTCGCTCGCCCGCTCGCTGGGGTGCTCCGTCCGCCGCATCCAGTTCACACCCGATCTCCTGCCCGGGGATGTGGTCGGCGTGAGCATCTTCAATCGCGAGACACGCGACTTCGAATTCAAGCCAGGCGCGGTCTTTGCCAACATCATCGTGGGTGACGAGATCAACCGCGCCTCCCCCAAGACCCAGTCGGCCCTGCTGGAGTGCATGGAGGAGGGCCAGGTCACGGTCGACGGCACCACCTACCTCCTCGGCCGACCCTTCATGGTCATCGCAACGCAGAATCCCGCCGAGATGGAAGGCACCTACCCGCTGCCGGAAGCTCAGCGCGACCGCTTCATGGCGCGCGTCCGGATGGGATATCCGGATCGCACCTCCGAGATCGCCATGCTGCAGGCCCATGGCGCCCATGATCCGCTCGAGGCGGTCCAGCCCGTCACCGACGCCGCCGAGGTGCGCGACATGATCGATGCGGTGCGCCGGGTGTACGTCGCCCCCGCGATTGATGCCTACGTTGTCGACCTCGTCTCCGCAACGCGATCTCACGCCCTGGTGCGCCTCGGGGCCTCCCCCCGCGCGGCACTGCACCTCCTGAGAGCCTCGCGCGCCAGTGCAGCCCTGGCCGGGCGCGGCCATGTCCTGCCGGACGATGTGCAACGACTGGCTCCCTCGGTGCTCGCTCACCGGCTGGTGCTGTCCACGGATGCCCACCTGTCCCGCACCACGCAGGAGGACGTGGTCACCGACATCGTGGCTCGCGTCCCGCTCCCTGCGAGCGCATGAGGCGCGCCCTCGCGGCCCTCACCTTCCGGGGCAAGGCGCTCCTGGCCGTGGGCCTGGGGCTGGGTGCCGGTGCCGCCCTCTCCGGGCAACGCGACGTACTCCGCATTGCCGTGCTCCTGCTCGCCCTACCCCTCATCTCGGCGTTCCTCGCCAGCCGCACCCACTTCCGCCTGGGCGCTGATCGCGTGGTCACGCCGGCCTACGTCCCGGTCGGCGACATGGCATCCGTCACCTTGACCGTGACCAACCTCGCCCGACAGCGCACCTCCACGCTGCTCCTGCGCGATCACGTCGCCGCATCACTCGGGCGGCGCGTCGATCGCGTCCTTGAGCATGTCGAGCCGGGCGGCTCGCGCTCTACGACGTTCACGATCATCGGGTCCCGGCGAGGACGCTTCGATGTCGGTCCCCTCTCCGTCACCGCCGTCGATCCCTTCGGTCTCGTGCGCATGACGCGATCCTTCCGATCCACGCAGAGCGTGCTTGTCGTTCCCCGGGTCCATGCGCTCGAGGGTGGCATTGATGGAGATCGTCGCGGACGCGGGGATTCGTCCTCCGCGTCCCTGAGCTCAAGTGGTGATGACGACGTGATCCCGCGCGAATACCGCCCTGGCGATGACTTGCGCCGCATTCACTGGCGCGCATCCGCACGCACCGACGATCTTCTTGTACGTCGTGAAGAAGAACCCTGGACCCGACATGCCACCATCACCGTCGCGGTCGAGCCTGATCGCGTCGGAGGGCCCACCTCGCCGACCGAGACCGCCCTGAGCATGGCGGCGAGTGTCGCCGTACATCTCCTGGCGCTGGGATGGTCCATCCGACTGGACGCCCTCGATGGTCGTTGTCTCGTGCCGGCGGCATCCGGCCCGTCCGGACATGCGCAGATCCTGGAGGTGCTGGCCGCCACGGAGCCCCGCGCTTCGGACTCTCCGGGCACGCTGCGGACCGGGTCGGATCTATCCATCGCGATCGTTCCCTCCGCCGCGGCCCGTCTGCGCCTCATTCCACCCGTGCACCATCGCTCACTTGCCTTCGTGGTCGATCTCGCGGCTTGGGGGCTCCCGGGAGTCGATGGTCGAGAGGCCACAGAGCGTCTGCGCGCCGATGGCTGGCACCCGGCCGCCCTGGGCCCCGCCGATGGATCAGCGGCGGCAGCGTGGCGCCAGGCCGTCTCCGATGCCGCGCTCGTCGTGCGGGGATGAGCAACCCATGGACCTGAACACCTCCCTATCGCGGGCGCGTCCGCTGGCGACCGCAGCGGGGGCATTGGCGACCCTGACCGCATCCTTAAGCGTCGTACCACTCTTTGACTCCGGGCGATGGATCATCCCGACCATTGCGGGCGTCCTCACGATGGCGCTCACCGGGGCCGTTGCTCGGGCCGTAAGCCTGCCCCCGCCCCTGCAGCCGATTCTGCAGGTCCTCGTGCTGCTCACCCTGCTCACGGTGATGTTTGTCCAGCCTGCCGCCGCCTTTGGAATCTTCCCCGGCCCGGTCGCTCTCACCGAACTGCAGGAGTTGACCCGGATCGCCCTCGTCGAGGCCGAATCGGCACTGGCTCCCGTGCCGACCACCTCGGTGCTGATCCTGCTCGCGGTCGGTGGCATCAGCCTTGTGGCTCTCCTCGTCGACACCATCGGTGTCACCCTGCGACTGCCCGCGCTAGCCGGCTTCCCCCTGCTTCTCGTCTACGCGCTGCCCGCCGCTGTGGTGCCGGGAGGTGTCCCGTGGTGGCTGCTGCCCCTCTCCGTCATCGGGTGGCTCCTGTTGCTCGCCGCGGACGCGCGCGACGATGCACGCAACTGGGGTCCCCTGCTCCGGCGTCGCCCAGCGACCTCGACCGGCCCACGCGCCCATCCGCGGTCCGCACGACCTCGGGTGTCATCCGGTGTCGCGGCCATCCAGGTGACCCTGGTCGCCTTGATTGCCGCACTGGTGTTGCCGACGGTCATCCCCGGGCTATCCGAACCTGTCTGGGTCAGCCCCAGCGGCAATCGCCCCGGGGGCAGCGATGGGGACGGGCCGGTCAGCGTTGACCCCTTCGTCTCCCTGCGGCGCGACCTGGTCGACAATCCCGACCGCGAGCTTCTGCGCTACCGGGCCACCAACTCCTCCCCCGGATACCTGCGCCTGGTCAGCCTGGATGAATTCGACGGAGTGACGTGGCGGGCGAGTCAGACCCCCGTACGCGTGCCCGCTACCGATGCCCTGGGACCACCTGACCTCCCGGGGGTCGAGGACATCCGCGAGGCCGGGAGCGACATCCGCATCACCGATCTGGACAACCCGCACCTGCCCGTGCCCTACGCCGCGTCGCTTGTCACCGGCGTTGATGAGCCCTTGGATGCACGCTGGACCTGGGACCCACCCACGCGCACGGTGGGCGGCGTCGGTGTCTCCAGCCGAGATCTGTCCTACCGCGTGACGTCGTACGACGTCGAGCCCTCCCGTGCTGAGTTGCGTGCAGCCACCCGGCGAGCCCCGGACACGATGCTTGCCGCTCTGCAATTGCCCGACTCCCTCACTCCCGAGTTGGCCCTGCTCGCGGCCGAGGTCACCGCCAATGCGCAGACGCCCTATGCCAAGGCCGAGGCACTCATTGACTTCTTCACCGAGGATGGCGGCTTCTCCTACAGCACCAACGTCGTAACACCACCGGGTGCCGATCCGCTGCAGTCCTTTCTTGACGAGCGCATCGGCTACTGCCAACAGTTCGCGGGAACCATGGCCCTCATGGCGCGCGCCGTCGGGATTCCGTCGAGGGTTGTCGTCGGCTTCACCGCGGGGCGGCTCACTGACGATGGTGAGTACGTCGTTCAGGCGCGCAACGCCCATGCCTGGCCGGAGTTGTGGTTCACCGGCATCGGGTGGACGTGGTTTGAACCCACTCCGCGCGTGGGCGCCGGGGTGGCGCAGCCGGACTACTCGCGCGACCGTGCCGAGGGAGCCGATCGCAATGAGGCCCTGCCCGAGGAGGCCCCCCTGCCGGAGACTCCCGATGCGCAAACGCCGGCAGCGGGTGCGCCCACCTCGGACGTGGCGCCGCGAGTGGCGCTCGCTCTCCTCACCCTGCTCCTTGTCCTGCTGGCCGCCCCCCTCGTGGTCATCGACGGGCGACGGCGGCGGCGCACCGCGGCCGGTGAGCCGCGGACACGCATTGAGTCAACGTGGCGTGAACTCAGCGATAGCATCACCGACCTCGGCTGGCCATGGTCGCCCGCTGCCACTCCGCGTGAAGCGGCAAACTCCCTCGCCCGACACATCAGCCTCGATGAGGATCAGCGGGCTGCACTCCGGCGCCTGGTGTGGTGGGTCGAGCAGGTGCGATACGCGCCGCCGGACGTGCCCTTCACTCCACCGACATCAGCGGAATTGCGTGCCGACCTGGCCACTGTGCGACATGCGGCTCAGCAGGCCGCCACGCGAGGTAAACGACTGCGTGCCCGATTGATCCCCGCATCGCTCCTCGGCGGCAATCTGCGCAACAGCAGCATCGATGAGGCACGTCAGGTGGAGAGGGTGTAGATCAGGGTTATTGAGGGCCCTCGTCGCGGCGCTTGCGCCATCGATCCTCGAGTCTGTGCATGAATCCACTGCTGGGACGTGGTGTGCGCTGCTTCGCCGACGTCGTTGGCGAAGCAGGAGCCCCCGGCTCCCCGCCGTCGGCTCCTTCGGCTGCGGCCACCGCGGGGCGGCCACGCAGTCCGAGGTAGGTCAACGTCGCGCCCACCACCATCACGAGGAACCCGGCAACACCGAGCGGGATCAGGGGCAGGATCGCCCCCACCATCAAAAGCGTGATACCGCCGAGAAGGACGAGCACGCCAAAGGCGGCGCGGCCCCGGCTCGGCTTGCCAGCCGAGCCGCTGCGCAGCGATGTTGCGAACTTGGGGTCCTCGGCATAGAGGGCACGCTCCATCTGCTCCAGCAGACGTTGCTCGTGCTCAGACAGCGGCACGTCGGACCTCCCTCGTGGATGACCCCCTAAGGATATGCACGGGGCGGCGATATGGATACCCGGCGGGTGGATTTGGCTCCGAAACGTCACTTTCGTGGTGGGAACCCCGGGCGGGGCCCCCGGCGTCAGGGCTGGGGGTCCCAGAGTCGAGCCGGGCGGACCACATCACGGCCAAAGCGCTCGCGGAGTCGATCAGCGGCGACTTCGGCGGCCCGACGATCCGCTGGGTCCGCCGCCGAGTCATCGAAGATAAGTTGCTCCACCCGAGTGGCGGCATCGAGGAGGCCCTCGAGTCGGACGCCGACCAGTCGGATCCGGGCCCGCTGCAACCTCAGAGCGGCGTACAACTCCACAGCCGTGGTGTAGATGACCTGACCCACATCCGTCGGTGTCTCAAGAGTGCGGGAACGGGTGATGGTGGTGAAGTCGGCGAAGCGAACCTTCAAGACGACAGTGCGACCCAGGTGTCCCTGTCGACGTACACGAGCGGCGACCTTCTGCGCGAGTCGCAGTATCTCGCGGTGAATCATCTCGGGATCATCGATATCCCGGGCGAAGGTCTCCTCGTTGCCGATGCTCTTCTCCACAGCATCGGGCACGACACCGCGCTCATCGCGACCCCAGGCCAGATCATGCAGTCGATCACCCGATGCCTGACCGAGCGCGCGCGTCAAGGTCTCGACCGGGGTGTGCGCGAGATCTCCTACGGTGCGCAAACCGAGTGAGACCAATCGCTCCTCCGTGCGCTCCCCCACTCCCCAGAGCGCACCCACCGGCAGCGGGTGCAGGAAGGCAGTGACCTTGTCAATAGGCACGACGAGGAGTCCATCGGGCTTGGCCTGGGTGGATGCCAACTTGGCGACAAACTTGGTGGATGCAACACCGACACTGCAGGTGATGCGCTGCTCGTCGTAGACGCGGGCACGAATCAACTCGGCAATGGCGGTCGCTGAGCCAAGGCGTCGCAGGGCACCGGAAACATTGAGGAATGCCTCATCAAGACTGAGGGGCTCAACTATGGGAGTGACGGAGGAGAAGATCGCCATGATGCCGGCGCTCACCTCGGCGTAGCGCTCATGGTGCGGCTCAATAACGATGGCCTGCGGAGCGATACGGCGGGCTCGCGACATGGGCATCGCCGAGTGGATGCCGAGTGCACGTGCCTCGTAGGTCCCGGAGAGGACGACTCCGCGCTGCCCGCCACCCACGATGACGGGCTTGCCGCGCAACTCAGGCCGAGTAACAAGTTCGACGGAGGCGTAGAAGGCATCCATGTCGACATGCAGGATCGTGCAGCCACCATCGTCGGAGCCGAGGTCGCGCTGGTGAGCAACGCGGCGGATCTGGCTGCGGCTCACGTCCCCATCATCTCCACCCTCATCCTCAGCCCCTGCACTGTCGCCCCCAACCAGACTGTGTCGTCTGGGCTACCTACCATCCGCTGCTCCCCGGGCTGGAGTGCCACAGTTTGGCCGGTGCGGGTGACTGGGCCGGGACGGGCGACTGCCGGGAGCCGGTGGCGTGAGCACGTGTCCTGCGCTGGCCATCGGATGCACGAGTGGACGCGTCCGGATGGACGGCAGCGGCAAACATGTCCGCGACGGCATCAAGACCACCACCTGACCAAAGGCCATGGAGATAACCGAGTTCCCACGCACCGGTGGCACGCAGGGAGACTCCGCGCGGGCCCGTGCGGCGCAACTCTCCGCGCACCAGAAGCAGCCAGGATGAAAAAACCGTGGCCGCGTAGGGATCCTGCGCATCGTCGAAGAATGCGGCATCCACCGGGCCTGTCGCATCATCGAGAGTGAGAAAAATGACGCGGCGTCCGCTGCGCACGGGGGGCGTCTGCACAGCAGCCTTAACGCCGGCGATAAGGATCTCGGCCTGTGAGCGCAGCGACACCAGGTCACGACTGCGCACGAGCGGTGGCCGCAGAGTGGCCAACTCATCCAGCATCGGCGCATAAAAGTCGACGACATGATGGCTCACGTCAAGACCGAGAATCTCCAACTCCGCCCGCACCTGGTCGGCCGGACCGAACTCGGGAAGACCCGCCGGACGTGGTGGCGCATCGCCAGCGAGGGTGTCGAAGCTGAGTTGCTCAACATCACTCTCGGTCCGCGCACGTCGCGGTCCACCTCGGGCAAGGTCAGCAGCCTGCAGCAGCAGGTCACGCCTCGTCACTCCACGCCTGGCCACGCCACTCATGATGCCGTGCACGGAGTCGAAGGCACCCGCGAGCACGAGCCGCTCGACGATGGGCTGACTCACAGCCGCGCGATGCCAGAAGTCCGACAGCGACGAGTAGGGGCGACGTTCGACGATGCGCTCCATCTCTGACTCGCTCATCCCTTTGACGTCGGCGAGGGACATTCGGATGCCTTGTCCACCATCCCCCACGTCACCGCCGGGTGTGTGCTCGACGGTGTACGCCGTGCCGGATCGATTGACATCGAGGCCGAGTGCGGCGATGCCGAGATTGCGCGCGTCATCGAGGATGAGTCGCCGGGGATACATGCCCGGATCATGGGTGAGGACACCGGCGAGAAAGGCTGCCGGATGGTGGGCCTTAAACCACGCCGACTGATAGGTGGGCAGGGAGAAAGCCGCCGCGTGCGCCTTGCAGAAACCAAAGGAGGCAAAAGCCCGCAGCACCTCCCAGACACGCTCGACGGTGACGAGGTCGTAGCCGTGGGCGAGGGCCGCGGGATAGAACCATGCGCGCACGTCGTCCTGCCCCTCGGTCGAGCCCATGGAGCGGCGCGTCTCGTCGGCCTCGGCGAGAGAGCAGCCGGTCATCTGAGCGACGATACGCAGCACCTGCTCGTGGAAGACGACGACGCCGTAGGTCTCGGCAAGGATCGGACGCAGGTCATCGTGGACATAGACGGGGTCATTCCAGCCCTGGCGTGCACGCAGGAAGGGTGTGACCATGTCGGACTTCACCGGCCCGGGACGGAAGAGTGAGATGTCGATGATGATGTCGTTGAAATTCTCCGGCGCAAACTTGCCAATGAGCTCACGCTGTCCGGGTGACTCAATCTGGAAGCAGCCGAGCGTGCGCGTCGACTGGATGAGCGCGTAGGTCGCTGGATCATCGAGGGTCACGGCATCGAGATCAATGTGCGCACCGTCGATGCGCTCCACCTCAGCGACGGCGTGGGCGAGCGCGGACTGCATGCGCACCCCGAGCACGTCGAGCTTGAGTAGGCCGAGGGTCTCGACATCGTCCTTGTCAAAGGCGCTCATGGGATAGCCCTGGCCGCTGGGCTCGACAGGGGTGCGGTCTAGGAGTGTGGCGTCAGCCAGCAGCACACCACACGGGTGCATCGCCACATGGCGCGGCAGACCATCGAGGGATTCCACGAGGTCCCAGAAGTGGTCAAGTTCGCCACGTGCGGTGAGCCGCCCCAGACCGGAGTCGCGCAGCTCAGGCAGATCGCGCAGCGCATCGCGAGCATTGCGGGCACGCACATGGGGGAAGGCCTTGGCGAGAGTGTCGATCTCCCCCGGCGGGAGGGCGAGGGCAGCACCCACATCACGAATGGCGTGGCGCACGCGGTAGGTCTCCATCATCGACACGGTGGCGACCCGCTCAACACCAAAACGCTCAATGATCGCGTCGTAGACCTCCAGGCGTCGCGCGGACTCGACATCGATGTCGATATCGGGCAGTTGACGGCGTAGCGGCGTGAGGAATCGCTCCATGAGCAGGCCGTGGCGCAGCGGGTCAACCCCGGAGATGCCGAGCAGGTGGTTGACCAGGCTGCCCGCACCCGAGCCACGCGCGGCGACGCGGATGCCGCGCGTGCGAGTGAGGTCAACAACCTCAGCGACGGTGAGGAAGTAGGTGGCGAAGCCGAGGGTGGCGATGGTGCGCAACTCGTCCTCGAGCCGATGGCGTGCGGCGATGCGCTCCGCCCCGTGATAGCGGTCAAGGCCGGTCGTGCAACGACCGCGCAGGATCGCATCAGCGCGCGCAGCATTCGCTGCGCCGAGTGTGCAGGTGCGGTCGAGGACGACGTCGAGTTCGGGGACGACGACCTCGCCGATGCCGAGGTCGGCGGGGGTGATGGCGCATTCCCCCGCAAGATCGACAGCGGCGACAAGCAGGCTGTGAGAGGTACGTCGATCCGCCCCGGCGGCTCGGGCAATCTCATCAGCCAGGTGTGCCATGAAGGGAGTGGGAGCCAGGAAACCCTGCGCATTGGAACGGTCACGATGACGCTCATCCAGGGCGACGAGGCGCCGGGTGGCGTCGAGCACATCGACGACTCGGCCCTGGCTCGGGTCGGCGTAGCGCGCGGCATGGGCAAGGACGGTCGTAATGCCACGCTCGCGAGCCCAGCCGAGGGCGCGCGCGGCAACCGTGGTGGAGAGTGGGCCGCTGCGCGCGCGATGACTGACGATCTCGATGCGCAGGGAGTCGCCGAAGATCTCTCGCCAGGGCGCAACGAGCGCATCCGCGAGATCAGGCCGACGTGCAGCAAGGGCCTCAAGGACAGATGAGTGCGGACCGAGAAGTGCGACGAGTCCGTCAGCGTGTGCAGCGATGTGCGCGAAAGATGCCGCAGTGGACCGAGCATCGTCACGCTCAGCCTGCACCGCGGTAAGAAGTCGACATAGCGAACGCCAGCCGCGACGGCCGCGGCCGAGGAGAACAGCGCGTGGATGGCGGGGGTCCACCCACGCGCCGCCCCTCAGGGGAGTCCCGTGGACTCCCTCGTCCGGAGGACGCGCAGCCGGAGGCATGGGCCGCTGTCGAGCCGGAGGATCAAGGGCCAGGTCGACGCCGAGGACGGGCGTGATGCCCGAGGAGACGCAGGCTTGGACAAAACGCACCGCACCGTAGACACCGTCGCGATCGGTGAGCGCAAGCGAGGACTGACCGTGCTCGACCGCGCGCGCGACGAGATCAGCCGGCATCGATGCGCCGTGGCGCAGCGAGTAGGCCGATGCCACGTGGAGGTGGGCGAAATCCACGGCACGCGCCTCACCCCGTCGCCGGCAGGGACTGCTGCCGGTCGATGTGCAGCATCGTGCACACCTGGTCGTGGAATATCTCGGCGTCGCGCAGCAAATCGTCAGCCTCACGCTGGCTAACAACGGATAGGCCAGCCTCGGCTGCGGAGCGTTTTGCCGCACTCGCGGCAAAGAACTCCGCCCACTCCGCACACTCGGGAGCAATGCTGGGTAACACTGACCACACACTGCGCAAACGCGTACGGCTCTTAGTCGGCTGAGCGCGTGCGGCAAGAATAGCTGCGGCTGAGCGCAGAGCTGACAGATGTGCATCGACGTAGCGCTCCGCAGCAGTCTCGGCGTACGTCGCCTCGACCAGACCACGCTGAGCTGCAGCGAGCAGGTCGGAGCTGGGGGTGGTGACTCTCATAGCGATTCCCATCAGTCCGTGATTCCCATCAGTCCGTGATTC
>JANRCR010000045.1:11451-18091 GCA_030726915.1 Candidatus Nanopelagicales bacterium
GATTCCCATCAGTCCGTGATTCCCATCAGTCCGTGATTCGGTGCAGGGTCCAGTGAGTGCCCGAGCAGGACAGGTCATAGACACCGGAAGCCCGCACTCCACCGGCCCGTGTCCCGCTGGCCGATGACCGCGGGAATGCCTCGATGCGCCAGGTATGGGTGTCGAGGTCAGCCTGCTCCGGGACCCGCCACCATGACGCACCACTCACCCAATGCCCGAGCACCTCAGTGACGACGTACCCCCGCCCCTGCCAGGTGAAGCGCATGGGTCGACGTGCCGTGAGGGCCACCTCCGTCACCGGATCGGCGAACTGTCGGGCCATGGTCACCTCATAGGTTGATTCGAACAGGTGTTCGAACAGTAGACCCAGGGTCCGACAGCCGTCAAGACCCCCTGCCGCCCGCTCCCTACCGCCCGAGCCCTGCTTAGGCTCCCCCCATGACGACCGCGGCAGAGAAGTGGCGTGACGATCTGGCCTCCTGGGCCATCCCCGACGAGATCCGCGCGCAGGCGCCGCAGGACCCCTGGATCCACCCGGTCGCGCAATTCCTTGCCCCCGACGGCCCCATCCCCGACTCCCCCGCGCACCAAACAGCCCGGGATGCCCTACCCGCTGGCGGATCCGTGCTCGATATCGGCTGTGGCGGTGGTCGCGCCGCGCTCGCCCTCGTGCCGCCTGCTGCTCTGCTTATCGGCGTCGACCACCAGCAGGGCATGCTTGACGCCTTCGCCGAGGCCGCAGCCAAGCGCGGCGTGGCGAGCGAGGGAATCCTCGGCGACTGGCCCGACGTCGCCGATCGCACGCCGGTCGCCGACGTCGTGGTGTGCCATCACGTCGCCTACAACGTGTGGGAGTTGCCGGCCTTCGTGCGCGCACTCACCGAGCATGCGCGCTATCGCGTCGTGCTGGAGCTCCCCGTGCGCCATCCGCTCAGTTGGATGAACCCGCTGTGGAAGGAGTTCTGGGATCTCGACCGGCCGGTCTCCCCGACCGCTGATGATGCACTCACTGTCATTCGCGATGCGGGGTACGACGCGCAACTCATCGAGTTCGATGACGTCACTGAGCGCATCCCACTCGATCCGCGTGCGCAGGCGGAATCAGCGTGTATCCGGCTGTGCCTGCCAATCGATCACGTCGATGAGGTCGCGAACGCCGTACAGACAGCGGACGCCGGCATGCCGCGTCGTCTCGCCGCCATCTGGTGGGACGTCTAGTCCACCTCGACCATCTGCATCGCGGTGATGAGCGGGGACCGTCCACGTACGGCAAGGGCGACTGTCAGGCGCGCTGACGCAGTCGCTTAGCCATCCGATCGATGGACACCTCGAATGCCTTGCGCGCTGCAGCGCCCACCGGCTTTGCCAGGAAGGAAGGCAGCCCCGGCACGCGGACATCCTCATCCCAGACGAGTTCGCACGTGGTGTTGCTCAAAGAGATGACCTCAAGATGCACCTCGCCCCTCAGGACCGGACCCACCTTGGTGATGAGCACCGTCATGGCATCGATGTCCAGGGCGTCCACCCGCATGCGATCGGGCAAGGCGATCGGTCCCAGTCCGGAGGTCGCGACGAATGTCGTCCCGACACCACCATCGCCGGACTCGATCACTACCCGGGTCATAGGCACCCACTCGGCATGCCCTCGCCAGTCGATCAGCTCGCCAAAGACAGTCCGAGCAGGCAGTCGCAACTGACGACGGACAGCGAAATGGACGCGAGCCATGGATTGCCTCCCTGGTGGACTCCCCACGCTAACCCGGGGGCAGGCCGGGCGCCTGTCGAAAAAAGATCGATCAGCCTGCATCCACGGGGGCCCCTCCCACGGATATCCCTGTAGAGACGGTCGACCGCGACCGCCCAACCGGAAGGCTCACCATGATCCGACCCACACTCGGTCGCGTCGGCATAGCCGCCGCCGCCCTCGCCCTGCCTTTGGGGCTGGCCGCCATGCCCGCGCAAGCGGCAGAAATGGCCACTGTGTCCGTACTCCATGCAATCCCTGAGGGTTCCGGCGCCGATGTCGTTGACGTGTTCGCCAATGGCGATCTCCTCATCGACAACTTCACCCCGGGCACCCTGGAGACCGTTGAGGTCCCCGCCGGCACATATGACCTCGCCGTCTTCGGCGATGGCCAGACCCCTGATGACGCCGAGCCTGTGCTCATCGCCGAGGCCGTTGAGGTCCCCGGCGGCGTCAACGCCACGGTCACAGCCAATCTGGACGCTGATGGCGCACCCGCACTCAATGTTTTCGTTAACGACATCAGCGCACTCGCCGCTGGTGAGTCACGACTCATCGTGCGTCACATTGCTGCCGCACCAGCCGTTGATGTACTCGCGGACGATGCTGTGATTTTCGCTGACGTCACCAACCCCAACGAGGGCGTCGTTGTCGTCCCCGCTGGCGACTACGAGGCGTCTGTCAACCTCGCAGGCACCGACACCACCGTCCTCGGACCAGCCCCCGTCATGCTCGAAGAAGGCACCGTCACCATCGCTTACGCGTGGGGCTCAGCCGCTGACGAGAATCTCGCCCTGGCCACGCAGGTCATCACCGACCTGTCGACCGGCCCCGAGGGTGTCCCGGCCGGTGGCGGTTCCACGACCCAGCTGCCCATCTGGGCACTCGGTCTCGCCGCACTCGGTGCTGCCGCCGTCGTTGGCGCTGGCGCTCGCATGGCCGCAGCACGTATCTGAACGACTCAGTAGTACAAGTACGAGTACGTGAACGGCCAGATCCGGATTCGCTGATCTAGCGTCATCACAGAAGTAGGACATGACATGACCCGACCCCGCCCCACGGTACTTGTGCTGGGGATTGGCGCTATCGCGCTCGTCGCCGGCACGGTAGGCATCGCGACGGCGGGGTCGGGCATGCATGTGGAGTCGGTGGGGTCACGCCCCAGCATCACGTCCGAGCAGGGCAGCTCACCGCAGGGCGGCTCACCGCAGGACAACTCACCGCAAGACAGATCACCGCAAGACAGGGAGTCGCAGGCCGCGACGGTCGCTTCGCCATACCGATCCCTCGACCGACGCGATGCCACGCAACTGCCGCGGCCCGATCGGTCGCCGCGCCCCGTGCTCCTCACCATCCCCGCCCTCGATCTCACATCTCCGGTCGACATCGTCGGCCTGGATGACCGCAACCAGGTTGAGGTGCCCGAGGACGTGAGCCGCGCAGGCTGGTATCGCTTCAGTTCACGTCCCGGCAGTGACGGTGGCTCGACCGTGATCGTGGCCCACCGGGACGGAATCGGACAGGGCGCCGGAGCCTTCTATGACCTCGGTCGCGTGCGCCCCGGCGACATCGTCCGTCTCACAACTGCTGACGGCACCCGCATGGCATACGAGATTGTTGCCCGCGAGTCCTTCGCCAAGCAGAGAGTCCCCCTCGACGAACTCTTCAGTCGAAGCGGACCCTCGCGTCTGACCCTCATCACCTGTGGTGGCGCCTTCGATCCGGGCGCACTCAGCTACACCGACAACATCGTTGTGACCGCGCTGCCGATCACCAAGGATGCCGCGCTCGGGGAGACGCCATGAGGAGCGATAGCGTCGTACTCCTCGATGTCGAGCGTGCCATGCGGAGGGGAGGCAGACCGGTCATGTCAGTGGTCGAGCCTTGGCATCCTGCCCATGACGCTGACATCGCCGACGCCCGCCTCGCCGCATCATTTCCCGCTGCTGACGAGGCCACCTTCACCGCCGTTTACACCCGTTGGTCACCCCTGGTCTACTCCACCGCCCGACGCGCCCTGGGCGATAACCACGAGGCAGCCGACGTCACGCAGGAGGTCTTCGTCTCAGCCTGGCGCTCCCGGGGCGCCTTCGACCCCGAGCAGGGGTCACTCGCGGGGTGGCTCACCACGATTACGCGCCGTCGGGTTGCCGATCGCTGGGATCGCAAGTCCCGCGAGGCGGCTCCGACCGACGCGCCGGCTGACGATGCCGGTCATGCACCCCTCGATGAGGCTGTCGACCGTATCCTCGTGGCTGACGAGTTGGCGCGACTTGGGGAGCCTCCGGGAACGATCATGCGACTAGCTTTCTACGACGAACTAACCCACGCGGAGATCGCCACGCGGCTGCAACTCCCGCTCGGGACAGTCAAGAGTCACATTCGACGCTCATTAGAGCGATTGCGTCAACGCTGGGAGGTGGACCGTGGCACATTCTGACACCACCACGCTGTCGCTGATTGCTCTCGGCGAGACGCCCACGGCCGAGGAAGCCGTGCATCTGGTGACCTGCGATACCTGCCGTCATGAGTGGGAGTCCTTGCGCGCCCTTGTCGTGACAGCTCGCGATGTGGATGAGCATGACCTCGTGGCTCCCCCTGCCCACGTGTGGGGTGCCATCTCCGCGGAGATCTCGGCGGACTCCACCAACGTCGTGCCGCTGCGCGCGCGGCGCTCCGCGCTCCCCTGGGTGGCCGTGGCTGCTGCCATGGGCCTCGTCCTCGGCGGTATCGGGGGTGTGGTCGCCATGCAGTCGTCGCAGACCTCGCCGGTCCTGGTCGCGACAACACCACTGGAGCCACTCGAGGGCTACGACGCCTCCGGCACGGCGCGCGTGGAGTCCCTGGACGGCGGCGACGTGCTTGCCGTTGACGTCCGTGGTCTCCCCACCACCGATGGCTACTTTGAGGTGTGGCTGCTCGCCCCCGACGCCTCGTCCATGATTGCTGTCGGGACATTGGGAGTCGGTGACACGGGTGTCTTCCCCCTACCTCCGGGAGTCTCGCTGACCGACTACCCCATCGTGGATATCTCCGATGAGGCGTACGACGGGGATCCCACCCACAGCACCGACAGCGTCGTGCGGGGCACACTCCCCGTGTAGGGGGCCCTGCGTGTCGCCTAAGATCCACACATGATCGACCTCAAGCGCGAACTCCATGTGGGAGCGTCGATCGGTCTCTTTTGGGCCATGACCCGGGCCTATTCACTCGTGGGCGACCCGACGGGTGAATTGGAGTCCACGGACGACGTCCTCGGTTTCTGTCGACGCCTGCGTGAGATTCCCGTGGTGAGTAGTCGCACGGGCTTCCGCTACTCCGCCGACTACGAGATCTGCTCCGCTGTGCTGCGCTCACCGGACGCCTCCGCGGGCATTCCCGAGCCGCGCAACCCCCTCGAGGCGATCCTGCTGGGACCCATGCCACCGGAGGACCGCATCGATCCCCTGCTCGATGCCATCATCTTCAAGGACGGTGCCGAGCACTCACGCATTCGCAAACTCGTGCAGCCCGCCTTCACCCACCGCGTGATGCAGTCATGGCGAGAGGCCACCGAGCGCGTGGCAGGACAACTCGTCGATTCCTTTCCCACCTCCGGTCCGGTCGACCTCGTGCAGCAGTGGGCGACACCGCTGCCCATGGCGGTCATCTGCGAGATCCTGGGGGTGCCGTTCTCCGAGCGCGTCACCTTCAGCGCCTGGGGCGACACGCTCGCCAGCGGACTTGATCGCGCGCGAAGCCTCGGCCATGCCCGCGCGATGGAAGCCGCAGCGGTGGAGCTCACCGACTACCTTGCCGCTCTCCTCGCGGAGCGCCGCCGTGCACCATCGGATGACCTGTTGTCAGCACTCGCGCAGGTAGAGGTGGATGGTGAAACCCTCACGGACCGCGACATTGTGGGGACGGCGTCATTCCTTCTCCTCGCGGGCTTCGAGACCACGGTCAATCTCCTCGGGTCCGGCACCCGCGTGCTCCTAGACCACCGCAATCAACTCGCCGATGTGGCGGCTGACCACTCCCTTATCCCCGGTCTGGTGGAAGAGTCCCTCCGCTACGTCTCACCGGTGCAGTTCACCTTCCGCACCGCCCTCGCCCCCATCGACCTGCCCGGCGGTGAGCGCCTGGATGAGCGCGACACGATCGTCCTCATGCTGGTCGGAGCCAATCGAGATCCTCGCGTCTTCACCGACCCGGATCGATTCGACATCCGCCGAGACAATGCCCGCCGCCACCTCGCCTTCGGCTTCGGCGTACACCACTGCCTCGGTGCAGCACTGGCTCGGATGGAAGCCGAGATTGCCTGGCGCCACCTCGTTGAGCGCTTCCCCGACACGGATGCGTGGCAACTCGCTGGCGACCCTGTCCCCACGCCCGGCCGCATGGTCCGCGGCTTGCGCTCCCTGCCCATGACCCTGGGCGCTGCGGCACATGCTGCCGCCAGCGCCTGATCCACGCCATGACCCCCTCATCAGCTGGCACCCGTGTGCGATGGTCACCGATCGTTCTGCTCGAGACGACCAATCTGCTGTCGGGCATGTCCAACGGCGTCGTCACCATCGCGATCCCCTGGCTCGTCTTGCAACGCACCGGATCCGTGACGGCCGCTGGCCTCGTCGCCGCTCTCTCCGCGCTGCCCGGCATCGTGGCGAGTCCGTTGGCAGGCTGGGCCGTGGATCACTTCGGTCGCCGGATCGTCAGCATCGTCTCCGACGTACTCTCGGCCATCTCCGTCGCGGCCATCCCGATCGTCGCAATGTTGACGGATCTGACTCTCGCGTGGATTCTCTGCCTTGCCATGCTCGGTGCGGTCTTTGATCCCGCGGGCTACACCGCACGGCGCGCCCTTATCCCCGACGTCTCCGCCGCCAGCGGCATGGAGGTCACCCGGCTCAACGG
>JANRCR010000046.1:0-15647 GCA_030726915.1 Candidatus Nanopelagicales bacterium
GAGTAAAGATGCTCGTTACGCGCGGCAGGACGGAAAGACCCCGGGACCTTTACTATAGCTTGGTATTGGTGGTCGATTCGGTTTGTGTAGGATAGGTGGGAGACTGTGAAGCTCGGACGCCAGTCCGGGTGGAGTCGCACTTGAAATACCACTCTGATCGTATTGGCTGTCTAACCTTGGTCCGTGATCCGGATTAGGGACAGTGCCTGGTGGGTAGTTTAACTGGGGCGGTTGCCTCCTAAAAAGTAACGGAGGCGCTCAAAGGTTCCCTCAGCCTGGTTGGCAATCAGGTGTCGAGTGCAAGTGCACAAGGGAGCTTGACTGTGAGACTGACAAGTCGAGCAGGGACGAAAGTCGGGACTAGTGATCCGGCGTCGGCATGTGGAAGCGGCGTCGCTCAACGGATAAAAGGTACCCCGGGGATAACAGGCTGATCTTGCCCAAGAGTCCATATCGACGGCATGGTTTGGCACCTCGATGTCGGCTCGTCGCATCCTGGGGCTGGAGTAGGTCCCAAGGGTTGGGCTGTTCGCCCATTAAAGCGGCACGCGAGCTGGGTTTAGAACGTCGTGAGACAGTTCGGTCCCTATCCGCCACGCGCGCAGGAGTCTTGAGGAGACCTGTCCCTAGTACGAGAGGACCGGGATGGACGAACCTCTGGTGTGCCAGTTGTCCTGCCAAGGGCACGGCTGGTTGGCTACGTTCGGAAGGGATAACCGCTGAAAGCATCTAAGCGGGAAGCTCGCTCCAAGATAAGGACTCCCACAGGGTTAACCTGGTAAGGCCCCCAGCGAGAACACTGGGTTGATAGGCCGGAAGTGGAAGCGCAGCAATGCGTGCAGCTGACCGGTACTAATAGGCCGAGGACTTGACCCCTTTTCTATCTACTTTGTATAGACGCGTCCACTGTGCGGTTCCCGAGTTACGGTCGGGGACCGATTGATAACTCCATAATGTTTCGGTGGCTTTAGCGAGAGGGAAACGCCCGGCTCCATTCCGAACCCGGAAGCTAAGCCTCTCAGCGCCGATGGTACTGCGCGGGTGACTGCGTGGGAGAGTAGGACGCCGCCGGACAATTGTTGGCAAAGGCCGCACCTTCGGGTGCGGCCTTTGCTCTGTCGTGGCACGGATTCATGTACGGCGTACTCGATGTGGGGCGCCGTCACATTCATACCTGCGGTGCGTGAGGATGGGCACATGTCTGACAGCAGTTCCCAACCTCGACCTCCCCGCAAGGGGGGTGCGACGGGTCGGCCTCCCGGTAAGGGGGGTGCGACGGGTCGGCCTCCCGGTAAGGGGGGCTCGTCGGGTCGGCCTCCTGGCAAGGGGGGCGCGTCGGGTCGGCCTCCCGGTAAGGCGGGTGTGTACAAGCCGTCGGGGAGAAGCGGAAGTACCTCGCGATCGCCCCTGCCTGACGGATCGCTGGACCGTCCACGTGGGATCCGCGTCCCGGAGGACATCACGGGCCAGGAGTTGGACCGCCGGGTGCTGGCGGAGTTGCGCACGCTGCCGGAGGGACTCGCGGAGCAGGTGGCCAAGTTGCTCGTGGCGACCTCCAATGCCCTTGCTGATGAAGACTTTGACCTTGCTCTGACGTATGCGAAGGAAGCCAAGCGCAAGGCAGGGCGGGTCGCGGTCGTGCGCGAGGCGCTCGGTTTGGCCCAGTACGCGACGGGTGACTATGCCGGTGCTCTCGCCGAGTTGCGCGCGGTACGACGTATCACCGGGGACACGGCGCATGTGCCGCTGATGGCGGATTGCGAACGTGGCCTGGACCGACCGCGTAAGGCACTGGAGTTGTTGGCGGAGTTGCCGAAGGATGGCCTTGAGGACGAGACGCGCATCGAGGCGTTGATCGTCGAAGCCGGTGCGCGCCGCGATCTTGGACAGGCGGACATGGCGGTCGTGATCCTGCAGGTGCCGGACCTCAACGCTCGGCGTACCGAGCCGTGGTTGGCTCGGCTGCGCTATGCCTATGCCGATGCCCTGCAGGCCATTGGCCGCGAGGACGATGCCCGCACGTGGTTTATGCGTGCGACCGATGTGGATGCCGAGGGACTGACAGACGCGGCGGATCGGGTGGCGGAGATCGACGGCGTTGTCTTTGACGATGCTGACGTGGATGACGATGCTGACGATGCCGACGTCGTTGACGTGGCTGAGGAGTCCGCGGTCGTGGGCGCTGCGGTGAGTGACGCCGAGCGCGCTGTCACCGATTGACGCCGGCAGCGTCACCTGATGTGGATCCGGGACCCTCGGTGATGTCCAGCCAGCGACTGATGCCCGCGACATTGGCGGTTGTCGACGACAGCACCTCCCACTTGTGGAGAGCGTCCTCATCATGGTCGGGGAAGGCCGCCGGGGTGCGCTCGCGCACCATGGCCACCGCGTGATCGAGATCCATCTCCATGCTGCGCGCTTCCCGCACGAGCTCAACCCAGCGCAGCAGCACCTCCCCGGAGCGGTCCAGGACCATGTCGACATCCGTGACGGGGCCGTAGTGGCTAAAGAGCAGCCGCCGGGCGGAGATCTCGCGCATGCGCTGCATCGAGGCGAGCGCGAGGTCGAGGTCGAAGTCCGGTGGTGGGGTCGCGGGTCTCACCGCATCCGCCTCAGGGATGTACACCCCGGCCGCATCCCCCGTATAGAGGTCTCCGGTGAGTGAATCCAGGAGACCTACATGGTGGGAGGCATGCCCGGGTGCGTAAAAGGCATCCAGGCGCCGACCTGCGCCGAGGTCGATACTGCCGATCTCACCCAGGGCCACGATCCGGTCAGCGGCCGTGGGCTTGAGGTCACCGAAGAGCTCATCCATGACGGGGCCGAAGACCCGATGGGCACTGGCGACGAGTCGCGAAGGATCCACGAGATGTCGCGCGCCCTTCTCGTGGACGACCACCTGCGCCCGCGGGAAGGCAGCGGCGATATCGCCAACGCCGCCGGCGTGGTCAAGATGGATGTGGGTGACCACCACGGTGCCCAGGTCATCCGGACCGATCCCCAACTCCCGGAGGGATTCCACGACGGTCGGGGCGCTGAGGGCTGTGCCCGTCTCCACGAGACATGGACGATCCGATCGGATGAGGTACCCCGCCGTAATGCCGGAGTATCCCCCCATGAGGGTGTCGATCTCGAAGACGTCATCGTCCAGCGACGTGATGCGTGACATGCCAGCCTCCCTGCGGTGTCTGCCCATGCTAGGCGGAGGAACGGGCCCTATCCACAGACGTCCCGCTCGTTCGCTGTCCCCAGTCGGGACCTTCGCCAAGACAATCGCGGGCTGATTCCTCACCCTGGCGATCTACCACTCGCGGAAGGGAGTCTGCCGTGGCGACATCGTCACCCCCATCACCCACACGATCACGTGATCTACCCCCGTCGTCCTCGACCACCAGTGAGGTGCTGTTGCGGGGACGATTATCAGGTGTGCGTTCCATCACCATGCCCAGTGGCGATGAGGTGGTCACGTTCCGCGTCATCATCGACCGCCCGGCGCATCGTCGCGGGCCGGGTGGGCGAGTGCGCGTGGACACCATCGACTGCCTCATCTGGTCGGCGCCCCAGCGCCGCCGCATACTCACCTGGGAGGACGGTGTGTTGGTCGAGGTCGTGGGGAGCCTGCAGCGACGCTTTTGGAAGACGGGTGCGGGGGGATCCCTCTCGCGCACCGAGGTGTGCGCATCCCGTGTGCGACGGGTCACGTGAGCCTTCGGATGGCGGCAGCGGTGGAGGCCGTGACACGATAGGCGCCGTGAACGAGCACGCGAATGGTGCGCCCGAAGGCAGCGCATATGACTGGTATCGCAGAGCCGTTGACCTCCTCGAGCGCGGTGATGCCGACGCGAGTCTGTTGCTCCTGGAGCGCGTCCTGGCCGAAGATCCGACCTCGCGGACCGCACTCGAGGCTCGGGCGCGAGCACTCTTTGATTCCGCGCGGTACGCCGAGGCGAGGGCAGCCTTCCAGCGCTGCGTTGATGTATCCCCAGATGACGACTATGCCCACTACGGGCTGGGTCTGAGTCTGTGGCGCACCCAAAACTTCCGGCAGGCAGAGAACCACCTCGCGATGGCCTGTGTCATGCGCCCGAGTCGACCGGACTACACCCGGGCACTGACACAGGTGCGGGCGACATTGGCGGCGCGACGTACAGCAGGGATGCCGCTCGATGGCCCCATCGACAGTCCATCCGTTGTGGGTCGGTCGATCCTGGGGATCGACACGTTCGTAGCCGAGTATCCCGAACTCCACGATCCGAGCCCCGACGCGTGAGTGGCATCCCCGCCGATGCGTTGGCGCGACGGCATGACGTGGCGCTTGTCGATCTTGATGGCGTTGTCTACATCGGTGATCACGCGGTGCCCGGGGCCGTGGAGGCCCTCGCTCGCGCTCGCGATGTGGGCCAACGCCACATCTTCGTGACCAACAACGCCTCACGGACACCGGAGGAGGTGGCTGAGCACCTGACCCACCTGGGCGTTGATGCTGGGCCCAGCGATGTCCTGACCTCGTCCCAGGCCGGCGCTGCACTCCTGGCGCATCGGCTGCCGGCGGGTAGTCCCGTCCTGACGGTCGGAGGTCCCGGCGTCGGTGCAGCCGTTCGTCAGGTGGGGCTTATGCCGGTGTCGAGCATCGATGCCCAGGGTCCGCCACCCGTGGCCGTCCTCCAGGGATTCGGCCGCGACGTCGGCTGGATCCACCTCATGCAGGCGGCCTTGACCATCCAGGCGGGCGCGCTCTGGGTGGCGACCAATCTGGATCGGACATTGCCCGTGCCCGGTGGCCGAGCCCCCGGCAACGGAATGCTCGTGGCTGCGGTCGCCGAGGCCGTCGGCCGCGGTCCCGATCTCGTGGCCGGCAAGCCGGAGGGTGCCCTGCTCGCGGTGGCGGTGGAGCGCACCGGTGCCCGCAGCCCCCTCGTGGTGGGGGATCGACTCGACACCGATATCGAAGCAGCCCATCGAGCCGGCCTGCCCAGTCTCCTCGTGCTCACCGGGGTCACCGATCTGGGCGCGGCGCGCGGCGCCGAGGCTGGGCAGCGGGCGACCTACGTCAGCCAGGACCTGTCCGGGCTGCTGCAACCGGGCCGCACGGCGTAGCGTGGGGGCATGACGCAGCCCACCGGGGATGACCCGCTCGCCGCCCTCAAGCCCTATGTCCAGATCGCGTCCGGCCTCATGGGCATCTCAGCGGCCAAGGCAGCGGAGTTCGCCCAGGGCTTCTTGAATTCCGGGGGTGGATCCGCGGACGAGGACCGGGCGGATGAGGAGCTGATGGACGAGGTGCTGATGGACGAGGTGCCGGGCCTGTCGGCTGACCAGGTGCGCGCCATCGTCCGTGAGGAGGTCGATCGCGTGGCTCGGCGCATGGGGTTTGTGCGCGAGGACGAACTCGCCAGCATGCGGCGTGAACTTGATCGATTGGCCCGCCAGGTGGCCGACATGTCCGTCGAGGTGGCTGACGTCGCCGCGGCAGCCCGCGTGGTGGATGGGCGGCCGAAGACGGCGAAGTCAAAGAAGACCTCCGGGTCGAAGTCGAAGCACAAGCACAAGCACGATGGCGTGACTCATGGAGAGGTGGGATCGTGACGATGCATCCGCAGGAACTCAACGTCCAGCAGGGCCTCCCCATCGCCGTGCCGGTCCAACCGACCGGTGATGCCCGCGTGGATGCTGCTCTGGAGCGCGTGCAGGAGTTGGATCAGGTCACGACCGCAGATCACGTGGAGATTTACGCTGATATTCACCAGCGATTGACCGCTGCTCTGGGTGACTCGGCAGTCAGCGAGGACACCCCCTGAGTCGTCGGCGACTCGACGCCGAGTTGGTCCGGCGTCGGCTGGCCCGCTCGCGCGAGCAGGCACGCGCGCTGGTGGAGGCGGGCCGGGTGAGCGTCGCGGGGATGGTGGCGACGAAGCCGTCCACCATGGTGGACGAAGCCGCCGCGGTTGTTGTCCGCACCGACGAGGACGATCCCGGATTTGCCTCCCGCGGGGCCTGGAAGCTCGCGGGTGCTCTGGAGCGTATGGGCGGTCCCGGTGTCGACGGGAGACTGTGTCTGGATGCGGGCGCATCGACGGGTGGATTCACCGACGTCCTGCTGCGCGCGGGGGCCCGTGAGGTGGTGTGTGTCGATGTGGGCTACGGCCTGCTCGACTGGAGATTGCGCACCGATCCTCGGGTCACGGTCATCGATCGGCTCAATGTCCGTCTGCTTCAGCCGGCGGATCTGCCCTTCCGCCCGCACCTCATCGTCGCCGACCTCTCCTTCATCTCCCTGCAGTTGGTGCTGCCGGCCCTCATCGCCTGCGCGGCCGAGGGGGCTGACCTGGTCCCCATGGTCAAGCCTCAGTTCGAGGTCGGCCGTGAGGCCGTCGGCTCGGGAGGGGTTGTGCGTGACCTCGCACAGCGAGCCGCCGCCGTCCGTAAGATCGCGGCAACGGCGTACGACATGGGCTGGGGGACCGTGGCGTGTGCCGCGAGCCCGCTCCCCGGGCCCAGTGGCAATGTGGAGTTCTTCCTGTGGCTTCGCGCGGACGCGGGGGCACCCGACGATGCAGCGATCAACGAGATGGTGGAGGCCGGCCCATGACGGAGCAGTCGAGCGGCCAGCGCCGCGTCCTGCTGGTCGTCCATGCGCGGCGGCAAGACGCCCGCGATATCGCGACGCAGGTGTGCGCAGCCCTGCATGAGGCTGGGATCGAGGTGCGCGTCAGCACCGATGATGCCGATGATCTCTCCCTCACCGGATCGGTGATCGTCGCGGCTGATGAGCACGCGGCCGACGGCACCGAGCTGGTCGTGGTGCTCGGCGGGGATGGCACCATCCTGCGCGGTGCCGAGAGGGCGCGCGAGGCGAATGTGCCGCTCTTGGGCATCAATCTCGGGCATGTGGGATTCCTCGCCGAGGCCGAGCGCGAGGCGGTCGATGACGTCGTCCGGGCCATTGTCGATCGCACGTGGCATGTCGAAGAGCGCATGGTCATTGATGTGCGCGTGTCTCAGCAGGGCCGTCCCATGCACCGCACGTGGGCGCTCAATGACGTGAGCCTGGAGAAGGCTGTGCGCGAGCGCATGATCGATGTCCTCGTCGAGATCGACGGGCGGCCACTATCGCGCTGGGGCTGCGACGGGGTGGTCTGCGCGACGCCGACCGGCTCGACGGCGTATGCCTTCTCCGCGGGCGGTCCGGTCGTCTGGCCGCAGGTCGAAGCCCTGCTCGTCGTACCCATCAGCGCGCATGCCCTCTTTGCGCGCCCCCTCGTGGTGTCGCCGTCCAGCGTGATTGCCTGGGAACTCCCCGAGGAGCACGCTCGGGCTGTGCTGTGGGCGGACGGGCGACGTACCTTCGAGATCCCTGCTGGCGGTCGCATCGACATCCGCCGCCATGAGCGTCCCGTGCACCTGGCTCGCCTGGGCGATAGCCCGTTTACGGATCGATTGGTCGCCAAGTTTTCCCTCCCGGTTGATGGGTGGCGGGGGCGTCGATGACCGGGCGATGGGCGTCGCTCACCCTGCGGGGGCTTGGCGTCATCGACGAGGCCGAGATCGAGCTCGGGCCGGGCCTCACGGTCATCACGGGTGAGACCGGAGCGGGCAAGACCATGGTCATCAGTGGGCTGGGGCTCCTCCTCGGCGGGCGCACCGACCCGGCGATGGTGCGTCACGGCTACGACGCTGCCGTGGTTGAGGGACGCTTCCATGCGGCGGGTGCGCAGGTCGACGAGATCCTCATCGACACGGGCGGACATCGTGATGAGGACGACACCGTGCTGGTGAGTCGCACCATCAGTGCCGAGGGTCGATCCCGTGCACACCTTGCCGGACGCAGTGTCCCGGCAGCCACGCTGGCGCGGATCGGGGAATTGACCGTGGCGGTGCACGGTCAAGATGATCAGCATCGGCTGCGCCTGCCGGCCCAGCAGCGGCAGGCACTCGACAGATTTGCCGGCCCCGCCATCGAGGACCACCACGCGACCTACCGCGCGGCCTTCACCGAGGCGCTGGATCTCGCAGCGCGTCTGGACGAGGTCGTGGGTCATGCCCGTGAGCGCGCGCGGGAGGCCGAGGACCTGCGGGAGTTGATCGCACTCGTGCAGCGTGTTGCACCCGGTGAGGGGGAGGAGGCGGCACTGCGCGCCGAGAGTGTGCGCCTATCCCACAGTGGGGACATCGCGCAGGCTGTCCATGGCGCACATGAGGCTCTCGAGGGCGGAGATGCTCCCGGTGTGCGCGATCTCCTGGCGACGGCGAGTGCCGCACTCGGGCGTGCACGTGAGCATGACCCACTCCTCGGGGAGTTGGCGGAGCGCATATCGCGCACCCAGGCCGACGTCGATGACATCGCCCTCAGCCTGACAGGGCATCTGCAGGTCCTCGATGCCGATCCGGCCCGGGTGGCCTACGTCGAGGAGCGCCGGGCGACTCTCGCAACACTGCGGCGGCGGCTGGCCCACGAGGGTGTTGATGCCGTGGAGGACATCGCCACGTGGGCGGCCAACGCCGCGCTGCGGCTGGAGGAGATCTCCGATGACGCGTCCCTGGTGGAGTCCCTGCGTGCCGCCTGCGACGACGCCCGAGCCCGAGCGGCAACTGCCGCGGTACACCTGAGTGCCGCACGCACGCTGGCCGCACAGGCCCTCGCCGATGCCGTGACCCAGGAGTTGGGCGCCCTGGCGATGGCGCGAGCCCGTCTCGTGGTGCAGGTGCGGGCCAAGGAGGGCCACGGCCCGCTCACCCTCGATGTGGATGGGGCACCGCGTGCCGCGGATCGACACGGCATCGATGAGGTGGAATTCCTGCTCGCTGCGCGACCGGACTCACCCGCGCGGCCCCTCGCCAAGGCCGCCTCCGGGGGTGAACGGTCCCGCGTGATGCTGGCCCTCGAGGTGGTCTTCGCCGGGCTCGATCCGGTGCCGACGTTCGTCTTTGACGAGGTCGATGCGGGTGTGGGCGGCAAGGCTGCCGTGGAGGTGGGCCATCGGCTGGCCATCCTGGCTCGATCCGCCCAGGTGATCGTCGTGACGCACCTGGCCCAGGTCGCGGCCTTCGCCGATCGCCACCTGGTGGTCCGGCCGGGCCCGGTGACCTCCGCCGGTGTGCTGGAAGTGACGGGGGAGGACCGACTGCGAGAGATCGCTCGCATGCTGGCCGGGCTGGAGGATTCACCCACCGCCGCGGCCCACGCCGAGGAGTTACTCACCCTCGCGGCGACGCGTTTGTCCGCGGGTCGCTCCGGGAGATCGAGCCGGAGGCGCTGATAACCTAATCTCCCGTGGAGCAACGAGCGACGACCCGACATGTCTTCGTCACCGGAGGAGTCGCCTCCTCCCTGGGCAAAGGTCTCACCGCCTCGAGTCTGGGCAACCTCCTCAAGGCGCGCGGTCTGCGCGTGACCATGCAAAAACTGGATCCCTATCTCAACGTCGATCCCGGCACCATGAATCCCTTCCAGCATGGCGAGGTCTTCGTGACCGACGACGGCGCGGAGACCGATCTTGATGTCGGTCACTATGAGCGCTTCCTCGATGCTGATCTGCACGGATCGGCCAATGTCACCACGGGCCAGGTCTATTCCACCGTGATCGCCAAGGAGCGTCGGGGTGAATATCTCGGTGACACGGTGCAGGTGATCCCGCACATCACCAACGAGATCAAGTCACGCATCCGACGCATGGCCGGGCCTGATGTCGACGTCGTCATCACCGAGGTTGGCGGCACGGTGGGCGATATCGAGTCCCTGCCCTTCCTCGAAGCGGTGCGCCAAATCCGCCACGAAGTGGGCCGAGACAACGTCTTTTTCCTCCACGTGTCCCTGCTTCCCTACATCGGGCCCTCGGGTGAGCTCAAGACCAAGCCCACGCAGCACTCGGTGGCACAGTTGCGCAGCATCGGTATTCAGCCCGATGCCATCGTGCTCCGGGCTGACCGTCCGGTGCCCGCGGGGATCAAGCGCAAGATCTCGCTCATGTGCGACGTCGACGAGGAAGCCGTCGTGGCCGCGGTCGATGCGCCCAGCATCTACGACATCCCGAAGGTGCTGCACTCGGAGGGACTCGACGCCTACGTTGTCCGACGACTCGGCCTGCCCTTTCGTGACGTCGACTGGACAGCCTGGGGAGATCTGCTGCGTCGGGTGCATCATCCCGCCCACGAGGTCGACGTCGCCCTCGTCGGCAAGTACGTCGACCTGCCGGATGCCTACCTGTCCGTCACCGAAGCCCTGCGGGCCGGTGGCTTCGACCAGGACTGCCGCGTGCGCCTGCGTTGGGTTAGTTCCGATGATTGTGCGACACCCGAGGGGGCTGCGGAGCAGCTCGGCGGCGTGGATGCCATCTGTGTCCCGGGTGGCTTCGGCGTACGGGGTATCGAGGGCAAACTCGGTGCCCTGCGCTATGCCCGCGAGCAGCGGGTGCCGACGCTCGGTCTGTGCCTGGGCCTGCAGTGCATGGTCATCGAATACGCCCGCAACGTCGCCGGTCTCGAGGGCGCCAATTCACTCGAGTTCGACGAGACCACACCGCACCCGGTTGTCGCCACCATGGCCGACCAGCGTGACGTCATCTCCGGTGAGCGCGACATGGGGGGCACGATGCGGCTGGGTCTGTATCCGGCCAAACTTGCCGATGGCTCGGTGGTGCAGCGCGTGTACGACGTGCCCTACGTCGACGAGCGCCATCGCCATCGCTATGAGGTCAACAATGCCTACCGCCCGGCATTGGAGGAGGCCGGTCTCGTGGTCTCGGGGACCAGCCCGGATGGCCGACTCGTGGAGTTTGTCGAGTTGCCCGCGGATGTCCATCCCTATTACGTCGCTACGCAGGCCCATCCTGAGTTCCGTTCCCGGCCCACGCGCGCGCATCCGCTGTTCTCCGGTCTGGTCCATGCTGCGCTCGAGCGCAAGGGCGCCCACGTGTCCACCACCACCGCCCAGCCCTGACCGTGCCGGCACAGCAGATGTGGACCGGTCCGATCCGTGATCGCAGGTGTGCGGCCCAACTCCTCCACCGCGTCGAACATTTCCGCGGGCGTGTCTGGTCCATCGTGAGCGACGAGGTGCGGCTGCCGGGTGGCGCGGTGGTGACACGCGATGTTGTCGATCATCCGGGTGCCGTGGGTGTGGTGGTGCTCGACGAGGACGATCGCGTGTTGCTGATCCGGCAGTTCAGGCATCCGGTCGGTGGCTATTTGATGGAGTTGCCGGCGGGGCTGCGCGACGTTGCGGGTGAGCCCCCTCTGGTGACGGCGCAGCGCGAGCTCGCTGAGGAGGCAGGCTTCACCGCCACGGATTGGCACGTGCTGATCGACTTTTTCAACTCACCCGGCGGATCGACCGAGGCTTTTCGCTGCTTCCTGGCCCGCGGGGTGACCGCGATCCCGGGGGGGCGCCCGCACACGGGGGAGGCGGAGGAGGCGGACCTACCACAGGTGTGGATGCCCCTGCGGGATGCCGTGGATGCGGTGCTCGCCGGCGATCTGCACAATCCGACGACCGTCGCCGGTGTCCTCGCGGCATCGGCTGCCCGCGATCGAGGCTGGTCCACCCTGCGCCCAGCGGATGGACCGATGTGGGACCTGCCGCTGGGGACTGCCCCCCATGCGGCAGAGTGAGCCGGGCGACCGGGTGGTCGTGGGGATGCGATGGTCGTATCCGACGTGCGCACGGAGGCGAGTGCGATGAAGGTTGGCGTCCCGACCGAGGTCAAGAATCACGAATACCGCGTGGCGATCACCCCGGCCGGGGTGTTTGAGCTTCGCCGCCACGGCCACGACGTCGTCGTCCAGGCAGGGGCCGGCATCGGATCTTCCATCTCCGATGATGAATTTGCCTCTGCCGGTGCGCGCATGCTGCCCACTGCTGATGACATCTGGGCCGAGGCCGACCTCATCCTCAAGGTCAAGGAGCCGGTCACGGAGGAATACCACCGCATGCGCTCCGGACAGATCATCTTCACCTACCTGCACCTTGCTGCCTCCCGTGAGTGCACCGATGCCCTGGTGTCCTCGGGTGCGACGGCGATTGCCTATGAAACGGTCGAACTGCCCGATGGATCCCTGCCGTTGCTCGCCCCGATGTCGGAGGTCGCTGGCCGCATGGCCCCCCAGGTCGGGGCCTATGCCCTGCAGCGGGCCAACGGTGGTCGCGGTGTCCTGATGGGGGGTGTGTCGGGGGTCTACGCGGCCAAGGTCGTCGTGATCGGGGCGGGTGTCTCGGGGATCAATGCCGCATCGATCGCGCTCGGCATGCAGGCGGAGGTTTTGCTCATGGATAAGAGCGTGGCGCGCCTGCGCCAGATGGATGCGATCTACCAGGGACATATGCAGACCATCGCCTCCAATGCCTTCGAGATCGAACGCGCGGTGCTCGATGCCGACCTCGTCATCGGTGCCGTGCTGGTGCCCGGGGCAAAGGCGCCGAAGCTGATCAGCAACGACCTCGTGTCGCGGATGAAAAAGGGCAGTGTTCTCGTCGATATCGCCATCGATCAGGGTGGCTGCTTCGAGGATTCCCGACCCACGACACACGCCGATCCGACGTTCGCCGTGCACGATTCGATCTTCTACTGCGTCGCCAATATGCCCGGTGCTGTGCCGCATACCTCGACGTACGCCCTCACCAATGTCACATTGCCCTACGCCGTGGACATAGCCGACTACGGATGGCGTGGAGCGCTCCAGCGCGATGCCTCGCTGCGCCCGGGACTCAATGTGCACGCGGGTGCGGTCACCTATCCCGCCGTGGCCGAGTCCTTTGGCATGGAGTGCCTCGATATCTCGGACGTGCTCGCCTGAACGCGACAACCTGGGATCGCGTGGTCGGGGACTATCTCGACCATTGTGCTGTCGAGCGTGGGCTCTCGCGCAACACCGTGTCGGCATACCGGCGTGATCTCACGCGCTATGCCGCATGGTGCACGGCGAGGGGTATCGCGGATCCGGCATCGGTCCAGCCGGGGGACCTCGCCGACTTCACGGTCGATCTGGCCCGGGGGCTGGCGGGCATCCCGGTCCAGGGCGCCGCTGCTGTCTCGGGTGGCCCTGTCGAGCCAGGGCAGCCGACACCGCTCGCTGCGGGCTCGGTCGCTCGGTGTGTTGTCGCCGTTCGTGGCTTCCATCGCTTTTGCCTGCTGGACAACCTGTGCCCGACCGATCCCACCCGGGCCTGGAAGCCGCCGAGCACCCCGCAGCGACTCCCGAAGGCCATCCCCTATGCCGACGTATCGGCGCTCCTGTCCGCCGCGGCCGTGACGGACCCGCCCCTGGGGCTTCGCGATTCCGCGCTGCTGGAGATCCTCTACGGCGTGGGTGCGCGCATCTCAGAGGCCTGCGGCCTGGATATCGATGATGTGGATCTGCAGGAGCGGGTCGTCTCCCTGCGCGGCAAGGGCGGCCGGGATCGACGGGTGCCGCTGGGGACCATGGCGGCTGAGGCCGTGTCGGCGTATCTCGTGCGGGGCCGTCCGGGGCTGGTGACCCGGGCGACGCCAGCCCTCTTTGTCAACTCCCGTGGGGCCCGCCTGAGCCGCCAGAGCGCCTGGGCGGTCATCTCCACAGCGGCGGGCCGTGCCCACCTGAGCGGGGTATCCCCGCACACCCTGAGGCACAGCTTCGCGACACATCTGCTCGAGGGGGGTGCTGACGTGCGGGTTGTCCAGGAGTTGCTGGGCCACGCCTCGGTGACGACCACGCAGATCTACACCCGGGTGACGGTCGAGACGCTGAGAGAGGTGTACGCCGTGAGCCATCCTCGGTCGGGTGTGGCCCCCGCCCGGCCCTGCGTCTGAGAGGATGGCGCGGGCCCACCGGGTCCGTGACAGTGATGCGGCACGAAGGGAGGGTCGATGGCCACCGAGAGTGACCCACCCGTGGGCATGGGCCCGACGGGGCGACCGACCCCGGATTTCCCTGTGCCTCCACCGGTGGACAAGCACGGCCCCGCCCGCGTCATCGCGATGGTCAATCAAAAGGGCGGTGTCGGCAAGACCACGTCGACCGTCAATCTGGGTGCGGCTCTCGCCGAATACGGCCAGCGCGTGCTCCTGGTCGACTTCGATCCCCAGGGGGCGCTCTCCGTCGCCCTCGGTGTGCCGGCCCACGAGTTGGACCGCACCGTCTACAACCTGCTCATGGATGAGGACTGCGCGGCGGCCGATGTCATCGTCGCCACGCGCGTGCCGGGCCTGGACCTCATCCCGAGCAACATCGACCTCTCAGCCGCGGAGGTCGCCCTCGTCAATGAGGTCGCCCGCGAGCACGCCCTCGCCCGCGCACTGGCCGGGGTCATCGACGACTACGACTTCATCTTCATTGACTGCCAGCCTTCGCTCGGGCTGCTCACCATCAATGCACTCACGGCGGCCAATGGCGTCATCATTCCGCTGGAGTGCGAATACTTCGCCCTGCGAGGTGTGAAGTTGCTGACGGACACCGTCACCAAGGTGCAGGGCCGGCTGAACCCGCGTCTGGAGTTGATCGGCGTCCTCGCCACCATGTACGACGCCCGGACCCTGCACACCCGTGAGGTGCTGGAGCGCGTCGTGGATGCCTTCGGTGATCAGACCTTCCACACGGTGATCAGCCGCACGATCAAATTCCCCGACGCGACCGTGGCGGGGGAGCCCATCACCGTTTTTGCTCCCTCCAGTGCCGCCGCCGAGGCCTACCGCCAATTGGCGCGAGAGCTCCTCTCCCGGTGACGCAGACACCGGTGATCACCGCCGACGGTGATCACCAGGCAGCAGCGGGTGTCGCCGTGGATGCGTCCACCGGTTTTTCTGTCACCGTCGGTGGCTTCGAAGGCCCCTTCGATCTGCTGCTCCAACTCATCTCCAAGCACAAGCTGGAGGTCACCGAGCTCGCCCTGCACGTGGTGACGGATGAATTCATCTCCCACCTGCGCGCACAGGGCCCGGAGTGGGATCTGGACGAGACCACCGAATTCCTCGTCGTGGCCGCGACCCTGCTGGACCTCAAGGCCGCCCGGCTCCTGCCCAGTGGCGAGGTGGAGGACGAGGAGGACCTGGCCCTCCTGGAGGCCCGAGACCTGCTCTTCGCCCGGCTCCTGCAATACCGCGCCTACAAAATGGTGGCATCGATCCTCCAGGAGCGGATGGGTCACGCCGCCCGGCAGATCCCCCGCACGGTCGGACTCGAGCCGCACTTCGCCGATCTGCTTCCCGAGGTCGTCCTGGGTCTGGGCCCGGAGGCCTTCGCGGCCCTGGCCGCCCGCGCCCTGACCCCGCAGCCTGAGCCCGAGGTCAACATCAGCCATCTGCACGTCCCCCTCGTGAGTGTGCGGGAGCAGGCCGCGGTGCTGGTGGGTCGACTGCGTCGGCTGCGCACCGCGACCTTTCGCACGCTCGTCTCGGACTGTCAGACGACAATGCTGGTCATTGGCCGTTTCCTCGCCCTGCTGGAGCTTTACCGCGACGGATCTGTCGCCTTTGAGCAGGTGGCCCCGCTGGGTGACCTGACCATTCGTTGGATCGGCAGTGACGACGGCACGGTGGATGTCCAGGATGAGTACGACGACCAGGACGATGCCGCCATTGAGGTCGAGGCAGCCGTTGAGGCCGATGCAGCCGTTGAGGTCGATGCAGCCGTTGAGGTCGATGTAGTGATCGCCGTAGAAAGGGAGACGCAGGCATGAC
>JANRCR010000046.1:15747-17770 GCA_030726915.1 Candidatus Nanopelagicales bacterium
GCAGCCGTTGAGGTCGATGTAGTGATCGCCGTAGAAAGGGAGACGCAGGCATGACGGAGCCGGTGACCGAGCAGGACGTGGTCGAGGAGGAAGAGGCGCAGGAGATCCTGCCCGCGCCCTCCCTGGGAGCCGCCCTCGAAGCGTTGCTCATCGTCGCGGTGGAGCCCCTCTCGTCGATGGCCCTCGCCGAGGCGACGCGCCATCCGGTCGACGATGTCGCAACCACCCTGCAGGCGCTCGCGGCCGACTATCGCGCCGCCGAGCGAGGCTTCGCACTGCGTGAGGTTGCCGGAGGCTGGCGCTTCTACACCAGTGAGTCGTGCGCCGGTGTCGTCGAAGGATGGGTGCTGGATGGCCAGCAGGCCCGCCTCACGCAGGCCGCCCTGGAGACCCTCGCGGTCATCGCCTATCGCCAACCGGTCTCTCGCGGTCGCATCAGTGCCGTACGCGGGGTCAATGTCGATGGTGTGCTGCGCACCCTGCAGTCGCGGGGGTTGATCGAGGAGGCCGGCACCGACCCCTCGAGCCAGGCGATTCTCTATCGCACGACGCCCTTTTTCCTCGAGCGGCTCGGCATCGCCTCCCTGGAGGATCTGCCGGACCTATCCGATTATCTGCCGGATCTGGCCGAACTCGACGCGGTCATGGACTCCGTGGCGGCGGGGGAGTAGTGGCCGACGAAGGTATCCGCCTGCAAAAGGTCCTCGCCTCGGCGGGGATCGGGAGCCGTCGCGCATGTGAAGAGCTCATCGACGCCGGCCGGGTCAGTGTCGATGGCCGTGTCGTACGTGAGCAGGGCATGCGGGTGGATCCGGCGCGCAGTGTGATCCACGTCGATGGTGAGCGGGTGCCGACTGCGTCAGATCTCATCGTGCTGGCCCTCAACAAGCCCTTCGGTGTCTTGTCGACGATGAACGACGAGCAGGGTCGGCCGTGCGTGGGGGACCTCGTGGCCGATCGCACGGAACGGCTCTTCCATGTCGGGCGACTCGACGCCGACACGGAGGGCCTGCTCCTGCTCACCAATGATGGTGAGCTGGCCCAGCGCCTCACCCATCCCAGCCACGGGGTGATGAAGACCTATCTCGCCACCGTGCCGGGGATCGTCAAGCGCGATGTCGGGCGACGTCTGCGTGAGGGCATCGAGCTCGAGGATGGCCTCGCCAGCGTGGATTCCTTCCGGGTGGTGCAGGCGCTGCCCGGCCGCGCCCTGGTCGAACTCACCATCCATGAGGGGCGCAAGCACGTCGTGCGGCGACTTCTCGAGGCGGTCGATCATCCCGTCGAGCAACTCGTGCGCACCCAGGTCGGCCCCATCCCTCTGGGTGAGTTGCGTCCCGGGCGGCTGCGTGCGATCACCGGGCCGGAGTTGGGGTCCCTCTACACCGCCGCCGGTCTCTAGGCCGATACCTCGCTAGGGTTTGCGCATGGCGATCAGGGCGATTCGGGGAGCGACAACGCTCACCGCTGACGACGCCCGGGAGATGTCCGAGGCCGTGGTCGAACTCGTCACCGCCATGATGGAGCGCAACGGAGTTGTCCGTGATGACCTCATCAGCATCCTCTTCACCGCGACACCGGACCTACACTCCGCATTCCCGGCAGCCTCGGCACGGGACCTGGGCCTGGTTGATGTCCCGCTCATCTGCGCCCAGGAGTTGGATGTGACCGGGGCGCTGCCGCGCGTCGTCCGCGTCCTCATGCACACCGAGACACCGCTGGCCCGCGCCGATGTGCACCACATCTACCTTCGTGGTGCCGAGGTGCTTCGCCAGGATCTCGCCCCATGAGTGTTCCGATCTCCGGGACCGTCCTCATCATCGGCAGTGGACTCCTCGGAGCCTCCATCGGGCTCGCCCTACGCCGAGCCGGTGTCCGTGTCGTGATCGATGACCAGGACGAGTCCGCGCGCGACCTCGCCGTGGAGCGGGGAGCGGGGCAGCCGTGGCGGGCAGACGCGGGCGAGGTGCCCACGCTCGTGGTGGTCGCGGTGCCTCCCGCAGCTGCGGGTGCGGTCATGGCC
>JANRCR010000047.1:0-36835 GCA_030726915.1 Candidatus Nanopelagicales bacterium
AGGTCACACTCGGCGATGGCAGCCTCCATGCTCACGATGTCGCACACCATGGCGATGCCCCGCACCCGCACACCCCCGATGGTGAGCAGCCCGAAGCCCAGGCCACCGGCGGCACCCGCCCCCGCCTCGATGGTGAGGTCCCGCCCTGTGTCCACCTGCACTTCGGTGGCACACACGCGGGCAAAACTGGCCAGAGCCGCATCCAGGAGTTCGACATCGCCGGCCGTCGCACCCTTTTGCGGGGCAAAGCCGCGCGCCGCGCCCTGCGGGCCGCACAGGGTCGCGTCGACGTCCGTCGCAACAATCAGGTCAACACCGGCCAGGCGCTCGCGCACGGCCATCACATCGATGCGAATCACGTCAGCCAGTGGCTGGCCTCCCCCATCAAGTCTCACGTCATTGCCCGCTGCATCCCATGCCCGAGCCCCCAGCGCCGCAAGCATGCCCGCCCCGGCATCCGTCGTGCTGGAGCCACCCAGGCCCACCACGATGCGTCGTACCCCCGCCGCGACCGCGGTGCTCAGGAGCTCCCCCAATCCGTATGTCGTTGCCTCGAGAGGATGGCGCTGACTCTCCGGGATCTGACCCCAGCCGCATGCCTGGGCGGATTCGACGTACGCCGTGTCATCCACGATCACGATCTCGGCGGCGACGGGGTGTCCCAGGGGACCTCGGACGACCACCGGGAGGGTCCGCCCCGCGAGTGCGTGTCCAACAACGGCGAGGAATCCCGGGCCGCCATCCGACATGGGACGCAGCGTCACGTGATCCCCGGGCGCCCCTCGACGCCAACCCTCAGCGATAGCGGCCGCAGCCTCGAGAGCTGTCAGTGTGCCGGTGAAGTCATCCGGAGCGATGAGGATGCGCACATCCGAGACCGTAGCCGCCAAGAGGCCGGTCCGGGCTTCGGTGAGACAATGATCAAATGGCGTTCACCGAACCTGTCGCTACTCCGCTGGCATTGCTCCTCCTGGGACACGGGGCTGACCCCGATAGCGAGCGCGGAGTGGAATGTCCCGGCGACCTCCCCCCCGTGAGCGACCCGGATCTTGTCACGCGAGCCGCCGCCGCGAAAGCCGCGCTCGGTGACCGGCTCTACATCCTGGGCCACCACTATCAGCGCGACGAGGTCATCCAATTCGCCGACGTGACGGGTGACTCATTTAAGTTATCCCAGCAGGCTGCCGCTCATCCGGAGGCTGAGTTCATCGTCTTCTGCGGGGTGCACTTCATGGCAGAGAGCGCCGACATCCTCACTGCCGCCAACCAACAGGTGATCCTCCCCGACCTTGCCGCCGGATGCTCCATGGCCGACATGGCGGCCATTCACCAGGTCGACGCCGCGTGGCAGGCCATCAGCGCGGCGGGGCTCGCAGATTCCACGATTCCCATCACCTACATGAATTCCGCGGCCGACATCAAGGCATTCACCGGTCGCAACCACGGTGCGATCTGCACGTCCAGCAACGCCAAGCGCTCCCTCGAATGGGCCTTTGAGCATGGTGAGCGAGTGTTCTTCCTGCCCGATCAGCATCTTGGGCGCAATACCGCTGTCCGTGACCTGGGCCTATCGCTGGATGACTGTGTCGTCTGGGATCCGCATCACCCCACATTGACTCCCGAGCAACTGCGCGATGCCAAAGTGATCCTCTGGCGCGGCCACTGCTCGGTCCATGGACGCTTCACGGAGTCGAGCGTGAAGGACGTGCGTGCGCGTGTGCCGGGCGTCACCGTGATCGTCCATCCGGAGTGCCGCTACGAGGTCGTGGAGATGGCCGATCTCGTGGGGTCGACGGAATTCATCATCACCGCGATCGAGGAAGCACCCCCGGGCAGCTCCTTCGCCGTCGGCACCGAACTCAATCTTGTCCGCCGGCTCGCCCTGCGCCACCCCGACAAGACCGTGGTCTTCCTGGATCGCGATGTCTGTTTTTGCTCCACGATGAATCGCATCGACCTACCCCACCTGGTGTGGACTCTGGAAAACTTGCTTCAGGGCCGAGTCGTCAACCAGATCACCGTTGAGGACGAGTCAGCGAAGTGGGCGCGGGTGGCACTTGACCGCATGCTGGCACTCCCCGGAGTCGGCGCGAAGGATTAGCCGACCGGCACAACCGGGCTAGACGGGATCCTGCAGGCCGGGGGCGTCCCACACCGGGAACCACCGAGACAGATCCGCTTCCCAGGGAAGTTCCCCACGCAGCAGGTCGCGGACCTGCAATTCCACGACAGAATCCCGGCGCTCATCTGCCTGGGGGGCGAAGGGATAGAACGTGCCGCGCTTGTAGAGGTAGATCAGCGCCATGCGCGTGCCACGAGGGTCCTGGAAGGGCACGAGCGAACACAGCAATTGCGGTCCGAATCCGTGATCTGACAGCGTCACGTTGACCGCGTGCAAGTCCGTGACCACGGCACCCACATCCGGGGGATCGGTGGTGACGACGATCCAGGTATAACCAAAGTGATCCGACACCACGCGGATCGGTGGCCCCTCGTCGGCGTCGAGCAGCGCACGGATCTCCGCCTCCACATCGGCGAAGGCTCGGCCCTCCGCCGGACGGAAGGCCACGGCTCCCTCGCCTGTCGAGAGATAGTCCAGGGACACCTGAAGCGTGATCGCGGCCGACGGGATCGCGAAGAGTGAGTCCAGATTGGGACGCACCGGCTTGCGTCGACCCCGGAGGCCGTCCATGAAGCCCACTAGCGCTGGCCTAGATCCGTCGCGATCTTGGCCAATTGCTCCAGGCGCTTTTGCAAGGGCGGGTGAGTGGACATCAGGGACTCGAGCCCGAAGCCACCGCTGCCGCGGCCCTTGGAGAAGGCGGGCACGAAGGCAAAGGAGGCGATGGGCTCCATCTGGCGTAGATCGCGCGTCGGGATAGCGGCCATCTCACCGGACACCTTCTGCAGCGCCGTGGCAAGTGCGGTGGGCTTCCCCGTGATCAGGGCGGCGCCACGGTCGGCACCAAGCTCGCGATAGCGCGATAGCGCGCGGATCAGCAGGAAGGAGACCAGGTACACGAGCACGCTGACGACCATGACGACGAGGAAGATCACTGCGGAATTTTGATCACGGCGGTCGCGCATCATGGACCCCCACATGACGGACCGGACCATGAAACCCGCGAGAATGGCGCTGAACGACGCGATCGTCATGACGGTCACGTCCTTGTGGGCCACGTGCGACAACTCGTGCGCCAGAACCCCTTCGAGCTCATCGCGGTCCAGCCGCCGAAGCAGACCGGTCGTCACGACGACGACGGAGCGCTTCGACGTGCGACCGGTCGCAAAAGCATTGGGTGCATCGTTGTCGGCGATCGCGATGCGCGGCTTCTCCATATCGGCCATCGCACACAGGCGATCGACTATTCCGTGGACCTGGGGGGCCTGCTCCGGTGTGACGACGTGTGCCTTCATCGCCCCCATGGCCAGGGAATCGGAGAACCACCACTGGCCGAAGAGCAAGCCGCCACTGATGAGAATCACCCAGAGTGCATTGACACCGACGGCGTAGAGGACCGCGGCGAGGATGACGTAGAGCAGGCCGAGCCCAAACATGGTGCCAAACATGCGGGCGGACAGACCGCGGTCGGTTCCGTAGCGAGTGCGTGCCATGTGTGGTTCCGAAACCCCTACGCCTTATCGCCCTCGATAGCCGCCGGGTTGCCGCCTGACCCGAGCTCAAGCCGGATCTGCGCCAGTTCGTCATCCACCTGACTCTGGCTCGCCATGCGCTCCAACTCAACGGTCAGGTTGTCCTTGCCCGTACTTGATACATCGTCCAGGGCACCTGAGGCCACCAACTCGTCAATGGCACCGGCTCGCGCCTGCATCTGTGCGGTCTTGTCCTCAGCGCGCTGGACAGCAAGGCCAACATCGCCGAGTTCACTGGAGATACCGGCGAATGCCTCATTAATCTTGGTCTGCGCCTCGGCTGCGGAGTAGGTCGCCTTGATTGTTTCCTTCTTCGTCCTGAAGGCATCCACCTTGGCCTGCAGTTGCTGGGACGCAGCGATCAGCTTCTCCTCCTGATCTTGCAACTGAGCCAGTTGGACCTGGAGGTCTGCGACCTGATTTTGCAATCCACTCTTGCGGGTGAGCGCCTCGCGAGCGAGATCCTCGCGTCCGCCGCTCAGCGCCGCCTTGGCCTGGGCCGACAGCTTGTCCGTCTGCTGAGACAGCGTCTGGATCTGCAATTCGATGCGCTTGCGGCTCGTGGCAACGTCCGCCACACCGCGGCGTACCTTCTGGAGCAACTCCAACTGCTTTTCGTAGGAGTAGTCAAGCGTCTCGCGGGGGTCTTCGGCCCGATCGAGGGCCTTGTTGGCCTTCGAGGCGAAGATGAGCTTAAAGCGCTGCCACATACCCATGGTGTCCTCCTGCCGGGTGGATATCTCCCTCCAGACTAGGGGGCGGTCCCGGGCCACGCGCCCCGGCTCGGACATCGGACCCGGGAGCTCGGGAGATCCATCCCCCGCGGTCGGCTCCGATCGCTGCGCTCGCGGCGATAGATTGCCAGCATGTTTGGACGTAGGGAGACCCCCGTGGACCCGCAGCCCCTCGACCCCGCGGATGGGAGTCCCGCCAGCGGCAAGGGACGACCGACTCCCTCACGCAAAGAAGCCGAGGCAGCCCGCAAGCAGGCGCTGAAGGCGCCGAAGGATCCCCGGGCGGCGCGACGAGCTGCTCGTGGGCGCGACCGGGCTGCCCGGGCCCAGCAGCGGGCGGCTCTCATGGCCGGCGACGAGAGGGCGCTGCCCGCGCGCGATCAGGGTCCTGTCCGACGCTACGTGCGCGACTACGTGGACAGCAGATTCACCATCGCGGAGTACTTCATCTTTGTCGCACTCGCCGTCCTCGTGCTGGGCTTCATCCCCAACCCGGTGATCCAATTTGCCGTCTCGATCTCGTGGATGGTGTTGATCGCCCTGGTGGCTTTCGACGAACTATTCCTGCTGGTTCGACTCAACTCAGCGCTGCGCAAGCGCTTCCCCGACAAGGCTGAGCGCAAGGGCGCGCTCTGGTACGCCGGACTACGCACCTTGCAACTGCGACGCTTCCGACTCCCCCCGCCCCGACTGCGTCGCGGCGAAACGCCGGAAGAACCTCGCACGCACCGCGACTAGGCCCGGTCGGGGCTCCAGCCGCGTGTCACGGGGTGGGGTGCAGGCTCATCGGCCCGTACACCTGACGGGCGTCCTCCCACAGCACAACGGCGTCAACGCCACCGTCGAGGAGTTCCTTCCACGTCTCACCGAGCCAGGTCTCGGCGTCAGTTTGCGTGGGGAAGGGCGTCATGACGGCGCATCCGGGCGGGTCCGCGACGGGGGCGCCCTCGAGATTGGTGAAGATCCAGGTCCAGGCCATGGGAGGACGGTACGCCGAACCGGGGCCGGGCGCGCCCCCTTTGACTCTCCTGGCACTCCGTGGTCGGATGAGACCCACAAGTGAATACGCGCCCGATGTCCAGGGGAAGCCGGTGAGAATCCGGCGCTGACCCGCAACCGTGAGCACCGCAGGGAGTCGTGAAGACCTGCGGGCAAGTCGGAGCACCTGGCGGGCGCGAGCGCCTCGTGATGTTGCCGGTTGGCGATGTCACCCCGTCGAGGTCTACGGGACGTCGTGGCACTTGTGGATGCGAGTCCATGAGCGACCGTGTACGTCTGGTGGGTCGCTCACCCTGGAGTGCACATGCACGCGTTCATCCGCATGGCCGGCGCGCGAACTCAGCGCCGCAATGTCCCGCGGTTATCTGTCGCCCTCGTCGCCTTTGTCACAGCCCTCGGTGTGACCCTCGGACTCATGACCACCTCGGTGCACGCGGCCGAGCCCGATACGCGGGGCCTCTTCGGACAGCAAGATCCGACGTACAACGGCGTATACCGTCAATCGGCCTCCGTGTTGGGACTCGCTGCCGTCGGCATCACCGCCCCCCGGCCCACCGTCACCTGGCTGCTGCGCCAGCAGTGCGCTGACGGCTCCTTCACCGGTTACCGCCTCGATCCCACGCAGGCCTGCCCCGAACCCGATCTGGTCAGTTTCACAGGACCGGACACCAACTCCACGGCGATGGCCGTCATGGCTTTGCGAGCCCTCACCGCGCGGTACACCGGATCTGCACGGGATGCGCAGCGCAAGACCGCCGTCAAGGGGGCAGCTGCGCGTGCTGCTGCGTGGCTGACTCAACAACAACTCAGCGACGGCGGATGGGAATGGATCCGCGGGCTTGGAGCCGATGCAACGTCGACGTCCATGGCCCTGGCCGCCATCGGGCGGAAGGCAACGCCCACGAGCCGCCGCGGATCAACGTGGTTGAGACGTGCCATGAGCATCGAGTCCAACTGTGGCGTGGCCTTCCAGCCGGGCAGTCTGGTCGATCCCCTGTCGACAAGTTGGACTCTCATCGGTGCCGAAGGCGCCCTGCCCTACGTGCGCTACACAGGCCCACGGACCCTCACCCCGTGTACTGGTGCGCAGCCGGGTGTCTTGGCTGCGGGCACCTGGCTCGCATCCGCGCTCATCGACGGGGAGGGACAGATCCCCTCGCCGTACTCACCCGATGAGACGGACTGGAACGCCACCGCTCTCGCCACGCTGGGCCTGTCCCAGTCACACGGGTCCACCGGTGCTCTACGCCTTGGCCTGGCCGCGCTGAAGAGCAACGTCTCGGCGTACGCCGAATCCGCTGATGGAGACATTCCTGCCGCCCTCGGCACTCTGCTCATGGTCGCGCACGCAGCCAACGCCAACCCTCGAGACTTCGGTGGAGTCAATCTGCCCGCTCGACTCCTCGCCACCGTGCAGAAGTAATCATCCAGACGGCTGATAGGACTTCCCGAGCATGACGACGAGGCGCTGCATCGCCGCCGTGGCATTCATCGCCACGGCGGCGCTCATGCCTGTCGTTGCAGCGGTGCCCGCGGATGCGGCCGCCTACCGCTACTGGTCCTACTGGCTGGGATCCGACACCGGCTGGACCTTCGCGCACGTGGGACCGGCCTTCAGATCTCCCGCGGATGGGTCCATTGAGGGGTGGCGCTTTTCCATCAGCGGTGTGACGGGAGACAATCTCCCCGGATTCTCCCCCGACTTTGCCGAGGTCTGCGGTGACACCCCGGCGCAGGAGGATCGCAAGCGCGTCGCGCTCGTTGTCGATCCGGGGAGCGCAGCCGATGCCATGGATGGCGAGGACACACCCGGCCCATGGGCCATCTGCATCGTCGCCGAATCCCGCGCCACCGGCTACGACATTCTCCGTGCGGCAACCACCGTGCGCGCCGAATGGGGTCTGATCTGTGGCATCGGCGGCTACCCCTCCCGCGGGTGCGCCGACATCGTGGCGGACCCGACACCGACACCGACACCGACACCGACACCGAAACCGACACCGAAACCGACACCGACGCCGACATCCGAAGCCCGCCCGAGCCCATCCACATCCTCCCGTCCCGAGGTGGCTGCGCCAGCGTCTCCCGGTCCGCCCTCTTCGGGTCCGGCATCGGCCGAAACCCGTGTCGAGGGCACCCGTGACAGCTCGGTGCGGGCTTCATCGCAGCCCGCACGCACTGGCGCATCAGCAGACATCAGCCCCAGCCCGGATCCTGGTTGGGCATCACCTCCGGCGTCCGCGCCGAGTCCGGAGCCGAGCATGTCGATGCTCACCGCACCACTCGACACACCACCCGCGGATGGGGGCGGTGGGCTCAGCACGATCGCCGCGGGCCTGGCGGTGGCGGGTATCGCTGGACTGGGTGGAGCAGCCATCCTGCGCATGCGACGAGCCGCATCGTGACCGCGGTCGGGGTGGAGACAGCGGGAGTCGACCTCACCGCTGTCCGTGGGCCGGGCGGAGTGCGCACCCGTGGGCGACGGCGCCTCCCGCGCGCACTGCATCCCGGGGCCTGGTGGCTCTGGGCTGCTGGCCTGGCGATCGCGGCATCACGCACGACGAATCCGCTGCTCCTGGTGTTGATCGTCGCCGTCGCGGGCTACGTCGTCTCCGCTCGAAGGTCTCAGGCACCCTGGGCCCGATCCTTCGGCTTCTTCCTCAAACTCGGCCTCGTGGTCATCGCCATCCGCGTCCTCTTTCAAGCCATCGTCGCCGCGCCCATCGGCACGACGATTCTGGTGACGCTGCCGTCGTTCACACTGCCCGAGATCATGGCCGGAGTCCGGCTCGGCGGCCCCATCACCGCGGAGTCCCTCATCGCCGCCCTCTACGACGGTATGCGACTCGCCACCATCCTCATCTGCATCGGGGCGGCCAACTCTCTGGCGTCACCGGCACGCCTGCTCAAGGCTGTTCCGTCGGCCCTGTACGAATTCGGCCTGTCCATCGTCATCGCCGTGACCTTCGCACCGCAATTGGTCACCGACCTGGACCGCATCCGCTCCGCTCGCCGCCTCCGTGGACGCGCCATCGGTGGCCTCCGCGGCACAGCGGGGTCGGCACTGCCCGTCCTCGAGGGTGCCCTGGAGCGCTCCATCACCCTCGCGGCCGCCATGGACTCACGTGGATACGGTCGCCAGGCGCATCGCTCGCGGATGGTGCGGCGGACCACGGGCGCGGCACTCCTCGGTGCCCTCGTCATGGTGGTCATCGGCACCTACGCACTGCTGGACGCTTCCGCGCCCGCCGCTCTCGGCCTCCCTCTCCTGGCGACCGGTTTCATCCTCGGCGGCATCGGCTTCGCCCTCGCGGGGCGTCGTTCGATCCGCACCCGCTATCGGCCAGACCCGTGGACATGGCCTGAGTGGGGCGTGACACCCTGCGCGCTCGCCACGGCCGGCATCGTCGTCGCCGCCAGCGTGCAGGGTGTCTCCGGCCTCATCGCTCCGGTGGATCCGATCGCCTGGCCCACCGTTCCCGCCGTCGCCGTGCTCGCCATCCTCATCAGTGCGCTGCCCGCTGTCATCACACCACCCGTGCCCGACTCCGCCAGAGGATCCAGGACATGAGCCCGATGGTGGATTTTGCCTCGGTCACCGTGACCTACTCCGGCGCCGTGCAACCCACCCTGCTCGACGTCAATCTGCAGATCGATGAGGGTGAATTGGTGCTCGTCGTGGGCGAGACGGGCAGCGGCAAGACCACATTGCTGCGTGCCATCAACGGACTCGTGCCTCACTTCACGGGGGGCACGCTCGCGGGTCGCGTCACCGTCGCGGGCCGTGATACGTCGACTCATCGTCCGCGCGACCTGGCCGATGTGGTCGGCGTCGTCCCGCAGGATCCCCTGTCCTCGTTCGTCACGGACACGGTCGAGGAAGAACTCGCCTACGGCATGGAGTGCCTGGGCATCCTCCCCGATGTCATGCGCCGACGCGTCGAGGAGACCCTCGACCTGCTGGGACTTGCGGACGTGCGGAATCGCCCGCTCCTCAGCCTCTCCGGAGGTCAGCGTCAACGCGTCGCTATCGGCGCAGTCCTGACATCACACCCCCGCGTGCTTGTGCTCGATGAGCCCACGAGCGCACTGGATCCCGGGGCGGCGGAGGAGGTCCTCTCGACACTGCAGCGCCTCGTCCATGACCTCGGCATCACCGTGATCCTGGCGGAGCATCGACTGGAGCGGGTCCTGGAGTACGCCGACCGGGTCGTGCACGTCCCCGGTGCCGGACGTCCCGTCATCGTCGGTTCGCCGCAGGACATCATGGCAACGTCACCGGTGGCTCCACCCGTCGTACGCCTGGGTCGTCTCGCTGGCTGGTCACCCCTGCCCATGTCTGTGCGCGATGCTCGGCGTCGGGCCCCCGCGTTGCGCGAACGTCTGCATCCGCCGGCTGGCGCCCGGGGGAATGTGCGATCACCGTCGCCACCGTCCCTCGACAGCGGACGCGACTGTGTCATCAGCATCGACCGCACGCGTGCGTCCTACGGACATGTGCCGGCCCTGCGCGGCATCACTCTCGACATCGCTCAGGGTGAGGTCATCGCGCTGATGGGGCGCAACGGAGCGGGCAAATCAACCCTGCTGTCCACCCTCGTGGGACTACGTCGACCCGATGCAGGCACGGTTCGCATCGACGGCGTGGACCCGGCGACCATGACGGGACCACGCCTCATCGGCCGGATCGGGCTTGTCCCGCAGGACAGTTCCGACCTGCTGACCCGCGACAGCGTGGCGGAGGAGTGCACCGACGCCGATCGCGATGCGGGCATGCCGCACGGAAGCACTCAGGATCTCCTGGCCCGCATTGCGCCGGAGATCAGCGCCCAGACACATCCACGAGACCTGTCCGAGGGACAGCGCCTCGCACTTGCACTGTCGGTTGTGCTCGTCGCCTCTCCCCTCGTCCTCCTCCTTGATGAGCCCACGCGGGGGTTGGACTATCCCACCAAGGAGCGTCTCTCAGCACTCCTGCGTGACCTGGCCGCCTCCGGCCACGCCATCGTCATCGCAACACATGACGTCGAGCTCGCGGCCGAGACGGCGACGCGCGTCGTCGTCCTTGCCGATGGCGAGATTGTGGCTGACGGGCCCACCGCACATGTCGTCATCGGATCACCGCTCTTTGCCCCCCAGGTCGCCAAGATTCTCGCGACGGCAGACGGCGGTGACGTGCCTCTCACGGTCGCGGCCGTGCGAGACCTGCTGGCGGTGAGTGGGTGAACGCCGTACATATGGGAGTGCGCTCCTGGATTGCCGTCAGCCTGGCCACCGTCGTGGGAGTCCTTGCCTTCGGGTGGCCCTTCCTTGCCGAGCCCGGGTCGACCGCGATAGCGCATGCCTCGGATGCACCCTGGATCTTCGCGGCGATCGTCCCCCTCGTGCTCCTTGTCGTCCTGGCCCAGGTGGCCGACGGTGGCATGGATGCCAAGGCCATCGCCATCCTCGGAGTGCTCGCCGCAGTGATCTGCATCCTTCGCCCGCTCGGAGCTGGGACAGCCGGGTTGGAGCCCATCTGGTTCATCATTATCCTCGGTGGCCGGGCCCTGGGGCCGGGATTCGGCTTTGCACTCGGCTCGCTCTCTCTCGTCGCCTCCGCACTCATCACCGGCGGCGTCGGCCCGTGGCTGCCCTTCCAGATGATTGCCGCGGCATGGGTGGGACTCGGTGCGGGACTCCTGCCCCCGATGCGCGGACGGCGCGAGATCGCCATGCTCGCCACCTACGGACTGATCGCCTCAATGGGGTACGGCCTCGTGATGAACCTGTGGTTCTGGCCGTTCCTCGGCGGGCTGGAAGCCACCGCCTATGCCCCTGCCATCATGTTTGACCCCGGCGCCCCGGTCAGTGACAACCTGGGCCGCTGGTTGGCCTTCTCCCTGGTGACCTCTCTCGGCTGGGACATCCCACGCGGCATCCTCACGGCCGCCCTCATCATCGTCATCGGCCGGCCCGTCCTGGTCGCTCTGCGGCGGGCATCGCGGAAGGCCAACTTCGCTCCCCACGTGGTTTTCGCGCCGGAGACTCACCTCCAGACCGGCGCCCCCGTCCATGCCGTCGGCCCGGGGACGAGCGCGCCCTGATGGAGGTGATCGTTCTTGGCACAGGAGCCGCCGACGGGTGGCCCAGTCCCTTCTGCGAATGCCTCTCCTGCGCCGACATGCGCTCACGCGGCCGTGTTCGGGTGCCCACGGCCGCCCTGGTGGACGGACTCATCCTCCTGGACGCGGGCCCGGCGGTAGCCTCATCCGCTGCCCGGGCACGAGTGTCGCTGCGAGATGTGCGCCACGTCCTCGTCACGCATGCGCATCCTGATCATCTCGACCCGGCGCTGCTGCTGTGGCTCGATTGGAATCCCACTCCCGCCGTGCTGCACCTGTGGGGTCCGCCGTCCGTCCTGAGCCGCTGCCGAGATTGGATCGGACCGCGCACTCCCGTCCAACTCCATGAGATTGCTGCCGGTGACACCTGGGGACTGCCGACTCCGCGCGGGGATTACACCGTGCGCGCTGTGGCCGCAGCACACGGTGGACACGCACCGGACTCCGTGGCCGATGAGGCCGTGCTCTACGACCTCACCGCTCCCGATGGCAGCCGCCTGCTCTACGCCACGGACACGGGCCCGATCGGTGATCTCACTGCATGCGCGGGCGCGGCGTACGACGTCATCCTGCTGGAGGAAACCTTCGGAGATCACCTCGACCATGGCACGGGCCACCTCGACCTTGCCACGCTTCCGGTCATGCTCCACGACCTCACAGCCGTGGGCGCGCGCGTAGACACCACCCAGGTTGTCGCCGTGCACCTCGGACATCACAATCCCCCGGAGGCACTCCTGCGCGAGCGGCTTGCGGCCCACGGGGTGCGGCTCGTCGACGACGGCACGACGATCGGGCGCCCCACACGCGGACTCATCGTCGGTGGGGCACGCTCGGGCAAATCCACAGAAGCCGAACGCCGAGCCGGAGCATTCGCGCACGTGACGTACGTCGCCACAGCATCTGCGCGCCCGGATGATGCCGAGTGGCAGGAGCGCGTGCGGATGCACCGCGAGCGCCGCCCCGCACACTGGCGCACGGTCGAGGGGGGTCATCACCTCGCGGACACACTGCGCGACGCTTCACCGGGATCGGCCATCCTCGTTGACTGCTTGACGCTATGGCTGACCGACGTCCTTGACAGGGCCTCCCCCGACTGGAGTGACGATGATGCCCTCTCGGCGGGTGCGCACGCTGCCACCGCGGACCTCCTTGCGGCACTCGCACAGTGCCCTGCCACCGTGATCCTCGTGAGCAACGAGGTGGGCATGGGCCTGGTGCCCGCGACGCGTGCGGGTCGGATTTTTGTCGACCTGCTCGGACGCCTGCACCAGCAGGTCGGGGATGTCTGCGACACCATCACCCTCATGGTCGCGGGACAACCGTGGGTGATGCGAGGTGGACATGTCGACTGACGCGGATGAGTCCCCAGCCCAATCACTCCTCGCGGACGTGGTGGCACGCATCGACTGGCCCGACCGCGAGGCGGCTCGTCAGGCCACGGAGCGGTGGCAGTCACTGACCAAGCCGGAGGGTGCGCTCGGTCGTTTGGAAGACCTGGGCACGTGGTGGGCTTCGGTCCGAGGTACCTGCCCACCAGCGCCTCCCGCGCGACCGGTTTTGGTGATCTTCGCCTCCGACCATGGCGTCGCACGCACAGCACGGACGTCGGCGTACCCCCCTGAGGTCACCGCGCAAATGGTGCGCATCCTCCTCTCCGAGCGCGCCGCCGCGAATGCGCTCGCACGTCAGGTGGGCGTCCGGGTCCGCGTCGTCGATGTCGGTGTCGATGCACCGGAGGACTACGCGAACGACCTGGGACCTGATGTCGCCGCGATGCGCATTCGACGGGGAAGCGGATCCATCGATCGAGAGAATGCACTCACGTCCGAGGAGGCCGATGCGGCCTTCGCACTCGGCGTGGCTATCGCGGACACCGAGATTGATGCAGGTGCTGACCTGCTTATTGCTGGAGACATGGGCATCGGCAACACCACATCCGCCTCGGCCATCGTGGGCCTCCTCGCACCCGCAGAGGTGACATCCGTGGTGGGCCGGGGCACGGGCATTGATGACCACACCTGGATGCGCAAGACGGGCGCGGTGCGCGATGCGATGCGACGCGGCAAGGCGCACAAGGCAGCGCCCCTGGATCTCATCGCCACGATCGGTGGTCCCGATATCGCCGCCATGCTGGGATTCCTCCTCGAGGCTGCCGCACGGCGTACCCCCGTCATCCTCGATGGGACGGTGCCGACAGCCGCCGCCCTCATCGCCCACCGAGCGGCCTACAAGTCTCGCGACTGGTTGCTGGCCGGACATCGCTCCACCGAGCCGGCTCATTCAGCAGCCCTGGGGAGGCTTGATCTTGAGCCCCTGCTGGACCTGCGCATGCGCCTGGGAGAAGGCACGGGAGCCCTCCTTGCCGTCCCACTTATCGCCGCGGCCGCCGCAGCCCTGGGGGAGATGCTCACCTTCACCGAGGCTGGTGTGAGCACGGCCGAGGAGCCCGCGGAGTGAGGGCACTGCGCCTGACCTTCGGGCTCCTCACCGTCATCCCCGTTGGCGCTATCGGCGACGTCGATCGCCACCTGGCCCGCAAAGCCATCCTCCTGGCACCGCTCGTCGGCCTGGTGCTGGGAGCACTCGCTGCGCTGGTGGTCGCGGTCGTGCACGCACTCGTACCGTCCACACTCGGCGCGCTGCTCGCTGCCGTCCTGGCTGTGGCGCTGCTCGCCTATCTCACTCGCGCACTGCACCTGGACGGCCTCGCCGACACCGCCGATGCACTCGGCAGCGGCAAGCCGGCGGATGCCGCATTGGAGATCGCCCGACGCGGCGATGTCGGGCCATTTGGTGTCGTGACACTCGTGCTCGTACTTCTCATGCAGGTGACCGCTCTCGCCATCGCCACCGAAGCCGGCTGGGGTGGAATGACCGTCGTCATCGCCGTCGTCACCGGTCGAGCCGCGGTCGTCGTCGCCTGCACCCGCGGCATCCCCGCGGCACGACCCGAGGGCCTCGGTGCGCTTGTTGCCGGCACCATCCCGCGAGTCGCATCCGCGGCCTGGGTCATCGTCATCGTGATCGGAGCCTTCGGGGTCGGCACGTGGCTCACTCCGGATGCTGCGTGGACGTGGCCGCTCGCAGTCGCGGTCGGCCTCGCGGTCGCCGCACTGCTGGTGCGCCGCGCCGCGCGCAGGCTCGGAGGTGTCACGGGTGACGTGATGGGGGCGACGGTGGAGACCGCGTCCACCACGGCCCTTCTCGTCGCAGCTCTCACCTACGCGAGCGCGCTCACCTCGTAGGACGCTCGCTCCAACCACGCCGGATTGATCTCCATAGCCCAACACAGGGCCGGGAGGGTCCAGGCCTAGCTGAACGTCACGAAGCCAACCGTGCACACCGCGAGGGCAGATCTTGACTCTCTCATCGCGCCATTAAGGCGAGCTGCTTCCGCCATCGAGCAGTCGATCACTGCTCGGTATGCCTACTGACGCCGTCATCCGGTGCCCCGACGAGCATCTGCGCGAGAGTCTCGAAGACCCGGTCGCTGTGGCTTGCGTGGGTGACACCGGGGAGAACCCTGCTCGAAACCGTGGCAGGCTGCGTGTCGACGATCGGACCGATCGCGTACAGCGCGGCGTAGGGACGGAACACCTCGTCGTCCTTCCCGAGCACCAGCGCCACCCGCTGTGCTAGCGGCCCTGGCAGGTGGCCCTCTCCCCGGGGCCAACCAGCTCCGCTCACCGGGCGCAGATCGCGCCAGGTCGAAGGATCCGGAGCCGTTCGGACCAGGCCAAGGGCACCGAGTGGAGCGTCGGGGTGGATCTGCGACCACGCCCTAGCGAGGAATGCAGCCATGATTCCGCCCTGGGATTCGCCGACAATGGCGACTGATCGCGAGTCGGCGCGAGAGCACAAGTACTCGACCTCGGCGATGAGCCCCTGTCGATTCCCGGCGAAGGGATAGTCGAACAGCGAGTCGTGGACGTCCTCGAGTTCAGCGAGATCAGGCCGCTGGGGGACGGTCGCCGTGAGATCCGTCGCGTAGCGAAACCAACTCGCCCTGCCCTCCGGGTTGAACGGATCGACGCGCGAGGGGCCCTGCGGCCCGACCGGGGCGTAGACCTCGACGGCGGGCCCGGCGGAGGCGAAAGCGGCCGCGACCGCAGAGTCAGGTGGATCCCCCGGCGTCGCGTAGCCGTGCAGGAAAAGAACGATCTCCAGCATCTGCGCCACCTCTAGCCCCGTCCCCGCACACCGCCGATGCTAGTCGCGGCAAGGGGGATTTCTGACGGATGCGTCAGAATCGCTTGCGAACCTCATGACTGATAACGATACTGCCTTACTGACTGCCCGGTCAGTTATGGAGGATCCATGAACCCGATCCGCAAGGCCATCGCCCTCGGTCTTATCAGCGCCACAGCATCGGCGCTCGCTGTGCTCGCACCCGCGGCGGCGAGTGCGGAGGAGGGGGAGATCTTCACATTGGGAACCCTGGCTGACATCGACTCGGCCAATCCCTTCGTCGGATACTCCGGCTCCGCCTACGAGGTGTTCCAGATGCAGTACCTCACGCTGACCCAGTACGCGGCGGATGACTTCGCCATCGTTCCCGGTCTCGCCGAGTCATGGGAGGAGGCGCCGGACCAGCTGTCGTGGACGTACAACATCCGCCCTGGCATGGCGTGGTCGGACGGCACACCCATCACCGCCAACGACGCGGCCTACACCTTCAACCGGATCCTCAATGGCAAGCAGGAGTCCGTCAACTACTACGCCTACACCGCCAACATCACGTCCGTGGAGGCCGTCGACGACCTGACATTCCGCATCAACGTCGATAAGCCGTCGCCCATCATGGAGAGGCTCTACGTCTACATCCTCCCCGAGCACATCTGGTCAGGCATCGATAAGAAGGAGGTCGCGACCTTCAAGAACGAGGGCACGCCGGAATCGCCGATCGTCGGCTCCGGCCCCTACCTCATGATCGAGCGACGGCCCGGCCAGTTCACCCGCTTCGCCGCCAATCCTGAGTACTTCCGCGGGGAACCGGCCGTCAAGGAAGTGGTGTGGCGGATCTTCCTGAACGCCGACGCCCTGGGCCAGGCCCTCAAGAAGGGTGAGGTCGACGCCGCAACGGATCTCACACCGACCGTGTGGAGCAACCTGAAGGACGCCCCGGGCATCACGGCTGTCGCATCGGCGAACACCTACTTCAACCACATCGCGTTCAACACCGGCGCAGCCCTCGTCGACGGGACCCCGATCGGCGATGGCAACCCGGCCGTGCGCGATGCCCGAGTACGCCGAGCCCTGAGCCTGGCGATCGACCGGGAGGCGATGACCGAGCGGCTCCTCCAAGGCCTGGGCACTTCCGGAAGCACCGTGATCCCGCCGATGTACGCCGACCTGCACCTCACTCCCGCGAGCGGAGTGGAGTACGACCCCGCGCTCGCCGGGCAACTGCTCGACGAGGCGGGATACCCCCTAGGGCCCGACGGCGTTCGCGTCGGTTCCGACGGTCAGCCGCTAACGCTGCGGTTCTTTGGCAGGTCCGACGGAGACGCCGACTCAGCGAAGATCCTGGAGTACGTCCAGGCCTACTTCGCCGACGTCGGAGTGACCCTTGAGTCGAGCCTCGTCTCGACCGACGTCATCATCACGAAGTACGGCGAGGGCAAGTACGACCTCTACGAGTGGGGCTGGGGCGTCGAGCCGGATCCGAACTACATGCTCTCGGCCTTCACCTGCGCCAACAGGTCCTACGAGGACGAGGGAGCTATCTACTCGACCCTCTCCGACTCCTTCTATTGCAATGAGGAGTATGACGCCCTATGGGAGGAGCAGTCGACGGAGACCGACTCGGTCCGGCGCGCTGAGATCGTCCGGCAGATGCAGCAGATGCTCATCGACGACATGCCCTACCTCGTCCTGTACTACCCCGATCAGCTCTCCGCCTACCGCTCCGACCGATTTACGGGATTCATTCCGCAGCCGAGGGAGAACGGAGCCATCCTCTTCCAGTACGGCACGTGGACGTGGGATGCCCTCGCGCCAGTGACGGCGGAGGCACCAGCGTCGGAGGGCGGGTCGGCCTCAGCCCCGGCATCCGGGGAAGGGAGCTCGGCGTCGACCCCCGCAGCCACATCGGGATCGTCCACGCTGCCCTACGTCATCGTCGGCGCGGTCGTCATCGGCCTCGGAGTTGGCGTGGTCCTCCTCCAGCGCCGGCGGCGAACCTCGGCCAACCTGCGGGAGTAGCCGGCCAGGCTACGGGGGAGAACGACTGGATCACGGGCGCACTACCCTGACGTGCGTGACCGAGGACTACGAGGAGGTCGGGTGAGCCCGCGACCGAGCGTGGAAGCCCAGCGCCGCGAGGAAGTGCTCGTTGCAACCTGCGCGGTGATCAGCGAGGTGGGCTTCCGCCACGTGCGCATCGCCGACGTAGCCGAGCACATCGGCACGAGCACCGGGATCATCCACTACTACTTCCGGACCAAGGACGATCTCCTTGAAGAAGCGTTCCGCTTCGTGATCGAGTCCGCGCGCGCCCGCAGCCTGGAGGCGCTCGACGGCGTGACTGATCCCGAGGAACGCCTCCTGACGGTCATCCGCGTCAATCTGCCCACAGCCTCCGACCACCAGGACTGGCCCATCTGGATCCACCTCTGGGCCGAAGCTCTTCGCGATCCCGCACTTCGCCGAATCAGCGTCACCGCCTACGACCGCTGGGCGCGCCTCATCGAGGACATCGTCACCCAGGGTCAAGAGCAGGGCGCCTTCATGCACCTGCATGCCCGGGAGTTCGCGATGCAACTCCTCGCCATGATCGACGGTCTCGTGATCCAAGCCCTCATCTCCGCTCGTCCGGCCGCCATGAAGGCGTTGCGACCCACCGTCGAGGCCTTTGTGCGCCAGGCCCTGAGCGAACCGTCCGACCGGCCCGCCGACGCCCTCCTGCGAGGATGAGCACGCCTGCCCGTCGCGTGATCGTCACGGGCGGAGCCTCGGGGATCGGTGCTGCGATCGCCTCACGCCTGCTCGCAGACGGCGCCCGTGTCGCCCTCGCCGATCCCGACGAGCAGGCACTGTGCTCCTGGGCAGATGCGCCCGGCATCACATGCCTGGTTGTCGACGTCTCGGACCCCGCGGCGCTCGACGAAGCCCTGCCCCGGGTGATCGACGACTGGGGTGGTGTCGATGTGCTCGTCAACGCCGCCGGGATCGCCGGCCCCATCGCACTCGCGGAGGACTGCGATCCATCCGAATGGGCGCGATGCGTCGAGGTTGACCTAGTCGGCCACTTCCTCACGGCTCGCCTGGTGATCCCGGCGATGAAGCGCCAGCGCGACGGTGTCATCGTCAACATCGGATCTACATCGGGTCTGTACGGCGTCGGCCTGCGCACCGCGTACGCCGCATCCAAGGCGGGCCTCGTCGGGCTGACGAAGTCACTTGCGGTGGAGTTGGGGCCGTGGCAGGTCCGCGTCAACCTCATCTGCCCGGGCTCGGTCAGGGGAGAGCGCATCCGCCGCATCGCCGAAGCCGAAGCCCAGTCTCGGGGGACGACTGCTGACGCCGTCGAGGCGGAGTACGTCGCGGGGCAGTCAATCGCGCGGCTGGTCGAGCCCGACGAGATCGCCGATATCGTCCACTTCCTGGCCTCCCGAGCCGCCCGGATGATCACGGGCCAGGTGATTTCCGTCGATGGGCACACGGAGACCTTCCACCTACCCGGGCCACCTTCCGCCGCTCATTGACGCTCGAGTCAGTTTTGGCTACCGTGCGCCCATGACCGCAGCCTCAGCCCTCGCACGGGCCTTCGTCGACAACCACGTCCGCCCGAATCTCGCCAGCTGGGATGCCGCCGCGACCTACCCGCGCGAGGTTGTCGCGGCCTCCGGGCTCACCGGCCTGTTCGTCGCCCCCGACAAGGGAGGACTGGGTCTGAGCTACGGCGAGGCAGTCGACGTCTTCGAGGAACTCGGCCGAGGTGACGGCTCGCTCGCCTTCTCCATGTCGATGCACAACGCCGTCGCTGCCGCGGTCAACGGTGCGGCGACCGGTGTCCTGCTTGAGCGCTGGGGCGGGGCCCTCGCATCAGGTCAAGCGCTCGGTTGCTTCAGCATCACCGAGCCGCAGTCGGGCACGGATGCCACCGCGCTTCGCACCCGGGCAACCGAGCGCGACGGCTCGTGGACCATCACCGGGCGCAAGGCATGGGTGAGTCTCGGCGGGGTCGCCGACGTCTACGCCGTGGTTGCCAAGACCTCCGACGAGCCAGGCCACTCGGATGTGGCCATGTTCATCGTCGAGGGAGCGGACCCGGGGGTTACCTTCTCCGCCCCGTACCGCAAGGCCGCCTCGGACTTCCTGCCCATCACGGACATGGAGTTGACCGAGGCCAACGCCTTCCTGCTGGTTCCCCCCGGCTCGGGCATGTCCGCCGCCCTGGCGGCCATCGACGTGGCCCGCTTCGACATCGCCGCCATCAGCGTGGGACTCCTAGCCGAGGCCCTCGATGTGGCCACGCGGTACGCCTGCCAGCGCGTGACCTTCGGCAAGCCAATCATCGAGCACCAGGGCCTTGCTTGGATGCTCGCCGACGTCGCAACGGACGTGGAGGCGGGCCGGCACCTCACCCGAGCTGCCGCCGAGGCCATCGGAATGCCGGAGGGCCGGGTCGCCATCGCCCACGCCAAGCGTTTCGCCCCGGACGCTGCTGTGCGGGGCACCGCCGCCTGCAGCGAAGTGCTCGGCGCCTATGGATGGCTGCACGACCACCCCATCGCACGCATGGCGGCCGTCGCCACGATGCTTACCGTGGTGGACGGCACCGCCGAGGTCCAGCGCATCGTCATCGCCCGCGACCTGCAGCGCCGAGCCAGCAAGTAGCCCCATAGGCCGCGCTGACGCCCAACGAGGAGCCACCATGACCGGGACGATCCCCTCCTTGGACGCCCCTGGAATCGCCGACAACGTCGAAGCGTTGGCCAACTACGCCGACTCGCACTCCGTGGTGCGCATCAGCGCCAAGCGCTTCAGCGAATCGCCGTGGAGTCGTCATTACGCCGACGACCAGACTGTTTTCGGTGTCTACGGTGGCCGGCTCTACCCGCTCTCCCTCGGCGCGGACCCCGTCGCCGACTACTGGCACCTGCGCACCAAGGTCGCCTTGTTCGACGTACCCGAGAAGCCGATCGAGATCAGCGGACCGGACACCGAGGCTTTCCTGAACTCCCTGCTCACACGCGACGTCACCAAGGTGCCCGCTGGCAAAGCCCGCTACGCCCTCGCGTGCGATCACCGAGGCCGCATCCTCATGGACGGGGTCGTGATCAAGTGGGCCAAGGACCGGTTCTGGTACGTCCTCGCGGACGGTGACTTCCTCGGCTGGATGAGGGCACAGGCGGCCCACTTCGACGTCAAGGTGCGCGATCCTGATGTGTGGGTACTTCAGATCCAGGGACCCCTCAGCCTCGATGTGCTGAACGCTGCATGCGACGACCCGTCACCCGAGCCACTCGCCTACTTCGCCGCGCGAGGCGCGCTCATCGGCGGGCAGGAGGTCCTCATCACCCGCACCGGCTGGACGGGTGAACTCGGCTTCGAGATCTACGCCGGACCCGATATCGATCACGACACCCTCTGGTCCCACCTCATGCAGCAGGGGGCAGCGCATGACCTGCGCTGCCTGAGCCTGGAATGCATGGGCATCCGGCGGATCGAGGCCGGCATCTTGGACAACGGCAGCGATATGGATCCCGGCCTGACCCCCTACGACGTCGGGCTCGGGGCCTTCGTCGATCTCGCCAAGGAGTCCTTCCTCGGGCGGGAGGCTCTGGCGGCAGGCGACACCGGCAACCGACTCACTGGCATCGTCGGGCCCCGGGCACCGCGGCCCGGCGAGAGCCTGCTCGTCGACGCTCGCGAGGTGGCGCGGGTACGAGCTGGTGCGTGGTCACCGACCCTCGGGAGCGGTATCGGCTACGCGCTCTTCCTCGGACCCCCCAGCGATGAGAACCCGCTGGTCTCAGCGATTGACGGCAGCGTCTTCACACCCCACACGCTGCCCTTCCTCGACCCAGAGAAGCGACTGGCGCGAGGGCTCCCGCTCGATTAGCCCCGCGCGTTCGCCTGCGGATCGCCCACCCAAAGGACGACCAGGCTCGCTGCCTACGTCACAGAACTCGACCCGACCGGCGCCATCCCCGACATCGCCGGCTAACCGCTACGGTCGGCGCATGAGCCTGCGCCAGACCCCGCTGCACTCCCGCCATGTGGCCCTCGGCGCCAAGATGGCCGACTTCGGGGGCTGGGACATGCCCATCGAGTACGTCGGCACCGTCACCGAGCACACTGCCGTCCGCGAGAGCGCCGGCGTCTTCGATGTCTCGCACATGGGCTACACCGAGGTGACGGGATCGGGTGCCATCGCGTGGCTCAACTCCGTGCTCGCCAATGACCTCGAGCGTGTCGGTGCTGGGCAGGCGCAGTACTCACTGCTGTGCGACGAATCGGGCGGCGTGATCGACGACCTCATCGTCTACCGCATCAATGACGACAACGCCTTCATCATCCCCAATGCGAGCAACTCCGATGCCGTGGTGGCAACGCTCTCCGCAGCGGCAGCTGCTGCCGGGACCGGTATCACGGTCGCGGACAAGCGCGAGGATTACGGAATCCTCGCTGTGCAGGGTCCCCGCAGCGACGCAATTCTCGAGGCCCTCGGCCTGCCCTGCGGGCACGACTACATGAGCTTCGCGCGCACAAGCTGGCAGGGCAGCCCGGTTGTCGTATGCCGCACCGGTTACACCGGCGAGCGAGGCTACGAAGTCCTCGTCCCCGCCTCGGTCCTCGCAGACCTGTGGGATGCCGTGGTCACGGCGGGCGCGACCCCGGCGGGGCTGGGTGCGCGCGACACGCTGCGCACCGAGATGGGCTACCCCCTGCACGGCCACGAGCTCTCGCTCGACATCACGCCGGTGCAGGCGGGCCTGGCGTGGGCCGTGGGCTGGGACAAGCCAGCCTTCGCGGGGCGCGATGCACTGGCCGCAGAGCGCGCCTCCGGACCGCGTCGGCGACTGCGCGGCCTCGTCGCGGTGGAGCGGGCCATCCCCCGACCCGGCATGCCCGTGCTGTCGGCGGACGGCGCGACCATCGGCGAGATGACCAGTGGCACGTTCTCGCCCACGCTGAAGCAGGGCATCGGTCTTGCGCTGCTCGACCCGGCCATCGCCGAGGGCGACGAGGTGGTCGTCGACGTGCGCGGGCGTCAGGCGCGCTTCACGGTGACGAAGCCACCGTTCGTGACGCCGCACGTCCGCTGAGCGTGAGGCCAGCCACCGCCATGACGACCACGGTCGTGACCCCGGCGAGCGGTGCGACGAGCTCCCAGCCGCTCGGCAGTGGGAAGAGCGAGAAGTAGAACACGATGAGCACGATGATCACGCCCGCAAGGGGAATGAGGCTGCCGAGGCGCGCGCGGCCGCCCTTGCGCCAAAGAACCACGGCAGCGGCCACGCAGGCGGCGCCATACGCCGAGACGATGAGGACCCCGGCGTAGTCACTCACCAATTCGAAGACGGAGAAGGGATCTGCTGCCGTCGGGATCATGGACAGTCCCACCATGGCGATGCCGACGCCCGCGGTGATGACGCTGCCCAGCACGGGGGTGGACCACCGGCGCGACAGGACTCCCAGCCGTCGGGGCAGGACACCATCGCGTCCGAAGGCGAACATGATGCGCCCGCCGGCGATCTGGGCAGCGATCATGCATGCCAGTGAACTCACGGCCCCGCCGAGGGTGATGAGGTCTCCCAGGGCCGTCGACACGTAGGCGTCGGCCATGCTTCCCGGCAGTGACGCACTCGAGACGAAGGCCTGCATCTCGCTCGTCGACGTACCAAATGACCACACGCCCACCGCAGTGACGAGGATGTAAAAGACGTTGACGAGGATCGCCGTGGCGAGGATGGCCAAGGGTACATTGCGCGTGGGATTGCGCGTCTCTTCACCCGCCGCCGCGGCGCCTTCGAATCCCGCGGTCGACAGGATCGCGAACGTGAGCGCGAGCCCCAGCGCTCCCGTGGAGACACCGCTCAGGCTGAACTCCGAGAAGTCCACCGTCTGCCCCTGCGGGCCTCCCGTGGTGACGAGCGCGGCGAAGGTGAGGATGACCGTCACGAAGATGAGCGTCATCGTGAGGCCTTCCATGCCCAGGAGCAGGTGACCGGCGCGTCGCGCGGGCCGGATGGAGAAGATCAAGGCCAGGAGCACTCCGGCGAGCATGAGCAGGAAGGTCCCCGCCGTCGAGACCGTCACGCCGGTGAGTGCCTCGATGAAACTCGCGGTGAAGATCCCAAACGACGACGCCGTGACGGCTGTGAAGGCGCAGTACGCCGTCACGAGCCACAGGCCTGAGATCGCTCCAGCGCGCGGCCCCAACTCCAGCCCGACGAGGGTGTAAAGCGATCCCGCGGTGCCGTGACGTCGGGTGAGGACGATGAAGGCGATGGCGATCGTGGCGATCGGCACCAGGGCTATGACGTAGACCAACGGCACCGCCCCACCGACCTGCTCGGCCATGGCCTGGGGATTCAGGCTCACCGACATGCTCGGGCCCACGACGGCGAGGGACACGGCAATAGCACCGAAGAGCCCGAGGTTGCGGACAAGGCTGGTGGGGACCGCGTCCGTCGGACTCGCGGGGTCACGGGGAGCGGCCATGGCGAGGGACCCTAGCGGCTCCTGAGTTCCGTGGCCGGTCATAGGTGCAATGGCCTAGGGTCGTCGCCCATGACAAGCATCGCCCTCACCGCAGCCCCCGTGACCACCCTCGACGTCGACGCCCTGATCATCGGCATCACCGACGACGGCAAGAAGCATGTCGAAGGGCCACCGGCCCTGCCCGACGTCGTGCGCACCTCCCTCGAGAAGGCCCTCGAGGCGTTGGGCGCCACGGGCAAGCTCGGCGAGATCACGCGCATCCCGGGCGCCGGGCTCGTCAAGGCCCGTATGATCGTGGCCGTCGGCCTCGGCGACGTGCGCATCCTGGATTACGAGAAGGCACGCCGCATAGCCGGCGCAGCACTGCGGAGTCTCGCGGGCAGCGCATCGGTCGCCATTGTCGTGACCGCACCCGACGGACCTCGCGTCGAGGCGATGGCCGAGGGTGCACTGCTCGGCAACTACGCCTTCCACTCCTTCCGTGGTGCGAGCGCTGCCAGCCAGCCCACACCCGTGCAGCGGATCCTCATCACGGGCGACCCCAAGGACAAGGAGCAGGCGGCTGCCCTTGAGCGCGCCGAGATCATCGCCGAGGCCGTCAACTACGCGCGCGACCTCGTCAACACTCCCCCTTCCGCGCTTCCCCCCGAGGAGATTGCCCAGCAGGCGATCGATGCTGCGCGCAAGTTGCCCGTGGGTGTCGAGGTGTGGGACGAGGAGTCCCTGGCGCGCGATGAATTCGGCGGCATTCTCGCGGTCGGGCAGGGCTCGGCGAATCCGCCCCGGCTCATCCGCATGGAGTACGCCCCCAAGGGTGCGAAGCGCTCCATTGCACTCATCGGCAAGGGCGTCACCTTCGACTCCGGCGGTCTGTCGCTCAAGCCGCCGAAGGCCATGGAGACGATGAAGTGCGACATGAGCGGTGCCGCTGCCGTGATCGCCGCGATGGCTGCCATCGCACGTCTCAAGCCCAAGGTGCGCGTCGTCGGATGGATCCCCACGGTGGAGAACATGCCCGGGGGCCGTGCACAGCGCCCCGGTGATGTCATCACCATCCACGGCGGGCGCACCGTGGAGGTCCTCAACACAGATGCCGAAGGCCGGCTCATCCTCGCGGATGCCATCGTGGCCGCTTCGCAAGAGGAGCCGGACCTCATCATCGACGCGGCCACGCTCACCGGCGCAGCCGTCGTCGCACTCGGGGACCGGACCTCCGGGATCATGGCCAACGACGACGACCTGCGCGTCGCGGTCTACGAGACCTCGAAGCGCGCGGGCGAGACCATGTGGCATCTGCCCATCCCCGAGGAGTCGCGCGGCACCCTAGACTCACCCATCGCCGACATCAAGAACATCGGAGACAGCAAGGGTGGCATGCTCAGCGCCGCTGCCTTCCTCCGCGAGTTCGTTCCGGAGGGGCAGCCCTGGGCCCATCTCGACATCGCCGGGCCGGCCTTCAACGACGGCGGGCCCTACGGCTACACCCCGAAGGGCGGGACGGGCGCGGCAGTCCGCACGTTTATCCAGGCTGCCGAGGACGTCGCGGAGGGCCGCCTACCCTGACGGCGTACCTGTCCGGGGGGCGCCCCTCTGACGAACTTGGGGACGAAAGTGCCCTACAGCAGCACTTCCGTCCCGAAGTTCGCTTCACGCAGCCCCCCGCTGAGAGCCGCCTGCCCTGAGGGCAGGGCCTCGGGCGGACGGTGAAAGGATGACCCTCACATCGATGCGAGGGGAGTTCCCGTGACCGAGGCCGACGTCGTCATCCTGGGTGGTGGCAGCGGTGGGTATGCCTGTGCGCTCCGCGCATCTCAATTGGGGCTGTCGGTGGTCCTCATTGAGAAGGGCAAACTCGGCGGAACCTGCCTGCACCGAGGCTGCATCCCCACCAAGGCACTCCTACACGCGGCTGAAGTCGCTGACACGACCCGTGACAGCGAGGACTTCGGGGTGCGGGCGACCTTCGAGGGCATCGACATGGATCGCGTCAATGCCTATCGAGATGGCGTGGTGGGACGCCTCTACAAGGGACTCCAGGGTTTGGTCAAGAGCCGCAACGTCATCTACGTCGAAGGTGAAGGTCGCCTGACCTCCCCGACAACCGTCGAGGTCAACGGCACCACCTACACCGGCACGTCCGTCGTTCTCGCGACCGGCTCATACGCTCGAACACTCCCGGGACTGGAGATCGGCGGCCGGATCATGACCTCCGATCAGGCCCTGACACTCGACTATGTCCCCCGCAAGGTCGTCGTCCTGGGTGGAGGTGTCATCGGTGTCGAATTCGCCAGTGTCTGGAAGTCGTTCGGCGCTGATGTCCACATCATCGAGGGTCTCCCCCGCCTTGTCTCCGGCGAAGACGAAGCCGTCTCCAAGGCTTTCGAGCGCGCCTACCGCAAGCGCAAGATTGACGTCACCACCGGCGTGCGCTTCCAGTCGGCCACCCAGGATGACAACGGCGTCCACGTGACCTTAGAAAACGGCGACACGATGGATGCTGATCTGCTCCTGGTGGCGGTCGGGCGAGGGCCGCAGACTGAGGACCTCGGCTTTGAGCAGGTGGGGATCGCCATGGATCGCGGGTGGGTGCTCGTCGACGATCGCCTACACACCAACGTCCCCGGGGTCTACGCGGTAGGAGACATCACACCCGGCTACCAACTCGCCCACCGCGGCTTCCAGCAGGGCATCTTCGTGGCGGAGGAGATCGGTGGCCTTGCTCCCCGCACGATTCGCGAGATCGATATCCCGCGCGTCACCTACTCCGAGCCGGAGATTGGTTCCGTCGGCCTCACCGAGGCCCAAGCGCGTGAGCAGTACGGCGCGGATGGGGTGTCGGTCTATGAATACAACCTCGGCGGCAATGGCAAGAGTCAGATCCTTGCCACGACCGGCTTCATCAAGCTCGTGCAGCGCACCGATGGTCCGGTGGTGGGCATCCACATGATCGGCTCACGCATTGCCGAGCAGATCGGGGAGGCTCAACTCATCGTCAACTGGGAGGCCTACCCCGAGGACGTCGCATCACTCGTCCACGCCCACCCCACGCAAAATGAGGCCATGGGCGAGGCCCACCTCGCCCTCGCTGGCAAGCCACTCCACGCCCACGCCTGACCGCAACCTCGCTAGAAGGAGTCCCATGTCCGTCTCGGTCACCCTCCCCCCGCTCGGTGAGTCGGTCACCGAGGGCACGGTCACACGCTGGCTCAAGCAGGTCGGGGACACCGTCGCTGCCGACGAACCCCTGGTCGAGGTCTCCACCGACAAGGTCGATACCGAGATCCCATCCCCCGCCAGCGGTGTACTCCTCGCCATTAGCGTGCCCGAGGATGGCATCGTCGCCGTCGGAGGCGAACTCGCTGTCATTGGCGAAGCCAGTGAGGCGCCCGCACCCGCTCCCTCAGCACCGGCAACTCCCCCGCCGGCGCCCGCGTCCGCCCCTGTACCCGTCGCACCCGCCGTAGTCGCACCCGTCGTAGCGGCACCGGCGCCCGCCCACGCCACTGTGCCGGCGCACGGCACGACCTCGGTCGTCCTGCCACCCCTGGGAGAGTCCGTCACCGAAGGCACCGTGACGCGATGGCTCAAGCAGGTCGGTGACGCGGTGACTGCCGACGAACCCCTGGTCGAGGTCTCCACCGACAAGGTCGACACTGAGATTCCGGCACCGGCGGGCGGCATCCTCCTCGCGATACGCGTGCCCGTTGACGCCACCGTCGCCGTAGGTGCTGAACTCGCCGTCATCGGCGATGCCGGTGCGCTCCCCGCGGGAGGCGCCGGCGAGACGCCCGCGCCTGCGGCAATGACGCCACCCGCAGCAATCGTGCCGGCGACTCCGGTGACCCCGGCACCCACGCTTGCTACCCCCGCACCCGCCCCCACATCCACCCCCACCGACACATCCGCGGGAGCACCCGCCAGCGACGAGGAGCCCTACGTCACTCCGCTCGTTCGCAAGTTGGCAGCGGAGCGGGGTGTCGACCTCGCCACCGTTGTCGGCACCGGCGTCGGAGGCCGCGTCCGCAAACAGGACGTCATTGCAGCTGCCGAGCGCGCCGCCGCCGCCGCGCCGATCCCCGCCGCCTCGAACCCTGCCGCGTCGGCCTCGACCACGGCCAGCACGTCACCATCGACGGCAGCCAACGTGCGCGGCACCACGCAGCCGCTGTCGCGCCTGCGTCGCGTCATCGCCGAGCGATTGGTCGAGTCGCTGCAGACCTCAGCGCAACTCACCACCGTGATCGAAGTTGATGTCACCCGCATCGCCAATCTCCGAGACCGCTCCAAGCACGACTTCGAGGCGCGTGAAGGCGTCAAGTTGACCTTCCTCCCCTTCTTCGCCAAAGCTGCCGTCGAGGCCGTCGCCACGCATCCGGCTATCAATGCCTCCATCGACCTCGCTGCTGGCACGGTCACGTACCACGGTGAAGTCAACCTCGGAGTGGCCGTCGACACCGATCGCGGATTGCTCGTACCCGTCGTACGCGATGCGGGTGACCTGAGCGTGGCCGGACTGGCACGGCGCATCAGCGATGTTGCGGAGCGCACGCGATCCAATCGCGTGGCACCGGATGAGTTGTCCGGCGGCACCTTCACGATCACCAATACCGGGAGCCGCGGAGCACTCTTCGACACCCCGATTCTCAACCAGCCCCAGGTGGCCATCCTGGGCACGGGCGCCGTCGTGAAGCGCCCGGTCGTGGTCAAGGACGAGTCCGGCGGTGACGTCATCGCCATTCGATCGATGGTCTACCTCGCGCTGACGTATGACCACCGACTCGTCGATGGCGCTGACGCCGCTCGATTCCTCTCTGCCATGCGCAGTCGACTCGAAGAGGGCACCTTCGCTGACGTGGGTGCCTGATGCGCGTTGCCGTCACCGGAGCCAGCGGACTGATCGGATCGGCCTTGGTGCCGCATCTGCGCGCGCGTGGTCATGAGGTTGTTCGCCTCGTGCGTCGGGCTCCGTCCAGCCCCGATGAAGTTCGCTGGGATCCAACGACGGGCGATGTGGACCTCGCCGGCCTCACCGATGTGCAGGGGGTCATCCACCTCGCCGGCGCTGGTGTCGGCGATAAGCGATGGACCGACGCCTACAAGGACGAGATCCTCAACTCCCGCGTGCAGGGCACCACGACAATCGCCCTGGCCATGGTGGCGCTCGACCCACAACCGACCGTGCTGGTGTGCGGTTCGGCCATCGGCTACTACGGCGATACCGGTGATACGCGCATCACGGAGAGCTCCCCCCAGGGCGCCGGCTTCCTCGCCGAGGTCGTGGCACAGTGGGAGGCCTCAGCCAAACCCGCCGTCGACGCAGGGATCCGCGTGCCCTTCGCCCGCACCGGCCTTGTCGTCAGCTCCCAGGGGGGTGCGTGGAAGCGACTCATGCCGATCTTCAAACTCGGTGCTGGCGGGCGCATCGGCTCCGGCCGGCAGTATTGGTCGTTTATCTCGCTGCGCGATGAGGTCGCTGCCCTGACGGCTCTGCTGGAGGAGGACCGCTACTCCGGTGCGGTCAATCTCACCGCCCCCCAGCCGGTAACCAACGCCGAGGTTACCCGGGCGATGGGCAGCGTCCTGGGGCGCCCCACGCTGCTCCCCGTGCCAGCCATCGCCCTCAAGATCGCACTGGGGGAATTCTCCCAGGACGTGCTGGGCAGCCAACGCGTGATGCCGACGGTCTTGACCGCCGAGGGATTCAGCTGGAGTGATCCGACAATCACTACCGCGATCGAGCAGGCGGTCGCGGGTCACTAGTCGATGCCGCCGGAGACGATGCCCCGTCGTTGACCTCGGCCATCACATCGTTGAGATAACTCCCTGCAGGACTGACGTACGCCCCCACAGGCGCAGCCGGACATTCCACCTCTGCTGACCCGACCGCGGTGAATCCAAGAAATGCCGCCATGGCGGCACCGAGCCCGGCGACTCCCCATCGCCACGGCACGGGCCTTCGCTCACCCGTGGAGCGCCCCGCCGGCACACGCCGTGCTGCATGGCGCCCACGGGAGGGGCGGGGGGGCGCTCCATCCGGGGATGAGACAGGACGCGGGGGTGGCGCCGGAGTCTCTGCCACACGAGCACGGCGGTGTGCCGGCGGGGACGTCGGGGGTAGGGCTCGACTGGAGGCACGTTCGAGTGCCGCAGCCAGCCGGGCCATGGTGGGTCGCACGGTGTGGTCAGGGTCGGCTCCCATGATGAGCATCTGGGCGATGTCGGCTCCCACGGACCCCGACGGCAGCCAGGACTGCAAGACGGACACCACATCTCGCACGTCCTGCGCTGCATCACCCCCGGGGAGCCAGCCCGTGAGGATTCCGACACCGTGATCATCGTGAATCGCGGACACAGACACGCCACCGTGGGCAAGACCCGCATCATGCAGCACCGCGAGGCCCGCGGCAATCGGCGTCATGAGCCGGAGGATCTCAGCCGCATCCGCCGTACTCCCATCACAGCCAACGGCATTCGCGGGGATCTCCCACGTGAGCGCGAGGCCCTCGCTGACAAACGCTGCGTCACGCAGGGCAGCCAGGCCCTCGTGGCGGATGGCACCTGCCCGTAGTGCCTGCCGTCGTACGCGGTCGCGGTGAACGAGGTCGGGTGGGAGTGGGATGAGCGTCGTGAGTGTCGTCATGGAGGCATCGTGCATCCAATGGGCGGTCCCATGCTTTTGGTCATCCACAGGCGACTAACGTGTTCGCCATGACTGTCGTCGTCGTGGGTGCAGGTCTGAGCGGCCTCGCCGCGGCCCGCCACCTCACGCAGCACGGCGTCGAGGTCATGGTGCTCGAGAGCGCGGATGCCGTGGGCGGACGGGTGCGCACCGACATCGTCGACGGATACCGACTCGATCGAGGCTTTCAGCTCTACAACCCGGCCTACCCGGAGGGCGCTCGCCTCCTCGACTACGAGGCCCTCGACCTCAAACCCTTCATCGCCGGTGCGCGCATCATCATCAGCCAGGGTGGCCATCGACAGGTGATCCGCGTCGCAGATCCGCGACGGCAACCGTCGTGGGCCGTCCCGTCCCTCACCGCCCGAATCGGATCACCGCTGTCGACAGCCCGATTCGGTGCCTACGCCGTGTCGCGCGCCGTCCGCTCCCCCGCAGCCTTGAGTGGGGAGCCCGACATCACTGCCGAGGATGCATTACGCCGCGCTGGAGCGGATCGCACACTGATGGAACGGGTGCTGCGCCCCTTCCTCTCCGGTGTCTTCCTGGAGTCCGACCTCACGACCTCACGACGCTTCCTCGACCTCGTGTTGAAGTCCTTCGTCCAGGGCACACCGAGTGTGCCCGCCCTCGGCATGCAGAGGATCCCCGATCAGTTGGCCAGGGGACTCGATGTCCGACTAGACCAACAGGTCGCCTCGGTCTCAGCACATAGCGTCGATGTCACGGGTGGTGACGTGCACTCCGCGGAAGGTGTGATCGTCGCGACCGATCCCACAACCGCAGCTCGACTCATCCCGGGGGTGCGAGCGCCAGCAGCACGCTCGGTCACGACGTGGTACTACCGCCCCACGTGCGCACCCGATGAACTCGCTGACGGCGAGGCCGCCCTCATCCTTGATGGCGCTCGTCGCGGGCCACTCGTCAACACCGTCGTGCTCACCCATGCGGCACCCGACTATGCACCGGCCGGCAGCGCACTGATTGCCGCGTCCGCTCTCGGCGTGCGTGACACTCCCGCACACGAGAGTGCCGTGCGAGACCATCTCGCCTGGCTGTACGGCGTGCCCACGAGGGACTGGGACGTCATTGCTCGATACGCCATCCCCTATGCACTCCCGGCTATGCCGGTGCCCTTTGACCTGCAGCGACCGACACGCACATCCCGAGGTGTCTACATTGCTGGTGACCATCGCGACACCTCATCCATCCAGGGTGCCCTGGTGAGCGGACGCCGGGCAGCCCAGGCGCTGCTCTCCGACCTCGGGATCGCGGCGCCCAATCCGGCACCTTCTGAGTCACTGGAGGCTTCATGACCACGCGTCGCATCCTCGCCACGAGTGGCGGCTTCGTTGCCGGTGACCGCTGGGGTGTCATGCGACCCGGGGGCATCCTTCAGGAGGCTCTGCGCCTCACCGGCGCGGATCGGCCACGCGTCTGCCTGGTGATGACCGCCTCCGGCGACGATGCGTCCTACCTCGCCCGCAGTTATGCCGCGTTCGCCGGACTGGGCTGCGATGTCGATCACCTAGCGCTCTTCACCATGCCCAATCGGGACCCGGAGGAGATCCTTGCCCGCAGCGACCTCGTCTGGGTCGGTGGTGGCAGTGTCGCAAATCTGCTCGCGCTGTGGCGTCTGCACGGCGTCGATTCGGCGATGCGCGAGGCGTGGGAGCGCGGCGCCATCCTCGCGGGGGTGAGTGCAGGTTCCATCTGCTGGCACGTCGGCGGTCCCACGGATTCCTACGGCCCGGACTTGCGGGTGATAACCGATGGGCTCGGCCTGCTCCCCTATGGCAATGGCGTGCACTACGACAGCGAGGAGCAGCGTCGACCGCTCCTGCAACGCGTCGTCGGTGACGGGCTCCTACCGACGTCCTATGCCACCGACGACCATGTTGGCATTCTCTACGAGGGGGATGAGCCGGCGCGCGTCATCGCGGACCAGGACGTCGATCCGGCCACGGGGCCTGCGGCGTACCGGATCGAGCGCGTGGGTGGCCATGTCGTGGAGACCCGCCTGCCCGTGGGGGAAATTCCCGCATAGTGCTTGCCTGCGCGCGCTCTGACGATCACTATGTGCGCATGCGCATCTCCATCGTGAAGTCTCCACTCATCGCCCTCGCCGCCTCGGCAGCCTTGGTGCTCTCCGCATGCGGTGGGGGTGGCTATGATTCGAACCAGGCTCAGGAGTTATGCGACCAACTCGCCGCAGGCACCGACCCCTTCGAGATCTTCCAGTCCATGCGCGACGACTTCGCCGACCAACCCAAGTGGGCTGCGGCGGCGAAGGACTGGGCAAAGTCCACATGCCCCGATCAGCTCGCCAACAACGAGATCCTGCGCAACATCATCTCGAATACCGGCGGCGATCCCGACTCCTGAGATCGGGAACTACTCGCTCAGGGACGGCTGTATGCGCGGATGACCTCGGCAACGATGACGTCGTACTCGGTGTACCAGTCCTGCCGGCCTCGCGCTTGCGCCTGCGCATGCTCGGCCACGGACTTCCACGCGCGAGCACTGACATCGTCGCGCCAGTAGGAGACGGTGATCCCCTCGACCCCATCGCGCACCGAGCGCACGCCGAGATAGCCGGGCTGCTCGGCGGCGAGCACATCCATGCGCGCAGCCATCGCGGCGTATCCATCGGCATCAGACAACCGACCCGATCGATCGGGATTGATGCGCCTCATGGAGTGGAAGATGACAGCTACGGCGCCCGGCGGCAGGTCGGGGATCATTCGACGCTGAAGTTGGGTAGCCGCTTGCCGAGCCATCCAGGAAGCCACCAGTTGGCGCGCCCGATCATCGACATCACGCAGGGGATGAGAACCAGACGGATGATGAAGGCGTCAATGAGGATGGCGGAAGCCAGCGCGACCCCAAAGAGCTTTATGGTGTCGTTCGGCATGGGCACGAAAGCGATGAAGACCGAACTCATGATGAGGGCCGCGGCCACGACGACGCGACCGGAGCCGGCCAGTCCGTGGCGCACCGCCTCTCCATTGTCACCGGTCACATGCCAGCCCTCTTGCATGCGGGAAACGAGGAAGACCTCGTAGTCCATCGACAGGCCAAAGAGAATCGCGAACACCATGATGGGCAGGAAGGGCAGGATGGGTCCTGTCGTGGACACACCGATCAGGCTCGCGCCCCAGCCCCATTGGAAGACAGCGACGCTAATGCCGAGTGCGGCCGCGAAACTGAGCAGACTTGTCAGGGCCGCCGTGAGTGGAATCACCACGGAGCGGAAAAGCAGGAAGAGCGCGAGGAATCCCAGGCCAATAACCACGAGAAGGAACAGCGGCAGCACGCTGATGAGCACATCCGTGAAGTCCTGGGTCACGGCCTGCACTCCACCGACATAGATCGTTGCCCCTGACGGCGTGATCGCCGCTGAAGTTTGGGAGCGTAAGCGCTCGAGCAAGGCATTCGTCGCCGGGTCATCGGGTGAGGTCGTCGGCTGGACGAGCACGCTGGTGACGATCCCATTGTCGCTAAAAAGTCCGTTGGTATCGCCGACCGTTGCGGTGGTGTAGAGGGGCAGCATGTCCTCATTCGGCAACGTGAGGGCGACCCCCTCAGTTGCTGCCAACTCGCTCACGACCGACTTGAGGGCCGTGTCGTCCAAGGGAGTGGGAAGTGTGGCAACGACAAAAAACGGACCGTTGACCCCTGGACCGAATCCCTTCGCCATCAGGTCGAATCCCACGCGGGCTGGCGTCCCTGGTTGGGCACTTCCGTTGTCCGGGAAGCCTTGGCGCAGTGACAGCGCAGGTATGGCAAGGACGAGCACGACGATGAGGGCGAGAATGGCATATAGCCATGGCGCCTTCTGCAGGAAACCTCCGTACGTCGCCCAGGCGCTTTGGTCCAAAGGCTTCACCGACGGGTGCCGGGACCACGGCATGCGAAGTCCAATCGTTCGACGGCCGAGCAGGCTAGCGACTGCTGGGAGCAAAAAGAGTGCGGCCAGCATGATGACGAATACGGTCACTGCCGCAGCGATCGCGAGTCCGTAGAAGAAGCTCACACGCAGGACGAAGAGACTGAGAAGCGCCATGATCACGGTGCTGCCAGCGAAGAGGACAGCACGCCCGGCCGTCCTAGTAGCCGTACGAATCGCATCCTTCGGTTCGGACCCGGACAAGACCTCCTGCCGGAATCGATTGAGGATGAAGAGCGAGTAGTCGATCCCGACACCGAGGCCGATCATTGACGCCAGTTCGGGCGAGAAGGAGGCCACGTCCAAGAAGCCGGCGATGAGCAGGATCAGGAACTGACCGATTGCGAGACCACCGACCGCGACCAGGATGGGAAGGCCTGCCGCGACAAGGCTGCCAAACGCGATGGCCAAGATGATGATGGCAGCAATGATGCCCACAAGTTCGCTGGATGAGTCACCGGCGCCGGCTGCCGTCAAAATCTGACCGGTGGCGCCGACCTGAAGCGTGTCCGAACCCGCCGCCTCCAAGACGTCCACGAAGTCGGTGGCCAACTCCTGGCTGACGACCCCGGTGCCGGACCCCTCGAAGGTCACAGCGGCGTAGGCGACCGTACCGTCCTTGCTGATCGTTGACGTTGCTTCCTTCGCTGCCTTGTTGGCCTCAAGGAGGCTGTTGAGTTCGTCTTGCACCGACTGCGGAGTGCCGTCGGGATACGTGACATCGGTGGTCCCATCCGCAAACGCCTTGTTGACCTCATCTTGGAAGTCCTGAGGAGTGCCGGGCGGGAAGTTCAGAGTCGGGTCGGTGGGAGGGGGGCAATCGGGCCCATAGGTCTTGTCGTAGGGCGACGTGACGCACGAGATGCCATCGATGGCCGCGAGAGTCGTGAGCAGGGTGTCGACCTCGGACCTCACCTCTGGGGCATCGACCGGGCCGGTCACCGGAGACCACACCACATCCGCGCTGTTGCCGTCAGCGGCCTGGGGGTTCACCTCACCGAGGAGTTCCTGTGCAAACGCCGACTGGGTGTTGGGCAGCGAGAATGAGTCATTAAAGGTGCCTTTGAAGCTTGTCGCCAAGACAGCGACTCCGATCGTCGCTAACACCCAGATGGCGATAGCAACCACGGGCCTGCGGATGGCCCAGGCGGATAGCGGTCCCACGACACTCCCTCGATCGATGCATCCGAACCATGCGGATGGGCAGACGCTACCGTGTCCGGTTAGCCTTCAGGGGTGATCCAGGTACGACGGCTCGGCCCGGCATCGATCGACTATGCCGAAGCGTGGGACCTACAGCGCAGCGTGCACGCGCGCGTGGTGGCTGGCGTAGGGACAGACACCCTTCTCCTGCTCGAGCACGCGCCCGTCTACACCGCAGGCCGACGGACCGAGCCACTCGATCGACCCCTTGATGGCACACCCGTGATTGACGTGGATCGCGGCGGCCGCATCACCTGGCACGGCCCGGGTCAACTCGTGGGATATCCGATCGTGCACCTGCCCTTCCCCCTTGATGTGGTGGGCCATGTGCGTCGACTTGAGGATGCACTCATGGAGGCCTGCCAAAACGTCGGCGTGATGACGGTACGCATCGATGGGCGCAGTGGAGTCTGGGTGCCAGCGGACGATCGGGGTCCTGACCGCAAGGTAGCGGCCATCGGGGTGCGCGTGGCCCGAGGTGTTGCTCTGCATGGCTTCGCCCTCAACTGCAACTGCGATATGTCCGCCTTTGATGCCATCGTGCCCTGCGGCATTCGTGACGCCGGCGTCACCAGCCTGAGTCGTGAGCTCGGACGTGATGTCACCGTCGCGGAGATGCTGCCCCTCGTCGAGGGGCACGTGACGCGCATCCTCAGCATCGCCGTAGGGTCACCCACATGACCGAGCGCCGCCTGCTGCGCCTCGAGGTCAAGAACTCCGCAACTCCTATTGAGCGCAAGCCCGAGTGGATCAAGACCCGGCTGCGCACCGGACCCGAATACACCGCGGTGCGCTCCCTGGTCGAGCGTGAGGGCCTCCACACCGTGTGTCAGGAGGC
>JANRCR010000047.1:36935-53138 GCA_030726915.1 Candidatus Nanopelagicales bacterium
CTCATCACCAAGAGCAACCTCATCCTCGGCCTCGGCGAGATGGATGAGGAGGTCGATGCCGCACTCGTCGATCTGCACGAGGCGGGCTGCGACCTCATCACGATCACGCAGTACCTGCGACCAACACCTCGCCATCACCCGGTGGAGCGATGGGTCCCGCCGGATGATTTTGTCGCGTGGGGTGATCGGGCTCGGGAGATCGGCTTTGTCGGAGTGATGAGTGGGCCACTGGTGCGGTCGAGTTATCGCGCCGGGCGACTCTACGCGGAGGCGATGACCGCACGCCAACCTCGAGGCACAGTGTGACGTCGAGTGTCTGCGACCTGCACGTGTGGCCTCCGGGAGGTGACGCTCCCCAGCAGGTCGATGAACTCGTCCTCGACTGGGGTGGGCCGGTTGGCGACCGGCATCACGGACTGACGATGAGTTCCGACGTGCGCCAGAAGGAGGTGTTCTCCCGCGGTACGCAGATCCGCAATCACCGCCAGGTGTCCATCGTCGACGCGGGTGAACTGAGGGAGATCGCCGTCGCCCTCGGCATCCAGGACCTCGCGCCGGGCACCATCGCCGACAACATCTGCACGGAGGGCATCGACGATCTCACCGCATTGCCGCCACTCACGCGACTGGTCTTTGCAGGTGGGGCGGTCCTGCTCACCGGGGGACGCAACATGCCGTGCACCATCGCCGGAGGACTCGTGGCGGATCGCTACGGGACGCGTGCGGAGTCGTTCCCCAAGGCCGCCATGGGGCTGCGCGGAATCACCGGCTGGGTCGAGCGCCCCGGGATCATCCGCCCTGGCGACGAGGTCAGGGTCGTCCTACCGCCCGGCATGTAGCCGCTGATCCGGGGACGGGACGGGTCGATATCCTTCCCCCATGTCAAAGATGCGCGAGCGGCTTTCGGGCCTGCGGGAGAACTATCGACTCACGCGGCGGACGCATCGATGGGTCGGCTGGGAGATGCTCGGCATCTTTTTTGCTGTCACCGCGATAGTCGCGCTGCCTGTGTCCTTCCTCCTCAACTGGCTCACCGGCATCCTCATTGGGCTCCCCCTGGGACTGCTGGCCATGACCTACTGGTTTAGCCGACGCGCGATGAATGCCGCCTACGCCCAGATCGAGGGCCAGCCTGGCGCTGCCGTCGCTGTCATCCAGCAGATGCGGGGCAACTGGAGCGTGACACCCGCTGTGGCCGTGACCCGCAACTCTGATCTGGTGTCACGAGTCGTGGGTCGCCCCGGCATCATCCTCGTCGGGGAAGGACCCTCACAGCGCATCGGCCACCTGCTGGCCAATGAGCGCAAGAAGACCGCGCGTTGGCTCCCTGAGGTCCCGATTTTTGAGATTCAGGTCGGCACGGAGTCCGATCAGGTCACGGTCTCACGGATCCAACGCGAACTCACTCGCCTCCCGCGGGCGCTACGTCCCGCCGAGGTCACCGACATCCGCCGCCGGCTTGAGGCACTCAGCGCAAAGGACAGCCCCGTGCCGATTCCCAAGGGTCCGCTGCCCAAGGGCGGCAAGATTCCAAAAAACATGCGCGGCTGACTAGCGGGTCATCCCAATACTGCGCCGCAAGACCACGCGCGAGCCCACGGCGAGATCCTGAATGCCCCTGCCCTGCGAGTCGTACACGAGGGCGGGGATGACCAGGCAGATAAGCACTGTCCGCACAATCGTTCGCCACAGCGCTAGGCGCTGTCCGCTGTCCGTCACCACGGCAATGCCGAGGATCCGCTGCCCAAAACTTGATCCGGTCAGCCACGTGAGGAGGATGATTTCCAGCGCAAAAATCACCAGGGTGGCAAGTGCATAGTCGCTGCTGCCGTACTCCGCGCCCGGGACGATCACCCGGGCCAGCAGGAGCGCAGCCACCCAGTCGATAGCGATCGCTGCCAACCGACGCCCGAGCCCCGATCGAGTGCCGGGACCCGAAGCCGGGCTGGCCGGCGTGGTCTGGGGATCTGCGGCCATGCCACCACGCTAGGGCGGATCCGGCTCCGGGGCTTCTCGGGGCCTGCCTGCGCCTCTCGGACCGGTCGTAACACGGGCGAAACACGGGGTACACGGTCGAGAAATCCTGCCTGCATAGCGTTCCATCGACGGCAACCGCCGTTGGGGGGTCGACCGATCCAGGTCTCGGCCCCGAGGCGATCGATGTCGCGGGTCACCGCGCAGGAGGTGTCATGTTTAGCAATGCCGACGAGGCCCTGAAGTTCATGAAGGATGAGAACGTCGAGTTTGTTGATGTTCGCTTCATCGACCTTCCCGGAGTGATGCAGCACTTCAACGTGCCAACATCGTCTTACGTGAGTGCCTTCACGGATGGCTTGATGTTCGACGGCTCGTCGATTCGTGGGTTCCAAGCCATCCATGAGTCTGATATGAAGCTCATGCCCGATGTCTCAAGTGCGTTCATCGATCCCTTCCGTGCGGCGAAGACCCTGGTGATCAATCACTCCATCCTGGACCCCTTCACCGACGAGCCCTACAGTCGCGACCCCCGAGGAATCGCCGCCAAGGCAGAGGCCTACCTCGCATCGACGGGCATCGCCGACACCGTGTATTTCGGTGCCGAAGCGGAGTTCTACATCTTCGATGACGTGCGGTTTGAGACTCGCCAAAACGCCGGCTACTACTTCCTGGATTCCATCGAAGGGGCATGGAACTCCGGCCGAGAGGAGGAAGGCGGCAACCTTGGCTACAAGACGCGCTACAAGGGCGGCTACTTCCCGGTGCCGCCGGTCGACCACTACGCGGATCTGCGTGATGAGATGGTTCAGGCGCTCATGCAGGTCGGCCTGGATGTTGAGCGCAGCCATCACGAGGTCGGCACCGGTGGCCAGTCAGAAATCAACTACCGCTTTAACTCGTTGCAAAAGTCCGCTGACGACGTGATGCTTTTCAAATACATCATCAAGAACGTCGGCTGGGTCAACGGCAAGTCCGTCACCTTCATGCCCAAGCCACTCTTCGGTGACAATGGCTCGGGCATGCACTGCCACCAGTCCCTATGGAAGAACGGCGAGCCGCTCTTCTACGACGAGCGAGGCTATGGCGGTCTATCCGACATCGCGCGCTGGTACATCGGTGGCCTGCTTGCTCACGCCCCGTCCCTGCTGGCCTTCACGAACCCGACGGTGAACTCCTACCATCGACTCGTGCCGGGCTTCGAGGCCCCGGTCAACCTCGTCTACTCCGCACGCAATCGCTCCGCCTGCATCCGCATCCCGGTGACAGGCAACTCACCCAAGGCCAAGCGCATCGAATTCCGCGTGCCTGATCCCTCAAGCAATCCCTACCTGGCGTTCTCGGCCATGCTCCTCGCTGGGCTCGATGGGATTAAGAACAAGATCGAGCCGCCAGCCCCCGTGGACAAGGATCTCTACGAGTTGCCACCGGATGAACTCGCCGAGATCGCTCAGGTCCCCGGTTCGCTACCCGAGGCCCTTGCGGCCCTTGAGGCCGATAACGACTACCTGCAGGCAGGAGGAGTCTTCCCAGCCGACCTCATCGAGACCTGGGTCGACTACAAGCGAACCAATGAGGTCGACCCCATCCGCCTGCGCCCGCACCCCCACGAGTTCGAGCTCTACTACGACATCTGACCCGGCGGCTCGATCAACATCGGGCATCAGGCCTCGCGTCGCATCGCCTCGCGCGCAGGGGCAGTGGGTGGCCACTTCGGTGGTCACCCACTGCTGTTCCGGCACCCAAAGGGACGAGCCCGATAGGGTTCACCAGTGGCTGAGCGGCTCATCATGCACATCGGTCCCCGCAAGACGGGGACGACGTACCTGCAGCGGGTGCTCCAACAGTTGTCCCCCACGTTGGCCTCCCAGGGTGTCCTGTATCCCGTTGACTACCGGGGCGGGGACGACTACAACCATGTCGGTGCCATCACAGACCTGACACACAACGAGGAGAGCAGGGAGTCCAATCGGTGGACCGGCAAGGACGGTGCCGGATGGGCGGGGCTCGCTTCAGCCATCTCGACCTGGGAGGGCACCGCGATCATCTCTGCGGAGATGATCGCGGGATTGCGCCCCCCTGCTGCTCAGCGTCTCATCGACGGGTTGTCTGTCCCAGACCTTGACGTCGTCATCACCCTGCGCGATCTGGGGCGGATCCTGCCGTCGTCGTGGCAGCAGCATGTGCGCAACACCCACACCCAAAATTACAACCGCTACCTGGACCGCCGCGCCCGTGAGCGAGGAGATCTGCCGCCGGAGCAGATGCAGGCGGAGTGGGATGCCGAACGCCATCACACCTTCTGGCGGTCCTACGCCTACGGAGCCCTCGTCCGGCGTTGGCAGCGCCTTGTGGGCGCCGATCACGTCACGGTCGTGACGCTGCCCCCGGCTGGCACGCCATCCACCCTGCTGTGGGGTCGCTTCCGTGCAGCGCTGGATGTTGCGGCTCTGCCGGAGGTCGCACCCAAACTTCCCGCCTTTGTCGCCAACGTGGGCTCAACTCGACCCGAGGCGATCTTCCTCCATGCGCTCAACGTGGAGGCGAAGCGCCGTGGCTGGAACCGCAAGGCAGCAAATGAATTGCAGCAGCGACTCCTGTCAACCGGATTCCTGGAGCGCCCCGACCGTGGCGCACCGCTTCTGCTCCCCCGGCGACATCTCTCCCGGGTGCAGGGCTGGGCGCAGACAGATGCCGATGACCTCATCACCACAGGCGTCATCGTGCATGGTGATGTCGCTGATCTCACGGTGCCTGATGCAGCGGCGTCTCGTGGCCGAGCCGACGGTGATCACATCGCGTCCGCAGGGGCCTTCGCCACCGCCAACGCGATGGACTACGAAGCCGAACTCATCAAGCGTCGCAATGCTCGTGAAGCAGCCGTCACCCTTCCCGGACGCCTCGTTCGTCGAATCCGGTCTCGACTTCGAGGCGATCACCCCTGATTCGTCGCGCGGCCACCACAGCAATCACGATGCCAATGAGCGCGACCGCACCCCAAAAGAGATTGAGCGCGAACTGAGGCCACGCCACCTTGTAGAGCGAGTAGGCCGCCAGGCCGATCGCTCCGACGAGATTCAACACGTGGTACGTCGGACTGCGAGCGTCAAGTCTGCGTGTCGCGACGAGTGCGTATCCGCCCACGAGAAGGACAGTGCAGATCCAACCTATGGACTCCCACAGCATCGCCATGAGCACACCCTAGGGGGAGCCGCTTAATCCAGGGACTATTCGTAGAAGACGCGCTCGACCACGGATCGCGCTCTGCGCGTGGTCCGGAGGTAGTCCTCCACCACATCCGAGGGTCCGGCGTATCCGAGCAGATGAGCGGCTGATGCCAAGTCTCCACCCGACGTAGGCACGCTGTCCGATGCCCGACCGGTAGCCAACACGAGGGCATTGCGCACGCGGGTGGCCAATGTCCACGCTGCGACGAGAACATCGCGGTCCGCAGCATCCAGGAACCCCGCCTGCGTCGCTGCATCCAGGGCATCGAGTGTCGATGTCGTCCGCAACGCATCCGTATGCGCGCCATGGCGCAATTGGAGCAGTTGAGCCACCCACTCGACATCGGCGAGGCCTCCCCTGCCCTGCTTCATGTGCAGACTCGGATCCGCTCCACGCGGGAGTCGCTCAGACTCCATGCGTGCCTTGAGCCGGCGCATCTCCCGGGTGTCTGCCTCCGAGATCCCGGACTCGGGCCAACGAATCGGATCGATCATCCGCACAAAGGACTCACGCAGGTCGCTATCCCCCGCGATCGGGAGAGCTCGCAGGAGTGCCTGGGCCTCCCACGATGATGACCATCGGTCGTAGTACGCCCGGTAGGACTCCAGGGTGCGCACGAGTGGTCCCTGGCGGCCTTCGGGACGCAGGTCCGCATCAATTTCCAACGCCGGGTCCGGGGAGGGCACCATCAGCGACCCGCGAATCTCATTGGCGACAGCGAACGCCGCATCCGATGCCGCCTTGGGGGCGGCACCGGGCAACGGCTCGTGGACGAACATCAGGTCCGCGTCTGAGGAGTAGCCGAGCTCTTGACCTCCGAAGCGTCCCATCGCGAGGAGGGCCATCCGCGTGGGAAGCACCCCATCCGGCTGACGTGCCGCGACAGATCTCTGTGCAGCCTGTAGAGCACCGGACAGGGTCGCTGTCGTCACGTCACTCAGCGCCTCCATGACACCCCTCGCATCGATGAGGCTGAGGATGTCGCATGCGGCAATGCGAAAGAGTTCACGTCGCCGCAGGGCTCGCACCGCTGCCACTGCTGACTCCAGGTCATCATGGCGTCCCACCGCCGCAGCAGCCTCGGCCTCGAGCACCTCGAGAGACCGCGGAAGCAACTCCCGGTCATCCGCGAGCAGCGCCACCGCGTCCGGGGAGCGCAAGAGGAGATCGGTGGCGAAGCGGCTAGAGGACAGCAGGGTGGCCATCCTCTCGGCAGCCACAGACTCATCACGCAACATGCGCAGATACCACGGTGTGGAGCCCAACTCTTCGCTCATGCGCCGAAAACCCAGCAACGCAGCATCCGGATCCGGCCCGTGGGCAAACCACCCGAGGAGGACCGGCAACAGGGTCCGCTGGATCGCCGCACGACGTGAGACACCCGCGGTCAGGACTTCCAAATGTCGCAGGGCACCGACCGGGTCGACGTATCCGAGCGCCCGCAGGCGCTCCTCTGCGGCGGCCGGTGTCAGCCGCGCATCCCCGGGATCGAGTCGAGCCACAGCATTGAGCAGGGGGCGATAAAACAACTTCTCGTGGATGCGACGCACCTCGCGCGCATGTCTGCGCCACTCCTCCGTGAGTTCGGTCACCGGATCGGCGCGGAATCCGAGGGACCGTCCGATGCGACGTAGGTCAGCCTCATCGTCCGGAACGATGTGGGTTCGCCGCAGGGCATGCAGTTGGATGCGGTGTTCGAGCGTGCGGAGGAAGCGGTACGCCGATCCCAGCGTCGCGCCGTCCTCTCGACCGACGTAGCCCCACGTTGAGAGTGCCTCCAGTGCAGCCAGCGTGGAGGAGGAACGCACCATGACATCACTGCGACCATGCACCAACTGCAGCAACTGCACAGCAAATTCGACATCGCGCAGTCCGCCACGACCGAGTTTGAGTTGCCGGTCGGCCTCCTTGGCCGGGATGTGGTCTTCCACCCGCTGGCGCATGCGCTGGACGTCGGTGACGAAGTCCGGCGCATCAGCGGCTGCCCAGACAAAGGGTGACATTGCCTCCACGTAGGCACTGCCGAGATCGCCATCACCCGCGGCGGGCCTTGCCTTCAGCAGAGCCTGAAACTCCCATGTCTTGGCCCAACGTTCGTAATAGCCCACATGGGACGCCACGGTGCGCACGAGGGCGCCCTGCTTGCCTTCGGGCCGCAACGCTGCATCGACCTGCCACAGGGCACCCTCAGAGGTCGCCTGACCACAGGCGCGCATGACACCCGTTGCCAAACGTTGCGCCGTGCGCAGGGCCGCTTCCTCATCCTGCCCCTCCTCAGGCTCCGCCACGAAGATCACGTCCACGTCACTGACGTAGTTGAGTTCACGACCACCGCACTTGCCCATGGCGATCACAGCAAACCGGCAGTCAGGCGCATCATCGGGTAGCTCCGACCGGGCGATGGCCAGGCCAGCGTCCAGAGCCGCATCGGCCAGATCGGCGAGTTCTTCCGCAACATCATCCACGCGCGCACCATGGACAAGATCACGCACGACGGTGGTCAACAGCTCATCGCGGTAGGCAATGCGCAGCGCCTCCGTCGCATCCGGGCCAGATGCGCGTGGTCGAGCATCTCGCGGATCGGCACCAACGGCGGACAGCAGACGCACGCGCCTGTCCCGCGCCGTGGGAGCCACTGCGGAAACATTGCGGAGCTGTCGAACCGATTCAGGATGGCGTACGAGATGATCCGCGAGGGCGGTGGACATCCCCACGACGTTGACGAGGGCTTCACGCCAGGCAAGGTCATCAGCCACCGAGGCGAGGTCGACTCCGGCCTCGTGAAGCTGGCCCAGGGCCTTGATCGCCTGATCGGGATCCGCCGACGCGACGAGGCTTGCGATCCAGCCCTCTTGCTCATCGGAGCCCAGCGCGGCGAGCACGCGGGAAGCACCTCGGGGGTCGACGAACCCTCGACGCGCGAGTTGTGCGCCGAAGGAGGTCGGTCGCTGGTCGCTCACCGCAGCGGTGTCGACGTGACCACTAGAGGGTGGGGAGGTAGCGCTCGAGTTCCCAGGCATTCACCTGGCGTCGGTACTCCTCCCACTCGGCCTGCTTGTTACGCAGGAAGAAGTCGAAGACGTGCTCTCCCAACGTCTCTGCGACGAGCTCGGACCCCTCCATGGCCTGGATGGCCTGGTTGAGACTGCCCGGGAGTGGATGCATTCCTAGCGCACGGCGCTCCGCCGGGGTCAGTGACCAAACGTCATCCTCAGCTCCCGGGGGCAACTCGTAGCCCTCCTCAATTCCCTTGAGTCCTGCGGACAGGATCACGGCGAAGGCGAGGTAGGGGTTGCAGGCACTGTCGAGCGATCGGAACTCCACACGTGTGGAGTTGCCCTTGGCGGGCTTGTACATCGGCACGCGCACCAGCGCCGACCTGTTGTTGTGTCCCCAGCAGATCATCGCGGGAGCTTCGGCACCCCCGGCGAGACGCTTATAGGAATTGACCCACTGATTTGTCACGGCAGTCATCTCGGGGGCATGCCTCAGCACCCCGGCTATGAACGATCCGGCGATACGCGACAACTGGAACGGGGCACCAGGCTCATAGAAGGCATTACGGTCACCCTCAAAGAGCGATACGTGTGTGTGCATGCCGGAACCGGGTGAGTCACGGAATGGCTTGGGCATGAAGGTCGCGTAGACACCCTGCTCGATGGCCACCTCCTTGATCACGGTGCGGAATGTCATCAGGTTGTCGGCGGTGGTGAGGGCATCGGCGTAGCGCAAATCGATCTCCTGCTGCCCGGGCCCACCCTCGTGGTGGCTGAATTCCACCGAGATGCCCATGGCTTCAAGCATCGTGATGGCCTGACGTCGGAAGTCGTACCCGACCGACTGCGGCGAGTTGTCAAAGTAGCCGTAGTGGTCGATCGGCTCGGGTGGACCCTGGCCGGGTGGCTCCTTCAGGAGGTAGAACTCGACCTCGGGGTGCGTGTAGAAGGTGAAGCCCATCTCCGCGGCTCGCGACAGCGCTCGCTTGAGCACGTAGCGCGGATCGGCGTACGACGGCGAACCGTCCGGCATCAGAATGTCGCAAAACATGCGCGCCACACCGGGTGACTCAGCACGCCACGGCAGAATGGCGAAGGTCGAAGGGTCGGGCTTGGCAAGCATGTCCGACTCGTACACGCGAGCAAAGCCTTCAATGGCCGAGCCATCGAAGCCGAGCCCCTCGGCGAAGGCCCCCTCCAACTCAGCAGGCGCCACCGCTACTGACTTCAAGGTGCCGAGAACATCGGTGAACCACAGGCGCACGAAGCGGATATCGCGCTCCTCTATCGTGCGGAGCACAAACTCGGTCTGCTTGTCCATGGCACCAGTGTGCCCCGGTCCGTGTTTCGTGCGCGTTACGCACCCCTACGATTCCCCCATGCCGACACTCCGCTTGGCCCTGGCCCAGGGGAATCCCACGGTGGGGGACCTGGAGGGCAATGCCGAGCTCGCCTTCCAAGCGGTGCGTACGGCGGCCGGGGCCGGAGCCCAGCTTGTCGCACTGCCCGAAATGTTCATCACGGGCTATCCCATCGAAGATCTGGCGCTCAGGCCGTCCTTCCAGGCGGCGTCGCGGGCAACGGTCCAGGGGCTGGCCGAGCGACTTGAGCGGGAGGGTCTGGGCGATATCGCGGTGGTCGTTGGCTGCCTTGACCGGCTTCCGGATGGCGATGCACGTCTCGGACGTCCCCGCGGGGCCCCTATCAATGCGGCGGCTGTGATCCATCAGGGCCGTATCGTCACGACGTACGCGAAGCACCATCTACCCAACTACGGCGTCTTCGACGAGTTCCGCTACTTCGTGCCCGGTGACGCACCCTGCATGATCAATGTGGGCGGCATCGAGATCGCGCTGGCGATTTGCGAAGACCTGTGGCAGGAAGGTGGCACCGTCGCGGATGCGCACGGATGTGGTCTGCTGTTGGTCATCAATGGTTCGCCCTATGAGCGCGACAAGGACGACGTGAGACTCAACCTGTGTCGGCAACGCGCCAGGGAGTTGGGATGCACACTCGCCTACGTCAATATGACGGGGGGTCAGGATGAACTTGTCTTTGACGGCGACTCCCTCATCGTGTCCAGCGACGGTCAACTCCTGGCGCGATCACCCATATTCACCGAAGACATCCTCATCACCGACCTTGATCTCCCAGCGGGAGATCGCGGCCTCCCGATCGACGTGCCAGCTGTGCCCACCAGTGCACTGAGCCCGCTCATCGCACCTCACCTGTCGGATGAAGCGACTGTCTACGCCGCGCTAGTGACCGGGCTGCGGGACTACGTCGACAAAAACGGCTTCGTATCCGTCATCCTCGGATTGTCCGGCGGCATTGACTCCGCGTTGGTTGCCGCGATCGCCTGCGACGCCCTGGGAGCAGATCGCGTGCACGGCGTCGCATTGCCCAGCGTCTACTCGTCAGAGCATTCCCTGGCTGACGCTGCCGACCTCGCTGAGCGCACTGGACTCACCCATCGAGTGGTATCCATCGCGCCGATGGTCAACGCCTACCACGCCTCCCTCGACCTGCACGGTGTCGCCGAGGAGAATCTGCAGGCACGTGTCCGCGGCACCACACTCATGGCCCTGTCCAATGCCGAGGGTCATCTCGTGCTCGCCACCGGCAACAAGAGTGAGATCTCTGTCGGCTACTCCACCATCTACGGTGATGCTGTGGGCGGATTCGCCCCCATCAAGGACGTGCCCAAGACACTGGTCTGGGCCCTATCTCGATGGCGCAATGCCCGCGCCTTGGAGCAGGGACACACTCCCCCGATCCCCCCCAACTCCATCAGCAAGCCACCGAGCGCGGAGTTGCGACCCGGGCAACTGGATCAAGATTCCCTCCCCGACTACGACCTCCTGGACAACATCCTGGACGACTACGTCGAGCATGATCGAAGTCTCCCCGACCTGGTCCGTCAAGGGTTCGATGTGGGGATAGCGGAGCACATCCTTGGCCTAACTGACGCGGCGGAATACAAGCGCCGCCAGTACCCGCCCGGCACCAAGATTTCCCTACGCGCCTTTGGCCGTGACAGGCGGTTGCCGATCACGAACCACTGGCGTGAATCCGTGGATTAACGCCTATCCCGGCCAACGCTGTGTCAAGTACGGAGATCGTGGACGGAGCGTCCTGAGTGACACTCGACCACACCTTGATGTGCATCATCGCCCCGACAAGAAGGCTGAGCACCACCTCGATATCCACGCCAGCGTCCACCCAACCTTCCTCAATTCCCGCGAGCAACGTCTGCCGGAGTACGCCACGCCGGGGCGAGATCACTCGCTCGTAGAAGACCTCCAGCAACTCTGGATGGCTGGACCCCGTGGAGATGACCTGGGCCATGACCCGCCCACTGCGGGTGTCCGACATCGGGACACGGATGACATCGAGGTGTGCAAGCAATCGGGTCCGGGCATCCCCCTCATCCTGAGGTGAGGGCAGATCATCGTGCAGGCGGTCGAGGGCAGCACTGAGCAGGCCGATACGACCGGGGAATCGGCGATAGATCGTGGCCTTGCCTACTCCCGCGCGGGCGGCCACCGCCTCAACACTGAAGTTGGCAATGCCGGAGTCACCCAGCACGTCCAGCGCTGCCTCGGTGATGGCGCGATCCGCTTCACGGCTGCGCGGCCGACCACGGCTTGAGGCGTTAGCGCGAGCGACCGTCATCACGTGTCTCCGCGTCGAACTCGTCGGCGTAGTCGACCTCCTGCTCTCGCTCAAGATCATCAATCGGGGAATCAGCCGGGACGAGCGACTCCTTACGAGGAGGTGTGATCTTCGGCAGCAGGAAGACCACGACAAGGGCCGCGATAGTCACCACCGTGAAGGACACAAAGTAGGTGATGTGCGACGACGTGAGAAAGGCGTCATAAGCACCCGTCCGCACAGCATCGAGGGCACCGGCTGGCGCACCGGCTTGGCTGGCGGAGACCAAGAGGGCGTCGGTGGCCACGATTGAGTTGGACGCAGCCTGTCGGGCAGCCTCGGGCACGTCTGCGGGGAGTCCGTCGAGTGCTCCAGCGACCCTCTGCGAGTACTGGGTGGCCAAGATTGTGCCGATGATGGCCACGCCGAGTGCACCACCCACCTGGCGTACGGTGTTTTGAACCGCCGAGCCAGCGCCGGCGCGTGCCAAGGGCAGGACGTTTTGCATAACGGTGGATGCGGGGGCAATCACGCTGCCCATCCCTAATCCAAAGATGAAGAACAGGAAGAGCACCCACCCGATCGACGTGTCCATGCCCACGGTGGCCAGACCCAGCATGGAGAGGCCGACCAGCGATAGACCTGTCGTCATGACCCCGCGATAGCCGAAGCGGAGCACCAGCCTGGCGCTTTGGGGTGCGGCGAAGATCTGCCCAATAGCAAAGGGCAGGAAGCACAGTCCCGCCGTGAGTGTGTCGTAGCCGCGAAGGATCTGGAGGTAGAAGGGCAGGGTGAACGTGACTCCCGAGAGTGCAAAGAATGCCAGTGTGACGGCCGTCAAACTGACGGCGTAGCCGCGGTTGCGAAAGAGCGACACGTCAAAACTTCGATGGGAGCCCTTGGCCTCAACCCAGATGAATAGGGCAAGAATCGCAATGCCGGCCAGCATGGGGCCGAGGACGGACAGCGCCGTCCAGCTCAATGTTTGAGATGCCTCGATGATTCCGAAGATGAGGAGAGTGAGCCCGACGATGGACAGCACCAATCCCAGGAGATCCAGTCGCTGCGGATGGGGATTGCGACTCTCCGGGACAATGCGCCAGATGCCCAGCAAACCGATGAGGACAATCGGCACGTTGATCAGGAACACCGCCCCCCAATCGTTGCCTGTGATCCAATTCGACCACTGGGGGTGCTGCAGGAGTAGTCCGCCGAGCACAGGCCCGAGTGCGACAGCCGCACCCACCGCCCCCGCCCATGCGCCGATGGCCTTCCCGCGCTCATGGGGAGGAAAGACGACGGTGATGATGGCCAGGGTGGTGGGCAGGACGGCGGCGCCGCCGACTCCCATGAGCGCACGGAAGCCGATCAGCATGGCGGGCGTCGATGAGAAGGCACAGGCGACAGACGCGACAGCAAAGATGACAAGTCCGATCACCAAAACCTTCTTGCGACCAATGCGATCGCCCAGCACACCCCAGGTGAAGAGGAGTGCGGCAAAGACAAGGATGTAACTGTCGATGGACCAGACAAGTTCTGCCGCACTCGCCTGCAGATCCTTCTGGATCGTGGGAAGTGCGATGTTCAAGACCGTGTTGTCAATAACAACGATGAGAAGACTCACCACGAGGACGCTGAGGATGGCCCATCGACGCGGGTGGCCCTCCCCACTCGTCATCCAGTCGTCGCGAGACATGCTTCTCCTGCCATTGAGGTCCAGCCGTTGAGATCCGGGTATATCCGGAACGGCTCCGTATCGTAACGACCCGGCCACTGCCCCCGTCGGGGCAACCTCGATGCGGGCCGGGCTGGGATGGCAGGACACGCGGTAGGAGGACGCGGGACACGGGGGTGTGCCACCATGGACTCGTCCGGGGACTCCGCACGGGAGCCTCGAGATGGGAGCACAGTTATGTCACATGCATCTGCCGCCCGGCGCACCACGATTCGCGACCTTCACGAGGCCACCGCACGTGGTGAGAAGTGGGCGATGATCACCGCGTATGACGCCGTGACCGCTCGAATCTTTGATGATGCCGGTGTCCCCACCCTGCTGGTCGGGGACTCTGCCGCCCAGGTGATCTACGGATACGACTCCACCCTGCCTGTGACGGTGGAGGATTTGCTCCCACTCGTGGCTGCGGTTGTTCGCGGGTCTGAGCGAGCCCTCGTGGTGGCGGATATGCCCTTCGGCTCCTACCAGTCGTCCGTAGGCCAGGCGATGGAGTCGGCCATGCGCTTCATGAAGGAAGGTGGTGCGCATGCCGTGAAGATTGAGGGTGGCCAGCGTGTCCTGCCCCAGGTCGAAGCCCTCGTGGCCGCCGGGATCCCCGTCGTGGGTCACCTGGGCCTGACCCCCCAGTCGGTCAATGTTTTTGGCGGGTATCGCGTCCAGGGCCGTGGCGAGGAAGGGGAGGCTCTGCTGCGAGACGCCAAGGCACTTCAGGCGGCCGGGGCGTGCGCCGTTGTCCTTGAGGTCGTACCCGCTGAGCTCGCCGCGCATGTGTCGGAGGTGCTGACTGTGCCCACCATCGGGATTGGTGCCGGCTCGGCCACCGACGCCCAGGTCATCGTCTGGCAGGACCTCGCGGGTCTCACCGAGGGGCCTCGACCTCGCTTCGTGAAGACGTACGCCGACATGCGCGGGACCCTGACGGACGCCGTAACTCGGTGGACCGACGATGTTCGATCCGGGGCGTACCCCGCACCAGAGCACTCCTACACCTGATCCGCCCCAGACCGGGCGGCAGCGCGCACGGACCCGACGGGCACTGATGCCCGACGCGCTAAATGTCTGTGATGCGCACTCCGGCATGCGCCCTATACCGACGATTCATCGAGATCAGGTTGGCAGTGAAGGCCTCAACCTGCCCGGCGTTGCGCAGCCGCCCTCCGTAGACACCCCGCATCCCAGGAATCAAGCCGGTGAGTGCCTGAACGGCATCGGTCGCCTCCCGGTCGTCACCCAGGACGAGGACATCCGTGTCAATGCGATCAACGCTCTCGTCGAGGAGCAACACTGCCGAGATGTGATGGAAGGCGGCGACAACTCGGGAGTCGGGAAGCAGTGCCGCGGCCTGCTCCGCTGCGGAACCTTCAGACACGGCTAAAGCGAACGCACCCTGCTTATCAAATCCCAGGGGATTGACACAGTCGACAACGATGCGCTCAGCCAGGGATGACTGCAGCGACCTCAGCAGGTCAGCGTGACCATCCCAGGGCACCGCGACGATGACAATCTCGGCCGCGGCCGCACAATCGTGATTGGACATGCCTCGCACACGACCCGGCATGTCAGCCGCAACCTGCGCGGCACGATGGGCATCGCGCGACCCCAGGACCACATCGCAACCTGCCAGCGCGAACCTTCTGGCAAGACCGCGGCCCTGCTCCCCCGTGCCGCCGAGGACTCCGACCGTGACGGCCCGGACATCCGGCAGGTCATGTGGGTCCCGCGCTGGGGAAGCTGAAGGGGTTGTCATGGCACCATCCTGCCAGGATTGTCTCGTTCGTGACGTGCGTGACCACTCCACAGATCGGTGGAGTGAGGCTCACGGAATGTCCCCATCACCCTCGGATGTGCGACGCGACGTCTCGCGGTGCGCATCGTCTGCAGACATGGTCAGGTTCCTGTTTCATTGCCCTTAATTTCGGTATGCATGGTGATGATGACGATTTGTGTGACGTGTGTGACATCAATTGCCCTAGCGACGGGTCTGCTTGCACAGTGCGCAGGCCACCTCTCGCATGGTGTGCACAGACATGACGCGACACCACCCGCGACGTTCGTACACCGGCTAGCACGAACGAAGTCCATTTTGGTTTCGCGACACACCGACGCACGAAATTGCGGTGGTGTCGCGAATTTGGCGTCGAATCTGCAACAGTTGTCCCTGTACAACCTTGCCAAGGGGCAAGGAACGACCAACTGGAGGCACCGTGGCGGTCGCGAAGAAGACCACCGCGCGCAAGCGGACGGCCAAGAAGGCCCCCGCAAAACGCGCAGTAGCTAAGAAGGCACCTGCGCGCAAGCGCGTTGCTAAGAAGGCTCCGGCCAAGAAGGCCGCAGCCAAGAAGGCACCCGCGCGCAAGCGTGTTGCCAAGAAGGCACCGGCCCGCAAGGCCGCTGCTAAGAAGGCACCCGCGCGCAAGCGCACTGCCAAGAAGGCACCTGCGCGCAAGCGCGTTGCTAAGAAGGCACCGGCCCGCAAGGCCGCAGCTAAGAAGGCACCCGCGCGCAAGCGCGTTGTCAAGAAGGCTGCTGCTAAGAAGGCTCCGGCCCGCAAGGCCGCTGCTAAGAAGGCACCCGCGCGCAAGCGTGTTGCCAAGAAGGCACCGGCCCGCAAGGCCG
>JANRCR010000047.1:53238-62807 GCA_030726915.1 Candidatus Nanopelagicales bacterium
CAGCCAAAAGGGCGCCGGCGCGCAAGCGCACGGCTAAGAGGGCTCCGGCGCGCAAGCGCTAGGTTGACCTAAGACGAAGGCCCGCACCCAACGGTGCGGGCCTTCGTCATGACCTGATCAATCCTCGTTTGCATCCCACGCCTCGGTGCGCGCACGAGCCCGCTCCATGGCTGTCTCCGCCTCCGACTCGGTCGCATAGGGCCCCATCCGCTCAGAGTTGGGATCTCCTGAACCGCGTTCCACGGTCTGAGTGCGCAGGTTGTACCACCACTGATCATCACCAGCGAGACCTAGGTCCACGTTTGCTCCTCACGTCGTTTCACGAACCACCCTAGCGGCGCCGACTCAGGATCCCTGAGACACCTACACTTCTTCCATGACCGTCACGCGGGCGCCCCTTGTCCCCGGAGTCCAGTCCCCGCGTCGGGCCGTCCCCGTCCACATTCCTCGCCCCGAGTACGTCGATCGCCCGGCGCCCCAGCGCTTCACCGGACCCGAAATCAAGGATCTCGAGACCATCGAGCGGATGCGGGTCGCTGGTCGACTTGCCGCTCAGGCCCTTCAGGAGGTGGGGAGGGCGATCGTCCCGGGCATAACCACCGACGCGCTCGATCGCATCGGGCACGATTACCTTCTGGACCATCACGCCTACCCGTCCACGCTCGGCTACCGCGGATTCCCCAAATCGTTGTGCGCCTCCGTCAACGAGGTCATCTGCCACGGCATCCCGGATTCGACCGTTCTGCTCGAGGGCGATATCTGCAATATCGACATCACCGCATTCATCGACGGGGTCCACGGTGACACCAACGCCACCTTTCCCGTCGGTGACATTTCCGAGCAGGCACAACTGCTCATTGAGCGCACTCATGAGGCGACTCTTCGAGGGATCAAGGCCGTGGCCCCGGGTCGGCCCATCAACGTCGTCGGACGAGTCATCGAAAGTTTCGCCAAGCGCTTCAACTACGGCGTCGTGCGTGACTTCACAGGACACGGGATCGGCACCACATTCCATAGCGGTCTCGTTGTCCCCCACTACGACGACCCCCGCTACGACACCGTCATGGATGCAGGCATGACCTTCACGATTGAGCCCATGATCACCCTCGGCACGTATGACTACGACATATGGGACGACGGGTGGACCGTTGTCACGAAGGATCGACGCTTGACGGCGCAGTTCGAGCACACCATCCTCGTCACCGGCAGCGGTAGCGAAATCCTCACGCTGCCCTGATGGTGTGATGGGAGACCTCATGACGACGTTCCCGACAACGTGGCACCACGACGTCCTGACTCTTGGGATCGATGTGGGTGGCACCGGACTCAAAGCTGCCGTGGTCAATTCCCAGGGCGTCATGGTGGGCGGTCGCGTCAAAGTCCCCACGCCCTATCCATGCCCCCCCACCCTGCTGACGTCGTCCCTGGTGGCCCTGACCGCGCCCCTTCGCGGCTACCACCGTGTGTCCGTGGGCTTCCCCGGTTTGGTCCGTCATGGCATCGTGCTCGAAGTTCCCGCCTTCACGCGGCGGGAGTACGGCGGCCCCACCGATGCCGATCTCGCACAGCAGTGGGACGGCTTCCCCCTGGCTGATGCACTTGCCCACGCTTTCGACCTGCCCACCACCGTCGTCAATGATGCAGACATGCAGGGGGCTGCCGTTATCGACGGCCGCGGTGTGGAATTTGTCATGACACTGGGCACGGGGGTGGGCACCGCGCTCTTCTACGACGGGGCACTGCTGCCCCACTTTGACCTGTCTCACGGGCCCTTCCGCAAGGGCATGTCCACGGACATCGCCCTCGGCGAAGCGCGACGCAAAAAGATTGGTACGAAGCGGTGGCGGCCGGATGTGCACCAGGCCATTAGCAATTTCCACGACATGCTCTTCTTTGATCGGATCTACGTCGGCGGTGGCAACGCCCAGCGACTTGAGCCGTCCGACATCGGACCCAGGGGTGTGATCGTGCCCAACACGGCCGGAATTCTCGGCGGTGTCCGTATCTGGGACATGGCAGGCCGATGACGACCCGCTGGCTATCTGAACATGAGCAGGATGCCTGGCGGTCGTGGGTTGCGGTGTCCCTCCTCCTGCCGGATCGCCTCGGCCGCGATCTTCAGGCACAGGCCAATATCTCGCTGGCGGACTACGAGATCCTCGTCAATCTCTCGGAAGCGCCTGAACATCGCCTGCGCATGAGTGATCTCGCGTCGGCGACACTGTCGTCACGCAGCAGGCTCTCCCATCAAATTGATCGGCTCACCGAGGCTGGGTTGGTTGATCGCCAGCCCTGCAGCGGTGATCGACGTGGCTTCTTTGCCGTGCTCACGCCAGCGGGAAGGGACTTCCTCGTCCGGGTTGCCCCCCTCCACGTCGAGAGCGTGCGCGAGCATCTCGTCGACGTACTCACCCCGGAGGAGTTTGCCGAGTTTGGCCGCCTCTGCTCACTCGTATCCGATCACCTACGTCGTCCGGAGGTACCCGGCACGACGGGAGATTGCGCATGACCACGGTTGAGGAATTCCTGCGTCCATTTCCCCCTCCCCAGCGTCGGGCGCTCAACTCACTTCGCGCCGCGCTGCAGCGGCTCCTTCCGGGGGCCGAGGAGGTCCTCGCCTGGGGCATGCCCACCTATCGCATTGACGGTGACCTCGTCGTGAGTTTCAGCGGATTCTCCGATCACAACAGCCTCTTCCCCGGCCCGGGGGTCATCGTGGCGCTCTCGGGCGAATTGACGCCGTACACGACCACAAAGGGCACAATCCACATCCCGCGCGACACCGCCGCTCCCCTTCCCCTGCTGCGGCAGGTCGTCCGGGCCCGCATCACGCAGATCAATGCTTCCTACCCCAAGGCATCGGGCATCACCAAGGAGTTCTACGACAATGGCTACCTCACGTACCGAGGTCGGGTGCGCGAGGGGCTGCAGCAGGGATCCTGGACCTTCTACCGCCGTGATGGCTCGCCCCTCCGGTCGGGATCCTTCGCCGCGGGTCATCCCGTGGGCGAGTGGACGACCTACACGCGCGACGGCGCCCCACACCGGGTCACCGACATGGGGCGCTGACCCGCGGGACATCCGCTCAGCCGCGCCCCACGGGGGGATCTGGGCGCCCTCGGCCTCCGATATGCGAGCAATATGGCCCCCGGGGGTGCACCGAGGCCCTAAGCCCGACACACTGATGTCTCGTGATCTCCATCAGCGTTTTGAGCCTCAAGGGCGGCGTAGGCAAGACATCCGTGGCCCTCGGCCTCGCCGGGGCCGCGGCCAAGCGCGGACTCAGCGTCCTCCTGGTCGATCTGGACCCACAGGGCAATGCCACATCCATCCTGCAGGCGCGCCACGGGCGCCGTCACGCCGCGACCCTCCTCTCCCACCCCACCTCCGACTCGATGCGCGAGGCGATCAGCAAGACCGCCTGGGCCTTTAAGCAGGGACGCGTCGACGTGGTCGCGAGCGACCCCGCCCTCATTCGTTTTGACTCGTGGACCGGGCCTCGCGCCTTCACACCCAAGCTAGCCCGCGCCCTCAAACGACTGGAGGGCTACGACGTCGTGATCCTGGACTGCCCACCGTCCCTGGGGGCACTGACCCGGGAAGCATTGGCAGCATCGACACTCGCGGTCGTGGTGACCACACCGTCGTACTTCGGTGCGCAAGGTGCAGACCGGGCGATCTACGAGATTGATGAGATTCGCGACTCCGTGAATCCTGATCTTGTGTTCGCGGGAATCATCGTCAACCGCCTACGCGAAAAGACCGATGAGCATCGCTACCGCAAGAAGGAACTCGTGGACATCCACGGCGCAGGCGCGATCCTCAAGCCCGCCATTCCCGAGCGCGTCGCGCTCCAGCAGGCGGAGAGCACGGGTGAACCCATCCAGTCGCTGAAGTCAGCCGGTGCTCGCGATGTCACCCGAGTCTTCGACAAGCAACTCACCCGCCTGCTCAAACTGGCACGCCAGGCCGACGCAGCATCCGCCGATACAACGTCAGCCGGACCGGCCACGTCGTAGTCGGCGAAATCCCGCTCGTTCGCGACGTCTCGCTTCACGCGGCACGTCACGGCATGGATCGCTGCAGGGCGGCGGACGAGTCGACCTATAAGCCGGGTTCTGTCCTCGCTTGCGCGAGGGGTGATCATCCATCTGGGACCACCGTTGCCGATGGCCTCGTGCGACCTACCAGCAGGATGGGTCCGAAGACCGAGCGGGCGACTCTCCTGCTTGGACCCTTGCGGGTCCACTTGGTCTAGCTCCGGGTGGGGTTTGCCTAGCCACCGCAGTCACCTGCGGCGCTGGTGGTCTCTTACACCACCGTTTCACCCTTACCGACCTCTCGGTCGGCGGTTTGTTTTCTGTGGCACTGTCCCGCGGGTTGCCCCGGGTGGGTGTTACCCACCACCGTGCCCTGTGGAGCCCGGACTTTCCTCGACACTGACGACACGTCATCAGCACCGCGATCACCCGGTCGGCTCGTCCGCCGTACCCCCAGACTACCCGCAGAAAGCTCCCCGCTGGTCTAGGGTGCGGCACGGACGAGGCGCATCGCCAGGGAGGTCGAGCATGGGGCGATTCGGACGCACATCCATCATCGTGGCCCTGTTGGGTCTGGCACTCCTGGTGCCCACAGTGGCTGCCCATCTCCTCGGGTACTCCGCAGCCGCGGGTGCCCTCGTGCTGCCGGTGGCCGTCGGTTTAGTGCCCGCCATCTTGGCGGACCTGCGCACGGCGCTCCTGGCATCGGTCGGCGTGTCACTGGCCAGTGGATTGGCGGCGGCGACCACGGGCAATGCCATCGCCGGTGCCGCCATCATGGCCGTGACCGCACTCCTTGTCGGGGTGGCCTGTCGTTGGGGACGCTCGAAGGTGCTCATCGTGGTCATCATCACCGTGGGCTTCGTGATCTGCCAAACACCTGCCTTCGCCACCGCCGCACCCCGCAATGCCCTCATCCTCGCCGGAGCAACCCTGGCCAGTTCGCTCTGGGGTGTGGCTGTCGGCCGTGTCGTCCGACTCCGGGTGCCAACGCATCCGACCCCGGCTCTGGAAGCATGGGACCGCACCTGGGCCTACGCCATCACCATCGCCGTCCTGACCGGCATCGCAGCATTCGTCTCGGTCAACGTCAACTGGGGACATGGGGGCGCCTGGTTCATCCTCACGGTGGTTGTCGTCTTCCAGCCCTATCTACAGGACTCCTTCCAGCGCACCTGGCAGCGCACCGCCGGCACGATTCTTGGGCTGCTGATCGCGAGCACTATCCATGAGCTCATCCCCTGGCAACCACTCATCGTGATCATCGGGATGATCTTCATGCTGGTGGCGACGTACCTTCTCATGAATCCCGCGTATCCCTACTGGCTGTTCGCCTCACTCCTCACGCCAGCCATCGTCCTGCTCACCTCCTCGCCCACCAATTTCGACTCGACAGCGGCCGCTCGCCTGTTCGCGACACTTGCCGGGGTTGGGCTCGCCGTCCTCGCCGAGGCCCTACTCGCACCGCTCTACAGGTCAGCCGCGCCTAAGCACGGTCACACGCGCTATTGATCACAGGCCCTAGCGTGGGGGCATGCTCATCCTGCTGCCCCCGAGCGAGGGCAAGGAGTCGCCGGTCTCCGGCGGACCTCTCGCCCTGCCACAACTCTCTTTCCCCACACTCACGGACACTCGCATGGCTGTCACCGATGCCCTCGTGCGCCTGTGCGAGGGTCCCGCAGCCAGGGCACGCACAACCCTCGGCATTTCGATCCGGCAGGACGGGGAGCTCGAACGCAATCGCCGGCTCCTCTCTGCCCCCACCGCGCCCGCCGGCGAGATTTACCGTGGTGTTTTGTACGACGCCCTCGATCTGGGCAGCCTTGGCACACGAGCCCGCGGTCGAGCCGCCAAGGACCTCGCCATCGCCTCGGCGCTCTTCGGCCTGGTGCGTGTCAACGATCACATCCCCGCCTACCGCCTCTCCGCAAACACGGTCCTGCCCGGTGTGGGTCGACTGTCAGCGGCGTGGCGGGATGTGGTCTCCGTCGCCCTCGTCGCGGCTGCCGGACGCGGCATTGTGATCGACATGCGCTCATCGGCGTACGTCTCACTCGGTCCGGTGCCCGCGGCCCTGGCTGATCGCACGGCGGTCATCCGGGTGCTCCAGGATCGCGGCGGTCGACGCGTGGTGGTCAGCCACCACAACAAGGCCACGAAGGGATACCTGACGAGGACACTGCTCCACGAGCCCCGCGCTACGAGCGTGGACGGACTGGTCCGGATCCTCAGCGGTGCGGGTTATCCGGTCGAGACTGCGGCCCCTCGCCGAGCGGGTGACCCGTGGACGCTCGACGTCATCGTGGACGAGGTGTAGATCGCGTCTGCAGATCAGACACCGAAGCCTGCGTCCACGTCCCGAAGATGTGCAGACTCGGCGAAGCCAAAGAGTGATGAGTTGCCATCGGGGAACCAGGCAATCGTCGTCAACGAGCAGGGGGTGAGCTCCATTCGGTACAGGCTTGTCAGCGGGGCATCCACGCAGATTCCGGTGAGCAACTTGATCGGTGACACGTGAGAGATAACAGCAATTCGCTGACCACCGTGTCGCTGGAGGATCCCGCGACGGGCACGGTCCACGCGATCACGGCATTCGGCAAACGACTCTCCACCGGGAGGCGCGACATCGGTGGATGACAGCCAGGCGGCCAACTCGATTGGCCAGGTCGCGCTGACCTCGGCAAAGGTGTGGCCATCCCACTCACCGAAGCCGCATTCGATGATGCCGGCATCTACGTCGATGCTCGCGCCGGTGTGATGGGCAACTCGCTCGGCAGTCTGAAGGGTGCGCAGCAGTGGTGAAGCGACGATGGCATCGACTCCCCCGCGGGCAGCGATCTCGCGTCCGAGCGCCTCCGCCTGCCGCAGACCCACGGCGGCGAGCGGGGCATCGAATCCGCCCGCTCCGGAGAACCGTTTGTCCAGGCTGTACTCGGTCGCGCCATGGCGTCCCAGGAGCATGGTGGTCGGGGTGCCAAGATCTTGTGCCCAGCCCACCAGTCGGTGGGGGCGATGCTCCTGGCGCACCTCCTCGGCACGTTGCTCACGGGCCTCTCCGACAACGTCATCAGCATCGGGAAGTCCCGATCCGATACGTCGATCAATGCGGATCCTCTCGCCATGGGCCTGGGCGTCCAACGCTTCGTTGACCAGTCGATCCGCAGCAGTGTTGCGCTCGCGTGGGACCCAGGTGTAGGTCACCTCGAGCGGGATCCGCCGGGCCGCCAGGGCAAGTTCGCGCAGGGCCGCGTTCCTGATCGCCCATCGGCCAGACATCTGCTCAACGATGAGTTTGGAGTCCAGTCGGGCTTCAACCCGTGCCCCGGGGTCAATCCCCTGGGCACACTGCAAGCCGGCCAACATGCCCCTGTATTCCGCGACATTGTTCGTGGCCTCGCCGATGGTCTCGGCTACTTCGGCAAGGATGCGTCCGGTCTCACCGTCTCGCACAAGCGCTCCATAAGCGGCCGGACCAGGATTGCCCCGCGAACCGCCATCAGCCTCGACGATGAGCAGGCGACTCACAGGCCGGAATCCGCCGTACGGATGAGGATCCTTCGGCACTCCTCACAGCGAAGCACCTCCGTCTCTGCTGCGGCACGGATGCGAGCGATGTCCACGGGTGTCAACTCGATCCGACAGCCCTCACATCGGCCGCGGTACAGGGCAGCTGCACCAACGCCACCCTGGTCTGCACGCAACTTGTCATACAGCGCGAGGAGTTCGGCCGGGAGAGACCGTGCTGTGACTGCGCGATCAGCGATGGCTGCCTCCTCCTCCGCCGCGAGTGCGGCCAAGGCCTCGGCCAACACCTGGCGTGCAAGGAGGAGATCGGCGGCGACACCGTCACGCTCTGCCAGGTGCGCGGCGTGCGCCTTTTGCGCCGATTCGAGCTGCTCCATGATCTCCAACTCGACATCCTCGAGCTCGGACTGGCGTCGAGCCAGCGACTCCAACTCGTGCTGAAGGTTGGACAACTGCTTCGCGTCATTGATGGTGTCGAGCAGGACCCGATCCTTCTCCGCTCGCATGCGCACCAGATCCACGTCTGCGTCCGCCTTGCGCTGATCGGCCTCCAGATCGCTCACCTCGACAGCCGCCTTGGTGATCACATCGCCGAGAGTCCGAGACTGCACCTCCAACTCACGCACGCGCACCATCTCGGGGAGCCCCGCACGTCGATGGCGCACGCGATCGATCTCGAGGTCGAGCCGCTGGACGTCGAGAAGGGTCAGTTGCTCGTGCGGATCGGCGTTCAGTGCGCACCTCTTATCGACATGGCCCACGGGTCGGTGGGCACTGCGGACACAATGCTGCCCACCGTACTGCCCTGGATGGCAAGGTCTGCCTCGAGGAGGACCGCAGCCTGCGCCAGCCACGGCCACTCACTCGCCCAGTGAGCGACATCGATCAGCGCACAACCACCGTCCTCGAGATGCTCCAGGGTCCGGTGATGCTTCAGATCAGCCGTCACATAAACATCAGCACCCGCAGCCGTCGCACACACCAGCAGCCCGTCACCGGATCCCCCACAGACCGCCACGCGTCGGACCAGGTGCGCGGTGTCGCCCGCAACGCGCACACCGTGGTGCGTCGATGGGAGAGCCGCAGCGACCTGTGCGGCGAAGTCAGCAAGTGACACCGCAGGGTCGATCGTGCCGACGCAGCCGAGGCCCGACGGATCCAGCGGGACAAGGTCCCCCAGACCCAGTGCCGCGGCGAGGGCGTCCGACACCCCGGGGTGGGCCACATCCGCATTGGTGTGGGCGCAATACAGGGCGATTCCCGACTCAAGCAGGCGATGAACCACCCGGCCCTTCGCGTCCGTTGCCGCCACAGAGTGCACCCCGGTGAGAAAGAGCGGATGGTGCGTGATGACGAGGTCAACACCAGCGTCGATGGCCTCATCGACGACGACGGACGTCGGATCGACCGCCCACAGGATCGACGAGACAGTCATCGCGGGGTCACCACACACGAGGCCCACGGCGTCCCATTCAGCCGCAGTCGTGACGGGGTAGCGCCCCTCAAGAGCGTCGACCACGTCAGCAAGGGAGGGTGCAGCCATGTGGCGAGGTTACCGTCGCTAGCCTCGGACCATTGCGACACGTCACGCGGGGCCTGTAGCTCAGTTGGTAGAGCACTTCCCTTACAAGGAAGGGGTCGTCGGTTCGAGACCGGCCGGGCCCACTCGGACAACCTCATTCACGACATGGGGTTTCCGCGTCGTGCTTGCGGGTCCGCTCCAGGTGCCCCATACGCAGCGCCCATTGATCCACTTCTGCGACCCAATAGTCCAATTTGTCCATTTTTGGGTTCACCACCGAGCCACCGCATTGCGGGCACCTAGTGCTGCACCGACACTCGGGTCAGCGCCTTCCCGAGCCGGTGGACTGCCACCGGACCCGTGATGGTGCTGTGCGGTGTGGACGGGGATGGTCACCGACCTGGTGGGCGAGCACTACTTAGAATCTAAGCGGAACCGTCGCGCGGCCTAACGTGAGGAGCACATGTGTCATCACATACCCC
>JANRCR010000048.1:0-14655 GCA_030726915.1 Candidatus Nanopelagicales bacterium
GACCCACTCGTGTGATGCACGTAGGAGACGGTATGTCGACGGATGATGGTTGGTCGGACTACCTCACTGACTATCACCGATCCCATGCCGGCATCACCGAGCGACTGTTGACGCGGGCAGTCCATCCGGATGTGGGTACGCCGTACGAGTGGCTGCGCTCTGCCCTGCCGCGCCATCCGGAGCGGGTAATTGATCTCGCCTGTGGCAGCGCTCCGCTCTACGACCTGCTCCCGCAGACTTCGCACTACGTCGGCCTCGACGTATCCGAGGCTGAACTCAGGCTCGCCGCTGATCGCGAGCGGGGCCCGCTCCTGCGAGCCGATGCCGGCAGCCTCCCGATTGATCGCGGCAGCGCCGATGCGGTGGTGTGCTCCATGGCGATCATGCTGCTGCGGCCCGTGGAGACCGTCCTGGCCGAGGTCGCGCGTGTCCTGCGACCCGGGGGTCTTTTTGTGACCATCCGGCCGGTGACGCGGCCGGTGCGCATCGCGGATGTGCGGGTCACGGTCCCGCTGCTTCTCGGATTGCGGCACATGCCCGAGGTCCCGCAGCGTTTCAGCCGCCGCAGGCTGCGGCTTCGGCACACGGCAGCGGGACTGACGACGATCGACGATCGAGCACTGCGCTTCACCCATCCCCTTTGCGATGACCGTGACGCTGCGCAGGTGGTCGAGGCTCTTTATCTCCCCCATGTGACTGAGTTGCGGCGAGTCGCCGCCGTCCAGCGTTTGGCGCGTGCGGCTGGGCCCGACCGTGAGGTGCCCATCTCGATACGTCGTACGGTGGCGATGCGCCTCCCGATCGACTGACGCTGCCGGCTTCGCCGGGAGAAGGCCACAATCTGTGCAACGATCGCGGATGTGAAGGCGATTGATGTGGCACGGGACGAGCGTCGAGATATCTGTGACCTCTTCATGGAGGTGGGTCCGGACGCTCCCACGCTGTGTGGGACCTGGACCACGCGGGACCTGGCAGCCCACCTAGTCGTGCGTGAGTCCCGTCCGGACGCGGCGGTGGGCATCCTCATTCGCCCGTTGGCGAGGCATACGGAATCGGTGCAGGCGAGCATCGCGGCTCGCCCGTGGTCGCACCTCGTGGCCAGCGTGCGCACGGGGCCGCCGGTCTACTCACCCTTCCGCCTACCGGGCGTGCAGGGATTGGCCAATCTCTTTGAGTACGTGATCCACCATGAGGACGTGCGTCGTGCGCAGCCACAGTGGCAGCCGCGTGATCTGTCGGCAGCGGAGCAGGCGGTCATCTGGGGTCGACTGGCCAAGGCTGCGCGCCTGCTAGCACGGTCCAGCCCCGTCGGCGTGGTGCTGCGACGTAGTGACACGGGTGAATCGGCCGTGGCCACATCGGGGATGCCGGCGGTGACTCTCACGGGCGAGCCCCTCGAATTGCTGCTGCGTCTCTACGGTGGTCGGGCGGTCATCCTTGACGTTGAGGGTCCGGATGATGCCGTGCAGCGCTTCGAATCGGCCAGCTTCGGCGTCTGATTCCCCGGCGGGGGCCTCCGGGGAAAGTGCGACTCACACCGCCGCAGCCCGGTGCCGTCGTCCTACTATCGATGGCGTGACTACGACCCAGAGCAGTGGGCCCAACCGGACAGGTCGGCTCGCCCGAATCGTCGACTCGGAAGCCTTCAACCTGTGCATCGCGGCCGTCATCGTGGCCAATGCGATCGTGCTGGGCCTCGAGAGGTTCCCTACCTTGACGGCGGAGTACGGCGAGACGCTCACTCTGGCCAATGACGTCTGCTACGCGATCTTCGTGGTCGAACTTGTCGTGAGATTTGCCTCGTATGGTCGCCGGCCTCAGGACTTCTTCAAGAGTGGCTGGAATGTCTTTGATCTGATCATCATCGGGGGCGTGTGGATCCCGGGGGTTCGGGAGAACGCCACCCTGCTGCGCATCCTGCGACTTGCCCGCATCGCGCGCCTGCTGAGGTTCCTGCCCGATGCCCGGGTGCTCATCGCGACGGTCGTGCGCTCCATCCCCCCGCTCGGCAGCATCGTGGTGCTGACCTTCCTCATCCTCTTCATCTACGGCATGGTCGGCTGGGCCATCTTCGGTCAGGCGCTGCCGGAGACCTGGGGGACGATCACGCGGGCGATGCTCACGCTCTTCGTCCTGCTGACGCTGGAGAACTTCCCCACGTATCTCGAGGAGGCGATGAGCGTCACGCCATGGGCGACGCTGTACTTCGTCTCCTACGTGCTTGTGGCGGCCTTCGTCATCTTCAACCTCCTCATCGGCATCATCATCAGTTCGATGGAGAGTGCGCGCGAGCGTGAGGCGCTGCGCGAGGCCCAGGGAAAGTCCGGTCCCCATGCGGATGCGCTCGCCCAGGTCCGGGCTATCCGCGATGCCCTGGACGCTCTCGAGGCGGATGTGCAACTCCTCGAGCGTGAGGACACGATCCTGGGCCGTGAAGTCACCAAGGATCAGCGGTAGCGTCGCGCCATGGCCCTCGTCGCCGGAGTCGACTCCTCCACCCAATCCGTCAAGGTCGTCGTACGGGATGCCCACACCGGTGCACTCGTCCGCGAGGGCCGGGCGACCCACCCGGATGGCACCGAGGTGCATCCCGACCACTGGTGGACCGCGCTCACGCAGGCCAGTGACGGGCTGCTCGACGATGTCGAGGCGATGTCTGTCGCGGCGCAACAACACGGCATGGTCACCCTCGACGATGCGGGTGAGATCGTCCGGCCGGCGCTGCTGTGGAATGACACGCGCTCTGCGCAGGATGCCGCCGACCTCGTCGCGGAGTGGGGCGGCCCGCAGGCCTGGGCTGATGCGGTCGGCAGTGTGCCCGTCGCGTCGTTCACCATCTCCAAGGTCCGCTGGCTCGCGCGCAACGAACCCGAGCTCGCTGCACGCGTCGCGCGCGTGCTCCTGCCGCATGACTGGCTGACCTGGAAGCTCGCCGGGTGCCCTGCTGGTGCGACGACGGATCGGGGAGATGTCTCCGGCACCGGCTACTGGTCACCGGCTGAGGACGCGTATCGACTCGACCTGCTCGAGTTGGCCTTCGGTCGCGCGTACGACGTCCCGCGAGTGGCCCTGCCGAGCGAGATTGTCGGGGAGACCGCCGCGGGGATCTCCTTGGCACCGGGCACCGGAGACAACATGGGGGCGGCCCTCGGGGTGGGAGCTCGACCCGGCGATGTCGTGGTGTCACTCGGCACATCGGGGACGGCGTTCGCTGTCTCCACCACACCCACCGCGGATCCCAGCGGTGAGGTGGCGGGATTCGCTGATGCGACCGGGAGATTCCTGCCTCTGGTGTGCACACTCAATGCGGCGCGCGTGCTCACTGCAGCGGCGACCATGATCGGCACCGACCTTGACGGTGTGACCCGCATGGCACGTGAAGCATCACCGGGAAGTGGCGGTCTGGTGCTGCTGCCCTACCTCGACGGTGAGCGCACGCCGAATCTCCCGGAGGCGACCGGATCCCTCATCGGCATGACACGGGAGTCGATGACGCCGGCCAACCTTGCGCGCGCCGCCATCGAGGGGATGCTCTGCGGACTCGCCGATGCCGTCGATGCGCTTCGTGCCCAGGGCGTCATCCCCGAGCGCATCGTGCTCGTCGGTGGTGCCGCGGCCAATCCGGCGGTGCAGGACGTGGCCACCACCGTGTTTGACCTGCCCCTTGTGATCCCTCCGCCCGGTGAGTACGTCGCCGATGGGGCCGCGCGCCAGGCGGCATGGGCTGTCCTCGGTGGCAGTGAGCCACCGGAGTGGACCCTCGCCGGACAGGTGGTCCGCGATCCGCAGCCGCGGCCGGGGGTGCGCGAGGCCTACGCCGCCGCGCGACGGCAGGTCCACGGTCGCTGAGCCTCCCGGCGCCGCAATCAGGCGCTGGCGTGATGGATTTGTTATCCAATCGGTCACCCTCCGGTGTTGCGCAGGTCACCTCCCGGACATATGTTCGGGCTGACAACAATTGGTTGATCACACGAGGACGCGCCGCATCCATGCGAGGTGGCGCCGAGGTGAGGGGGGAATGCGTGGGCGATTACACCCCGACCCCGGAGGATAAGTTCGCTTTCGGGATGTGGACGATCGGTCATCCTGGCCGTGACCCCTTCGGCGACTCGACCCGTCCGCCCATAGATCCGGTCGACTACGTCAAGGGCCTCGCCGACATCGGCGCCTGGGGTGTGAGCTTCCACGACGACGACCTCATGACCTTCGGTGCACCCGAGGCGCAGCGTCGCGCCGAGCTTGATCGTTTCAAGAAGGCACTCGACCAGACCGGCATCGTCTGCTCCATGGCCACGACCAATCTCTTTTGGCATCCGCTCTTCAAGGACGGTGCCTTCACATCCAATGATCGCAATGTACGTCGCTACGCACTCGCCAAGAGCATGCGCAACCTTGACGTTGCCGCTGAGCTTGGTGCGCCGACGTACGTCTTCTGGGGTGGTCGCGAGGGTGTTGAATCTGCCGCCTCCAAGACACCGTCGGACGCCCTCGATCGCTATCGCGAGGCGCTGGACTTCCTGGCGGGCTACGTGGTGGACAAGGGTTACAACATCCGGTTTGCCATCGAGCCCAAGCCCAATGAGCCCCGGGGAGACACCTTCCTGCCCACGGTTGGTCACGCCTTGGCCTTCATTCACACCCTGGACCACGCCGACATGGTCGGGCTCAATCCCGAGGTTGCCCACGAGACCATGGCCGGCCTGAGTTTCTACCAGGGTGTTGCGCAGACGCTGTGGCAGGACAAGCTCTTCCACATTGATCTCAACGACCAGAAGATTGGCCGCTTTGATCAAGACCTCCGCTTTGGTTCCGAGGGACTCAAGGATGACTTCTTCCTGGTCCGACTTTTGGAGAATTCCGGTTACGCCGGCCCGAAGCACTTCGACGCCCGTCCCTACCGCAACGAGGGTGCGGACGGTGTGTGGGACTTCGCGCGCGGGTGCATCCGCACGTATCTGATCTTCCGCGAGAAGGCGCGGGAGTTTGACGCCAACCCCAGGGTGCAGCAGGCCTTTGCTGATGCCGGTGTGCCCGAACTCGCCATCCCCACGGTCGGTGCCTTCACACCGGCCGCCGCACACGAGCTCCTCGACGAGAAGTTCGACCCCGAAGCCCTGGCCAGCCGTGGATATCGCAACGAGCAGCTGGACCAGTTGGTGATCGACACGATTCTCGGCGCCTAGCCGAGTCGGTCACCGCGCAACCGCTCAACCGACACCCGCAGGGTCGCCCTGCTGAGAAAGGACACACATGTCCAAGCGCACATTCGGAGCTTTCGCCGGCCTCGCGGCCGCCGGTCTCCTCCTCGCCGCATGCGGTGGTAGCGGTGGCGACGCCGCATCCAGTTCCGCCGCACCCGCGAGCAGCTCAGCTGCTCCGGCACCCTCGGTCGCCAAGGTCGGAGTCATCCTCCCGGATGCTGCATCCTCGGCGCGCTGGGAGACAGCGGATCGTCCGTTCCTCGAGCAGGCCTTCACGGCCGCAGGCGTCGAGTACGACATCCAAAATGCCAATGGCGACAAGGCGAAGTTCGCCACGATCGCCGACCAGATGCTGAATTCAGGCATCAACGTGCTCATGATCGTCAACCTGGACAGCCCCTCGGCTGCAGCCGTCATCAAGAAGGCTGATGAGCAGGGTGTCCCGACGATCGACTACGACCGCCTCACGCTGGGTGGGGGCGCGCAGTACTACGTCTCCTTCGACAACGTCGCGGTCGGCACCAAGATCGGTGAGGGTCTTGTCACCTGCATGCAGAACAATGGCAACGACTCAGGTCCGGTGGCTCTGCTCAACGGTTCACCGACCGACAACAACGCCACCCTCTTCAAGGAGGGCTACGAAGCCGTCATCACCGGTGCCGGCTACGACATCGCTGCTGACCAGAGTGTCCCCGACTGGGACAACACCAAGGCGGGCACGATCTTCGAGCAGATGTACACCGAGGTGGGTGGCGATCTGATCGGCGTTGCGTCAGCCAATGATGGTCTCGGCGGTGCGGCAATCGCCGTGCTCGAGCGCAATGGTGTTGCTGGCCAGATCCCCGTGACGGGCCAGGATGCCACCGATGAGGGCCTGCAGCGCGTGCTGCTCGGCACTCAGTGCATGACCGTCTACAAGGCCATCAAGGCCGAGGCCGATGCTGCTGCCGCTCTGGCAGTCGCGCTTTCCAAGGGTGAGATTCCGACTGCCGACGGCCTCGCTACCGCGTCGGTCACCGACACGGAGACGGGCGGCACTGTGAAGGCTGTCCTGCTTGAGCCGATCTCGGTCTTCCCCGAGAACGTCAAGGACGTCATCGCCGATGGCTTCACCACCTACGATCGCGTCTGCTCCACCCCCGCGATCCAGGAGAAGTGCGCGGAGTACGGCATCACGCCGTAGTGATCCGTGTCTTCGCCTAGCACGTCATGAAGACCGACGGGGGCGGGCTGCAATTCGGCCCGCCCCCGTCGCCTTCCTGTCAGACTCAACCGCAGCATTCCGTCGACCCTGCGAGGAACGATGACTGATCCATCCCAGCCCCTGCTGTCGCTGCGCGGAATCAACAAGAGCTTCGGTCCCGTCCACGTGCTGCGTGACGTGGACCTGGACGTGCGCGCCGGGCGGGTCACCGCTCTCGTGGGGGACAACGGTGCAGGGAAGTCGACCCTGATCAAGGGGGTGGCTGGTATCTACCCCTTCGAAAGCGGTCAGATCATCTATGAGGGCAAGCCTGTGTCTATCAGCGGGCCCAAGCAGGCCAACGATCTGGGCATCGAGGTCGTGTATCAAGACCTCGCGCTCTGCGACAACCTCGATGTCGTCCACAACATGTTCCTGGGTCGAGAGATCAAGAGTGGTGTGACACTCGATGAGACGTCGATGGAGAAGCGCGCAGCGGAGACACTCGCCGGCCTGAGTGTGCGGACCTTGAAATCGCTCAGGCAGCAGGTGTCGAGCCTCTCCGGTGGTCAGCGCCAAACCGTCGCGATCGCCCGAGCGGTGCTGTGGAATTCCAACCTGGTCATCCTGGACGAGCCGACTGCTGCGCTGGGGGTGGCTCAGACCGAGCAGGTCCTCAATCTCGTCCGGCGCCTGGCCGATAACGGCCTCGGCGTCGTCCTCATCTCGCACAACATGAATGACGTACAGGCTGTGGCCGACGATATCGCCTGCCTCTACCTCGGCCGGATGGCCGCGCAGGTGGAGAAGTCGACGGTGAGCTCGCAGCAGGTGGTCGAACTCATCACGACCGGTCGCTCCGGAGATATCGGGCTTCAGCCCGAGACGGCAATGGGAGGCGCGGCATGACTGCCCAGATCACCGACGTCGACGTACCAGCGGCAGGAGACACGGGAGGGCTGGGCCAGGCGGCTCGTGACTACTGGGCGCGCGTGCGTGGAGGCGATATTGGCTCGCTGCCCGCCGTACTCGGCCTGATCGCCCTCATCGTGCTCTTCGGAGTCTTGGAGGGCTCGACATTCCTGTCCATCTTCAACTTTGCCAACCTCATCAACCAGAGCGCGGCGATCATTGTCCTCGCGATGGGGCTGGTCTTCGTCCTCCTCCTTGGCGAGATTGACCTATCGGCAGGTTTTGCCGCCGGCACATGCGCTGCGGTGCTTGCTGTGGCCCTCGACTCTTGGGGATTGGTCTGGCCGCTCGCCCTGGTGGCTGCCCTGCTCACCGGTGCGGCCATTGGGCTCGTTATCGGTTCCCTCGTGGCCCGGTTGGGTATCCCGAGCTTCGTCGTCACACTCGCCATGTTCCTCGCGCTCCAGGGAGCCATGCTGCTCATCATCGGTGAGGGCGGCACGATCCCTATCCGCAGCGAGGCAATCCTTGTCGTGATGAACGGCAATATGCCCGTGATGGGCGGCTGGCTCCTCGCCATCATCGTCATCGCAGGGTTTGCCCTGAGCACGCTGGCCAGCATCCGGCGTCGCCGCACGGCAGGTCTGCCCGCGGAGGCCATGAGTGTCTGGGGGGCGAAGGTCGGTGGCCTGGCGGTCCTCATTCTCGTGGCGACGTACCTGCTCAACCAGGAACGTCAACTGCCCACGGCCAAGGTGACCATCCAGGGTGTTCCCTGGGTCGTCGTTGTCATCCTGGTGCTCCTGGTCGGGCTCACATTCCTCTTGCAGCGGACCGCTTTTGGCCGTCATGTGTATGCGGTCGGTGGCAATCGTGAGGCGGCACGCAGGGCAGGCATCAACGTCAAGCGCCTCATGATCACCTGCTTTGTCTTCTGCTCCACACTCGCCGCGATCGCGGGTGTGTTGCTGGCGTCTCGTGACAACTCGGTGTCGCCGACGACCGGCGGGGCGCAAACTCTGCTCTTTGCCGTCGGTGCGGCAGTCATCGGTGGCACGAGTCTCTTCGGTGGGCGCGGCAAGATTCGGGATGCGGTCATCGGTGGGCTGGTCATTGCGGTCATCGCCAACGGTTTGCCCCTCATCACCCAGCAGTCGGGTATTCAATTCGTCGTGACCGGACTCGTGCTGCTCGTGGCCGCGAGCGTGGACGCTATCTCGCGCAGACGCGCTGCGTCGACCGGTAGGTAGCGACACCGGTGACTTCCCTTGCCGGCGCGACGCAGGATGAGGTGCGTCGCGCAAACCTCTCCACCGTCCTGCGCCTCCTCCACCAGGACGGCCCTCAAACGCGATCGCACATCACAGCGGTCACCGGGCTGAATCGCAGCACCGTGGGTGACCTGGTGAGTGCTCTGGCGGTGCTGGGGCTCGTGCGTGAGCGATCCGGCGATATCCGTGGAGTAGGCCGGCCGTCCCTCGTTGTCGAGCCCGTGCCGGGGTCCGCTGTTGTGCTCGCCCTTGATCTGCGCGTCGAACGCACGGTCGCGGCCCTTGTCGGTCTGGGCGGACAGGTCTTTGCTCGTGCCGAACGTCAGCATCATGATGGTGATCAATCGACGCTGATCGCCGAGGTCACCCAGGTGAGCCATGAGGTTTTGGCCGAGATCCCTCCCGGAGCCTCCTGGGTCGGGACCGGCGTCGGTGTCCCCGGGGTTGTGCGCACACGTGATGGGCTGGTGCGGTTTGCCCCCAACCTGGGCTGGACCGACGTACCCCTGGGGGATTTGCTGCGTGCGAGTGTCGGCGGGGGGAGTGGGGATGTGCTCATCCGCAACGATGCGGACCTGGGGGTCCTGGCTGAGCACATGCGAGGCAGTGCGCGCGACAGCAGCACCGTGCTCTATCTCGGTGGTGACGTCGGTGTCGGTGGCGGACTCTTTGTTGATGGACGTCCACTCGTCGGCGCCGGTGGCTACGGGGGTGAAGTGGGGCACATGCGGGTGCGACCCGATGGTCACACCTGTCGCTGCGGTGCACGGGGATGCTGGGAGACCGAGATTGGCCTCGCCGGTCTCCTGCGCGCCGCCGGGCGCGAACACGTGCGAGATATCAGCGTCACCGATCTGGTCACGGCGGCGCGCGAGGGTGATGCAGCGGCCCGGGCGGCTTTTGAGTCGGTGGGGGATTGGCTGGGGATCGGGCTCGTCAATCTCGTCAATCTGCTCAATCCCCAGTCGATCGTGCTCGGCGGCCACCTCAGCGCCATCTATGCCATGGCCCCCGACCGGGTCGCATCGCAACTCCAGACGGCGCTGCCCGCAGCGCGCGAACTTGTGGAGGTGTGCTCATCGCATCTGGGTGGTGATGCCACCCTGGTCGGAGCAGCCGAGGTCGCCTTCACGACAGTCCTGGACGATCCCGTCGGTGCGCTCAACAGCAGTGTGGCCAGTTAGGCAGTGTGGTCGGTTAAGCAGGGTGGTCGGTTAGGTCGAGTGCATATCGACGTGGCCCGCGGGAGGGTCCAGGGTCACGACGGTGTTGGTGAGCGCGGAGTCTCGCGCGGCTTCGATGACGCGCAGATTGGCCACGACATCATGCGGGTCCACCGGCGGTGGAGATCCGTCACGCAGTGCCCGGGAGACCTCGCGATAGTACGTCGGCCACTGGCCGCGGACACGCGCGATCGAGCGCGCCGCATCCGTGCCGGAGATGAGCAGCGCATCGTCGGCCTCCATCCCCCAGTCGTCATCCCGCGGTGATCGACCAGCCCGCAGCGCGTCCTCCTGGGTGTCCAGGGTCTCAATACGCAGGCCGCCGTCCGTGCCAAGGAGCCGCAACCGCGGCTCGCCGAATGCCGACGCCGAGCTGACGGTGAGGAAGCTGACCGCACCGCGGGTGTGCCACAGCAGGACCTGGGTGTCATCGTCGGCGGTCGCGCCCCCGCGGACCGCTCGCACACTGGCGACGACACGATCGACGGGACCGAGGAGGTGCAGCGCCTGGTCGATGAGATGTGCGCCGAGGTCATAGAGCAGACCGGGCAGGTCAGCGGCCGGACCGTCCTCACGCCAACCACCCTTGGGCGTCGGGCGCCAGCGTTCAAAGCGTGACTCCAGCCGGTGGGGGGTGCCGATGAGGCCCTCGTCGATGACGTGACGTGCGGTGAGGATCTCGGAGTCCCAGCGCCGGTTTTGGAAGACGTGCAGTTGGCGGCCCTGCCGGTCGGCGAGGTCGATGAGGGCCTGGGCCTCGGCGGCACTGCCAGCGAGCGGTTTGTCGACGACCACGTGCAGTCCCGCTTCCAATGCCGCGGAGGCCTGTGGCACGTGTGCGGAGTTGGCGGTGGCCACCACGGCGAGATCACAATCCTGCGCGCTATCCCAGGCATCCTCCGCGCGATCAAAGACGTGGACCCCGGGGAAGTCTGAGGCGGCCTGCTCCCGGCGCTCAGCATCAGCCGTCACGATCCCGGTGATCTGCAGTGTGGGCTCGGCGTCAATGAGGCGAGAGTGAAACATCCGTCCCGCGAGACCGTAGCCGACGAGAAGCACTCGGACCGTCATAGGCACATCCCATCTCGGCCGGGCTGGAGGACTAGCCCCAGTAGACGTGCACGAGGGTGCCCACGGGGATCTGGTTGAAAAGCCACGAGACACCCTTGAGGTCGGCGACATTGACGCAACCGTGCGATCCGCCACCGGGGTAGTAGCCGCTCGCGGCGAACGTCGAGGAGTAGTGAACGGCGATGTCACCGTTGAAGAAAAGCGCATGGGGCATAGGGACTCGAGGGACGTTAGGTCCGTTGATGCCGGACGTGGCATAACGATCCCGGTACCACACGCGGAAGCTTCCGGTCGGGGTGTCCAGACCGGGTACGCCGAAGCGAACGTCCAGGGTCAGCACAACCTTGCCCTTGACGACGTAGCGCAGCAGCTTTGATGTCTTGTCGATGCACAGCACCTGACGTTCGCTCAGGCACGCCTTGGGGAGTTTGCCGACGTCGTCTCCGACCTTATCCAGCATCTTCCGGGTGTCCTTATTGAGTTTGCCGTTGGTCGGCAGGAAAAACTTGCGCTGGAACTCCTTGATCGCGACCTTGGTGGAGCGCCCGAAGAATTCGTTATCGACCTCCTTTGTGCGGAGGTCGTATCCGAGCCAGTCCAGGCGGTGCTGGGCCTTGTGGACCGTGGCGCCCCGATCACCGTATTGATAGGTGCCCTTGGACTCCGTCGTCGATGCTGATGCGACACCCGCACCCGCGGCGGACGCGACGATGGTGAGTACACCGGCCGCTGCGGCGGCCACCCATCGGTGGAGCATGGCATCCCCTCGGCGTACACGACTGTGCCGGCTGATCGTCCCGGCGGCCTAAGACTATCCCGCACGCTGGACCCGCGTCACGGTGACGGACATGACCGGTCATTCGGGCGGGCAGACACGCGGCTGCGGGACAGGGCAGGATGAGATCGTGAGCAGCGAGCAGGATCGGATGGCCGAGTGCGGGAGCTATCGATTCGGACCCGAGGAGGCCGGACCCTGGTACCAGTGGGGCCCCTACCTCGCCGAACGAGCATGGGGGACTGTCCGCGAGGACTATTCGGCTGACGGAGACGCATGGCGCTATCTCCCCTACGACCAGGCGCGATCGCGAGCCTTCCGCTGGAGCGAGGACGGCATCCTCGGCTTCTGCGATCTGCAGCAGGACCTGGCATTTTCCCTGGGACTGTGGAACGGCCGGGACGGCCACATCAAGGACAGGTTCTTCGGTCTGGACGGTTGGCAGGGCAACCATGGGGAGGACGCCAAAGACTATTGGTGGTACGACGATGCGACACCCTCCCATGCCTGGTTGCGTGCGCATTATCACTACCCGCAGGGTGCCTTCCCCTACGACGCATTGGTCTCCGTCAATGCTTCCCGCACGCGTCAAGATCCCGAGTTCGAACTCCTCGACACCGGTGCCTTCGATGAGGACCGCTACTGGGTGGTCGAGGTGGCGTACGCCAAAAATGAGCCGACAGACACCTCGATCCGCATACGCGTGACGAATGTCGGTCCGGACACAGACACCCTGCACGTGCTGCCCACCGCGGTCTTCCGCGACACCTGGTCCTGGGGGCACGATCGTCCGACCCCGCAGTTCGTCCTGGATGCTGGGACGGTCGTCGCTGACCACTGGCGACTCGGCACCTATCACCTGGATGCTGCCCCGGCCTCGGATGGCACCGCACCCCAGGCACTCTTTTGCGACAACCGCACCAACACCGAGCGGGTCTTTGCCGAGCCACTGGAGCGGCCCTATCCCAAGGACGGCATCAACGACCACCTCGTCCACGGAGCAGACACGGTGAATCCCGATCACCAGGGCACCAAGGTCGCCTGGCACTACGCCGTGACCGTGCCGTCGGGTGAGACCGTCGAGATGCGTCTGCGGCTGTGGTCACCCAGCGATGGGGATCATCCGGACCCTGGTTGGGCCGGACCTCGATTCAGCGAGCTCATGCGTCAACGCGAGACGGAAGCGGATGACTTCTATGCATCCGTCGCTCCGGAGGACGCCAGTGCCGAACGCATCGACATTATGCGTCGCGCCTTTGCCGGCATGATTTGGTGCAAGCAATTCTTCCGCTACGACGTGAGCCGTTGGCTTGATGGTGACCCCGATGAGCCATCACCTCCCCCCGGCCGCGCTCGTGTGCGCAACTACAACTGGCGGAATCTTGATGCCTACGACGTCATGTCCATGCCGGACTCGTGGGAGTACCCCTGGTTTGCCGCGTGGGATCTGGCGTTCCACACCGTCGTATTCGCCCACATCGACGCGGAGTATTCGAAGTACCAACTGCTCCTCATGCTGCGGGAGTGGTACATGCACCCCAGTGGTGCGCTGCCGGCGTACGAGTGGAACTTCGACGACGTCAACCCGCCCGTGCACGCCTGGGCGGCAATCCGAGTCTTTGAGATCGATGGGGCCACGGATGTGGACTTCCTGGCGCGCGTGTTTCAAAAGCTGCTCATCAACTTCACCTGGTGGGTCAATAAGGTCGACAAGGAGGGCAATAGCGTCTTTGAGGGCGGCTTCCTCGGGTTGGACAACATCGGGCCGATCGATCGCTCGCATCTGCCCGAGGGCTACACCATCGAGCAGGCAGATGGCACCGCGTGGATGGCCTTCTATGCCCTCATGATGCTGCGCATGTCGATCCGCCTGGCCGCACATGACGATGCCTACTCGCCCATGGCGCTGAAGTTCCTCGAGCATTTTGCGACCATCACCGACGGCATTGCTTCCGTCGGACTCTTTGATGCGGAGGAAGGCTTCTTCTACGACCAGTTGGTCCGCCCGGATGGGAGCCGGGAGTCGATCAAGGTGCGGTCTCTCGTCGGGGTGATCCCCGTGCTGGCCGGCGCCTATCTTGATCAGAGCACCGCGCTCACCGGATCGGACCGCTATCGCCGCCGGGTGAAGGACTTCCTGCGTCGCCGCGGCATGGCCGAGGATGCCAATATGACCGACCACAGCACCGGCTTCCTGCAGTTCCGCACTTCCGATGGTGCCCCCCGAGCGCTGCTGACCGTCGTGGATCCCGAGCGACTACGTCGAGTGCTTCTCGAGGTGCTGAGCGAAGATTCGATGCTGTCACCGCACGGGCTGCGCTCACTCTCTAAGCGCATGGAGGGAGCGCCGTACCAGATCAATATGGATGGACAGTTCTATGGCATCGACTATGAGCCTGCCGAGTCAACAACGACGATTTATGGCGGCAACTCAAACTGGCGCGGTCCGGTGTGGTTCCCAATCAATCACCTGGTCATTGAGGCTCTGGAGCGCTACCACCTCTACCTGGGGGATGAATTCACCGTGGAGTGCCCGACGGGCAGTGGCGTGATGATGAATCTCAGTGAGGTCGCTGCAGAGATCCGACGTCGCCTGATTTCGATCTTCCTGGATTCTTCGGATGGGCACCGTCCCGTCTTCGGCGACAGCGAACGATTCCAGACGGATCCGCGGTGGCACGATCCGCTGTTCTACGAATACTTCCACGGTGACAATGGCGCGGGACTCGGCGCATCTCATCAGACAGGCTGGACCGGTCTCGTGGCCGATCTGATCATCGGGCGTAAGGGATAGGCCCCTCCCCGGCCCTTCGGGCGTCAGGGATAGGCCCCTCCCCGGCCCTTCGGGCGCAAGGGATTGACCCGGCCCTTCGGGAGATTAGGCCCGGCCCCGGCCCTTCTTCGGGAGATTTAGTGAGGTTTCCTCCCACATTTTCCCGAAGAAGGTGGTGGCTGGGGCGGCCACTCGGGCGGCGGCGGACGTGGCGGCTCCTCACGTGGCGGCTCCTCACGTGGCGGC
>JANRCR010000048.1:14755-35102 GCA_030726915.1 Candidatus Nanopelagicales bacterium
ACGTGGCGGCTCCTCACGTGGCGGCTCCTCACGTGGCGGCGCGGGTGGCGGCGTACGCGCAGGCCGCATTGATCGTCGCGATGACCCCCGCCGGGTCGTTGATGATCTGCTCCCACGTGAATCGAAGGATCGTCCAGCCGAGGAGGACCAGAATGTTCTGGCGCACGCGATCGCGCTCGAAGGATCGGTGATCGGTGTGGAAGGCGCGGCCATCGACTTCAATCGCGATGCGGTGCTGGCGATTGGCGAAGTCGATCTCGGCGACGATGCGCCGCTCGGGATCGCGCACAGTGTAGTTAGCAACCCACGTGCCGGATACATGACGCAGGAGTCCCGCCATCCGGTGCTCAGCCTCCGACCGCGATCCGGATGCCGCGCGTGCTCGCAGGTGCCGGAGGACGCCGACTCCCCGGTGCCCGTGCCCTGCGCGCTCAGCCACCACCCGATCAAGGGCTGCCACATCGATCCAGCGTCGTTGCAGGGATAGGTCCAGGAGATCCGCAGCCCGTGTCCCGGGTGCGTGGATGAGGGTGTCGGCGAGTGCATCGAGGCGATGGGCCAGGCGCAGACCATCGCGACGGCGCGTGACTTCGGATGGAATCCGTCTGATCAAGCGCGTGCCGGGGATGCCCGCCGGGCGGTGATCGGCGTCGATGAAGAGCAACTCGCTGCCCGGTACATCCCAGCCCCCCAAGCGCGCGGCGAGTGGCCCGGTGACGATGGCCCCGTCGGAGATGTTCGCCGTGAGGATCCAGGCCTGCTGCCGGTCCCCCGGCCGCGCCACGTCACGGAGGATGAGCGCCCTGCCGATCCGATCCCATGCACCCGAGGCGATGCGAGTGCGGATAGTGACGTGGGATAGGCCCATGCTGCGTGCCTGTGCGCGTGAGATGACTCCGTCACGGCGCGCCGCAAGCGCTCGCAGGGCGGTGATGTCGATGGCGGCCACGTCGGTGAGGGTGCCTCATCTGGCCGCTGCCGGGGTGGCGTTGTCCACAGCCCTCGGGCCGAGAGGGCCGCAACCCGGGCTTCTTCGGGAGATTACCCGGGCTTCTTCGGGAGATTAAGTGAGGTTTCCTCGCACATTTTCCCGAAGAAGCTAGGGCGCGGACTCAAACCACCGGGGGCTCGTCGAGGCGGGGGGATAGAGGCTCATGCGCTGCAGGATCAACGTCGGACCGCTGCGTCGGGCGGCCGCAGCCAGCTCGCGGATGAGCGCATCGGCATCGGCGGCCTCGGCGTACGCCATGCCAAAAGATTGAGCGAGCAGCGACCAGTCGGGGGTGACCAGATCCACCCCGCGCTCGGGATGCCCGAACACCTGCTGGTCAAAGCGCAGCATGCCGTAGCCGCCATCATCAACGACCAGGAGCGTGACCGGCAGCTCCTCCTGCATGAGCGTGGCCAACTCACCGAGGGCAAACATCGGACCACCATCGCCGCACACAGCGAGCGTGGGAAGGCCGGCAGCTGCCGGGCCGATCGCGGCCGGCAGGGCGTAGCCGAGCGTGCCCCAACCGACGGGATTGAGCAGATGCCGCGGTCGCGGATGGCGGGCATGGCTGCTCACCCAGTAACCCGGGATGCACATATCGGTGACGACCACGCCGTCAGCAGGCCAGGACTCAATCGCGTCGACGAAGGCGACCGCGGGAGCGGTGCGGGAGTCCGCCGCAAGGCGGGCGCGCACACGATCACGCAGGCCGGTCGGTGCCCAAGCATCGCGGGATTGTGCGGGCAGCAGGGGCAGCAGCGCCTCGATGCTGGCGATGAGGTCGGCGCCGATGAGGACATCCCAGTCGATGGTGCGCGTGATCTCATCGCCGAGGCTGATGGCGGCACGGCGAGAGGGCAGGGACATGCGCCAGTTTTTGGTGTGCATGGCATCGAATCCACTGCCGATGACCAGCAGCAGGTCAGCGCTGCCGATGAGTGCGTCGACCTCGGGCTCGTGGGTCGAGGTTTCGATGGTGAGCGGATGCCCGGCCATGACACCGCGACCGGCGTACGTCGTCACCACGGGTGCACCGAGGCGCTCTGCCAGAGCGCGTACGGCCGCATCGCCTGCCACCCCGCACTGGGTGACACCACCGCCCGCCCAGATGATCACTCGCGTGGAATCAGTGATTAACCCCGCGAGTGCCGTCAGTGACGGCGGTGCGACGGCGATGGTGAGTGTCGGCACGCTCGGTGTTGCCTCACTCCAGGGTGCGTTGAGGATGTCCGAGGGGATGCCGATGTATTCCGGCGCACCCGGGGACGTCTCCGAGCGGGCGACGGCCATCGCGACCTCGGTGAGCGCCTCCTCGGCGGTGGTCACGGTGATGGCGCGACAGCCGAGCGAGGCAAAGGGCGCCGCCTGATCGGCCATCTCATGCAGAATGCCGCGCGGGCCATCGGGGGAGCGCAGCGCGGTCGACACGTCGCTGGAGATGAGCAGCACGGGGGCTCCGCTGACCGCGGCCTCCCCGAAGGCGGCGAGGGCGTTGACGGCCCCCGGACCGGTGGTGGTCAACGCCACTCCGAGTCGTCCCGTGGCGCGCGCATAGCCGTCCGCGGCGTACACGCATGCCTGCTCGTGGCGCACGCCGACGATCCGCACCGGTGTCTCCGCCGACCAGAAGGCGAGGTTGTGCACACCCGGCAGCCCGAAGACGACCTCGATGCCATGGTCGGCCAGGAGCTGGAGGATCGCTGTCCCGACGGTGCGTGTCTGGCTCACACCCCCCAGCCTCCCAGAGTCGAAGGGAGGTCAGCCGAGGGCTATCCGACCTCCCCGGATCGGCAGCCGCAGGCCACAGCCCCACCGGCTGACGGCGCTGCCACCGTGAAGGCAGGCCGCCCTGCGTCCACCGTGCGCTAGGCCGGTGCAAGGATCGCCCCATGGCGACCTACACCTCCCGCAATCCGGCTCGATTCGACGACATCGTCACCGAGGTGCCCCTCGCGACGAGTGCGGAGGTGCTTGCCGCCTGCCAGACCGCCCATGCCGCACAGGCAGCGTGGGCCGCGATCCCGGCGCCCCTGCGCGGGCGGGTCATCGCCCAGGTGGGTCGGCTTTTTGAGTCGAATAAGGAATCACTCGCCCACCTCGTGACCCGCGAGATGGGCAAGGTCTACGCCGAGGCGCTGGGTGACGTGCAAGAGGTGATCGACACCTGTGACTTCTTCCTCGGGGAGGGCCGCCGGCTCTACGGTCAGACGGTCCCGAGTGAGATGCCCGATAAGCAACTCTTCACCTTCCGCATGCCGGTCGGCACCGCCATGATCATCACCGCGGGCAACTTCCCCGCGGCCGTGCCGTCCTGGTACATCGTGCCCGCACTCGTCACCGGCAACACCATCGTGTGGAAGCCCGCCGAGCAGACTGCGGCGATCGCCCAGGCGATGGCGGAAATCTTCTACGCCGGTGGAGTGCCACGGGAGGTCCTGCAGGTCGTCATCGCCGACGGTCCCGCGACCTATGATGGTCTCGAAGCAGCCCTGGATAGCAAACTCGTCCAGAAGATCGGCTTTACCGGCTCGACCGAGGTCGGTCGTCGACTCAGTGAGCTCGCCGGGCGTCATCTGCAGTCGCCCTGTCTGGAGCTCGGTGGCAAAAACCCCATGGTGGTCATGCCCGATGCCGCGATTGATCTCGTCGTCGAGGGTGCCCTCTTTGCCGGCTTTGGTACGGCGGGCCAGCGCTGCACCTCACTGGGCACCCTCTGGGTCCATCGTGATGTTTACGACGTTGTCCGCGAGCGCTACGTGCACGCCGTGCAGAACGCAATCATCGGTGACCCCCGTCAGCCGGTGCTCTACGGGCCGATGATCGACGAGAAGTATCTGACCACCCACGACAAGCACCTCGGCCTCATCCAGGATCACCAAAGCGTCTACGGCTCGAGCGGGGTGGGCCGCATTACGAGTCACAATCCGCGCGCCGGATTCCTCGGCGATCCGGACGCTGGATGGTTTGCCCATCCCACGATCGTCGACGGCATACGCCCGGGTGACGCGCTCTATGACACCGAGACCTTCGGCCCGCTCGTCACCATGGGTGTATTCGACACACTCGACGAGGCGATCGAGCTCTCCAATGGTCACGGATACGGTCTCTCGAGCGCGATCTACACCTCCGATCCGCAGGCGGTGTGGCGCTTCCGCCAGGGAATCTCCGCCGGCATGGTGTCGGTCAACAACTCCACGTCCGGAGCGGAAGCGCATCTGCCGTTTGGCGGCAATGGACTCAGCGGCAACGGCTCACGGCAGAGCGGCATCTGGGTCCTCGACCAATTCACCCGCTGGCAGTCCATGAATTGGGACTACAGCGGCAAACTCCAGAAGGCACAGATGGACGTCATTGAGTTGCCGTACGACCCGGGCTTCCACCTGTGACGCTGCCGGCATCCGCTGACGTGGTCATCGTCGGGGGCGGTGTGATGGGTGCGTCGACGGCATTCCATCTCGCCGAAGCAGGTGTCGATGTCGTGCTCGTCGAGCGTGGTGAACTCTCCGGTGGGTCCACATCTCGGGCTGCCGGCGGGGTGCGCGCTAACTTCTCCGATGAACTCAACATCATGCTCGGCAAGCGGTCTCTGGACCTCTTTGCGGACTTTGCCCAACGGCCGGGCCAGGAAATCGATTTACATCGCAGCGGCTACCTCTTTGTGCTCACCCGACCCGAGGATGTCGAACTCTTTACGGCCTCGGTCGCGTTGCAAAACTCCCTCGGCGTGGAGTCACGGATGGTCGATGCCGACGAGGCCTGCCGACTCTCACCGCTGCTGGATCCCGAGGGTGTGCTCGCGGCGGCGTGGTCGCCGAACGACGGCCACTGCACCCCGGAGTCCGTGGTGCTCGGATATGCGACCGGGGCGCGCCGTCTCGGTGCGACCGTGCGCACCGGTGTCGCGTGCATCGGTATCTCCACCGCCGGTGGTGAGATCACCGGCGTCCAGACGAGCGACGGTGACGTGGCCACGGGCTGTGTTATCGACTGCGCGGGTGCCTGGTCACCGCAGATTGCGGCCTACGTCGGAGTCGACCTGCCCGTCACGCCGTACAAGCGGGAGTTGCTCATCACCGAGCCACTGTCCGAGCCGATCGACATGGCCTTCACCATCGACTATGCGACGAGCCTCTACTGGCATCGGGAGGGACCGGCGATCCTCACGGGTTTTTCCCGCAAGGGTGTCGAACCGAGCTGGGAAACCTCGCGTGACGCTGATTTTCCTGAGCGTCTTGCCGAGTTGGCCGAGCAACGCGCCCCCGGACTGCTTGACCTGGGTGTACGCAGCGGCTGGGCAGGGCTCTACGAGGTGACACCGGATCACAACGCTCTGCTCGGTGAGGCGCAGGCGGTGAGGCGCTTCCTCTACGCGACGGGCTTCTCCGGCCACGGCTTCCTGCAGGGGCCGGCGGTGGGGGAGATCTTGCGCGACCTGTATCTCGGTGTGACGCCATTTATCGATGTCAGCCCACTCGATGTGGAGCGCTTCGCGAGCGGTGAGTTGCGGCCCGAGCGCAATATCGTCTAACCGTGGTCTAATCCGTCGTCTGAGACGGTGGCGTGAGGGTCAGCGGGTGAGCGCGCCAGCGCGAAGGGTTCGCTGCGATGCGAATTCCGCCACGATGACTCCGGCAAGGACGACGAGTCCCCCGAGTCCCTGGATCGGGGATAGGACCTCCCCCAGCAGGATGAAGGCGAGGAGCGCAGCCCACAGGGGCTCGGTCGTGCCCAGGATGCCGCCGCGTTGGGCACCGATGCGCTGCAGGGACATAAGGACGAGCACGAAGGGGATGACCGAAATCGCGATCATGACGATGACGAGAGACCACACGGGGATGCCCGTCACGGCACCGTCAAAGAGCGAGGTCGTCGTCGTGAGGAGATTCCACGGGAAGTTCCACCAGGGGGCGAGGATGCTCCACGTGACGGTCGCAATCGCAAAGCCCCAAAACGCCAGGCTCATGACATCGCGACGGCGCGCACCCGCCTCACCCAGGATGAGATAGGCCGCCAGAGCAGCCGCGGTCAGGAGTCCGAAGAAGACACCGAGGGGATTGAGCGTCATGCCGGACCACACCTGCGACACCAGGATCAGTCCACCCACCACCAGCACGAGCGACAGCCAGATGGACCGACCGACCGCCTCACGTTTGACGTAGCGCAACCACAGTGCCACCAGCACCGGAGCCAGGAAGGCCAGCAGCGCGGCGATGGCGACGGGCAGCAACTCCACGCTCAGAAAGAAGAGGAAGGGTGTGAGCGCGTACGCCAGGACGCCAAAGAGCAGGAGGAAGGGAATCTCCGTACGACGGACCTTCAGCGAGCCGGGATTCACGATCAGGATGTAGATGAGCAGGAGCAGTGCGCATCCGATGGTGCGGATCTCGGTGACCTCTGCGGGCGAGAGTCCAGCCTCGATCTGCGCCTTCGCGACACTGCCATTGAGCGCAAAGAGGAAGGCGGCGATGAGATACATCACGGCGCCGATCGCCTGGATGCGTCGAGATGAGGGTCCCACGACCATGGGGGATAGCGGCTCGATCGGGTCGGGTGCGCTCATCGGGATCGCTCGGCGAGATAGACCCCGGCGAGGACAACGACTCCGCCGAGCATCTGCACCGGCGTGAAGACTTCGGCGAGCACGATCCAGGCGATGATCGAGGCGATGAGCGGCTCGGTCATTCCGATGATGGAGGCTTGGGCGGCATTGATGTACGCCAGTGCCTTCATGGCGAGTGCGAAGGGGATCACCGTGCCCATCACGATCATCCAGCCGGTGAGACCCAGAAGCGGCAGCTCGGGTCCCGTGCCCGCCAGTTGGGAGACCGTGCCGCTGTAGGACTCCCACGAAAAGAGCCACCAGGGCTGCACGATGGCCCAAAAGAGGGTTGCGCCGCCCATGCCCCACATGGTGAGCGACAGGGCATCGCGGGCGTGGGGCCCCCTGCGCTCATGCTCCCCGATGATGTAGAAGAGAGCGAGTGCGAGGGCAGCCCCGAAGGCTGCTGCGACACCGAGGCCATCCAGTGTGAATCCCCGCCACACCTGGGCAACCATGGCAAGGCCCACGAGGGCCAGGAGCAGCCCGAGCCACACGGTGGGGCGCACAAACTGGCGGCGTCCGAAGCGTACCCACAGGACGACCCAGATGGGGGCGGTGAATTCGATGATGAGCGCGATCCCGATGGGCATGCGCTGGATCGCAATGAAGTAGAGGAATTGCGTCATGGAGACGCCGATGACGCCGTAGGCGAGCAGCAACTTCCACTCGCGACGGCGGATCTTCAGCGCTCGCGGACGCAGGATGGCGACGAGGAGGAAGAGGATCACGAAGGCACCCGTCGCCCTGACTTGAGACAGGCTGGCAGCGCCGACGCCGCTGAGCAGGATGGCCTTGACAATCGTCCCGTTGAGAGCAAACAGGAGGGTGCCGGAGAGCAGGAGGGCGTATCCGAGTGCCGTGCGCTGGGAGTCAGCCGCTGTCGTGGATGCGGGAGCGGTCACGCCTGCATGACTCCCAGCGCCTCGGCGTAGACCGCGACGGTCCGCTCGGCGATAGCGTCCCAGGCAAAGTCACTGCGTGCCCGTGACCGTCCGGCGCGGCCCATGGCCGCGGCGCGCTCAGGATCAGCGATCAGGGTGTTGATCGCCACCGCGAGCGCCGTCTCAAAGGCCCGGGGATCCGCGACGTCGTAGGGGACGAGCAATCCGGTCTGCCCATCCACCACCACCTCGGGGATCCCTCCGACCGCACTCGCCACGACGGCGGTCTCACATGCCATCGCCTCGAGGTTGACGATGCCCTGGGGCTCATAGATCGATGGGCACGCGAAGACACGCGCGTGGGTGAGCAACTGGCGCACGTCATCGAGTGAGGCTTGCTCCTGGATCCACACGACCGAGTCGGGGCCCCGCAACCGGCGCAGGTGCTCGATTGCGGTCGCCGTCTCGATCTCCACCTCGGGGGTCTCCGGTGAACTCGCACAGAGCACGAGCACGGTGTCGGCGCTGAAGTCTCGGGCCGCCGCTATCAGATGGGCGATGCCTTTTTGCCGCGTGATGCGTCCGACAAAGATCACGTAGGGCCGGTCGAGTGGGACACCGTGTCGCTCGAGCGCATCCAGTCCGGGATCGGGTCGGTAGATGTCGGTGTCGATGCCGTTGTGTACGACGTGCACGCGCGCTGGATCCACGGTCGGGTAGGCCGCCAAGACATCGCGACGCATACCGTGGCTCACCGCGATGATCGCCTGAGCGTGGTCGTAGGAGGTCCCCTCCACCCATGAGCTGACCCGGTAGCCACCACCGAGTTGCTCTTCCTTCCACGGACGCAGCGGCTCGAGGGAATGAGCTGTGATGACGTGTGGGACACCGTGGAGGAGTCCACTGACGTGACCGGCGAGATTGGCGTACCAGGTGTGCGAATGCACCACGTCGACGTCCGAGGTGTCCCGCACCATCTCGAGGTTGACGCCCAGTGTCTGGAGTGCCGGATTTGTGCCGGTGAGATTGGCCGGGATCGCGTGGGCATCGGCATCGGATCGAGGTGCGCCGAAGCAATGGACCGCGACGTCCACCAGGGGGCGCAGATGGCGCGCCAACTCGCGAACGTGCACTCCAGCTCCTCCGTAGATGTCCGGGGGCCACTCGCGAGTGAGAATGCCGACCTTCACGGGTGCAGCGTAGGGCCTGCGGTAGATACCCCCGAGGTCTAGGCTGACAAACGTGGATACAGGCCCGCACGTCCTCGGGATCGTGCTCGCCGGCGGGGCGGGTAAGCGACTTATGCCCCTGACGGCGGATCGAGCCAAGCCCGCCGTCCCCTTCGGGGGTAGCTATCGGCTCATTGACTTCGCCCTGTCCAACATGATCAACTCCGGGCTGCGCCGGGTGGCCGTGCTGACGCAGTACAAGTCCCATTCCCTCGATAGGCACATCACCACGACGTGGGGCCTGTCATCGCTCCTGGGCGACTACGTCACGGCCGTGCCGGCTCAGCAGCGCCTGGGGCCACGGTGGTTCACCGGCAGTGCGGACGCGATCTTCCAGAGCCTCAACCTCATCAACGACGAACAGCCTGATTACGTCGCGGTCTTCGGTGCCGACCACGTCTACCGCATGGATCCCATGCAGATGGTGCAGGCGCACATCGACTCCGGAGCGGCGGTGACCGTGGCCGGCATCCGTCAGCCGAGGGCCCTCGCCCATCAGTTTGGCGTCATCGACACCGCTGGTGACGCGACGCGCATCGGGCGCTTCCTCGAGAAGCCCACGGACCCCCCCGGCATCGTCGGTGCTGAGGACGAGTCGTACGTGTCCATGGGCAACTACATCTTCACGACGCAGGCACTGATTGACGTTCTCCGAGCGGATGCCGCGGATGAGGGTTCCGTGCACGATATGGGAGCCAACATCATCCCCAATCTGGTGGATCAGGGTCAGGCCTGCGTCTATGACTTTGCCCTCAATGTGGTGCCCGGTGCCACCGATCGCGACCGCGGCTACTGGCGAGACGTGGGGACCCTGGATGCCTACCACGATGCCCACATGGATCTGGTCTCCGTGCATCCGATCTTCAACCTCTACAACCGCCGTTGGCCGATCCTGACCAATCACCTCACCATGCCTCCCGCAAAGTTTGTCGAGGGTGGCAACGCACATGAGTCCATGGTGGGGACGGGATCGATCATCGCGGGAGCGCATGTGCGGGGATCCGTGGTGGCCTTCGATGTCCAGGTCCAGGGCGGTGCCTACATCGAGGGCTCGGTGCTTTTGCCCGGGGTGCGCATCGGCCGCAACGCCGTCATCCGCAACGCCATCCTGGACAAAAATGTCATCGTGCCCGATGGCGCGCAGATCGGCGTCGATATCGAGCGCGACCGGGAGATCTACACCGTCAGTGATGCCGGGGTGGTTGTCCTCGGCAAGGGCGTCGTCGCGGTCGTCTAGTGCCTATCGCCGTCGTCACCGGAGCCGGTCGTGGACTGGGCGCAGAGTTGGTCACCGCCCTGCGCCGCGCAGGTTATGACGTGGTCGCGACCGATATTGCCGGCGCCGCAGATGTCCTTGACGTCACCGACGCGGATGCGTGCCGTGCCCTGGCTCAGCGGGTGCAGCCCGATGTGTGGATCAACAACGCGGGCGTGCTCGGTGCGGGTGATGCTGCGACTCAGCCCGATGCCACCGTGGAGCAGATCATCGGGGTCAATCTGCTCGGCACCATCCACGGCACGCGAGCGGCCGTGGAGGTGATGCGCCAGCGTGATGGGGGCCGGGGGCGAGGCCATGTGATCACGATCGGATCGCTGGCGTCCTGGGTGCCGGTACCGGGGGAGTGCATCTACGCGGCGACAAAGGCGGGTGTCTTGTCCTTCACCCTGGGGCTGGAGGCAGAGTTGCGCGCCCAGGGAGTCGTGGGCATGCACTTCACCGTCATCTGCCCCGACGGCATGCTCACCCCCATGATCACGGAGGTGATTGATGATCCGGCGGTGGCGATGACCTTCACGGGTTTGCGGACGGTGGAGCCCCACGAGGTGTCCGCGGCCGTGATCAGGGTCCTGCGCACACCGCGGCGCATCGTCAGCGTGCCGCACTGGCGTGGCGCACAGGTGCGCCTCATCGGGATGGTGCCCGACGTCGTGCTGCGGGCAGCACCGGTTTTTAGTCGGCTGGGTCGGGCTCAGCAGGGTCGGGTACGACGAGCACTCGGATCTGATCGGGCGTGATGTCGCCATCGACGTAGAGCAGCGCGTGATCGCGCGCCTCCTCTCGAGCCGCTGACTCGCTCACCCGTGCGGTGCCGATCCAACCGCAACTGCACTCGGGCAGGAGGAATCTCCCGGTGAGCGTGAGCGTCACCTGATGGGCGGGGCCCTCGGGTATCACACTCGCACCCTAGGCGCCGCGGATGACATGGACATGAGGCCAAAGCGAACTCCGGATGAACGGCCTGCGGGTGTCGGTCTGCCCGACCTGGCGTACCGTCTCCTCCATGGGCGAGGTGGAGACGGTGGAGACGGGGTCACGCTGGATCGTGTCCCGCAGCATCGCCATCGGGGCACCAGCCGCTCGGATTTTTGAGGTCCTGGCCGACCCCCGGCGCCATGGCGACTTCGACGGATCCGGGTCGGTCCGAGAGGCCGTGGCCGGGCCGGATCGACTGTCCCAGGCTGCGACCTTCCGCATGGATATGACGTTGGGTGTGCCCTACAAGATCGGCAATACGGTCGTGGAGTTTGACGAGGGGCGCAGGATTGCCTGGGCGCACGTGGGAGGCCACCGCTGGCGCTATGAGTTGGTGCCGCTGTCGGCGGACAGCACACGGGTGACCGAGACCTTTGATGCGACCACGGCTCGGTCCCGCCGCGCGCTGTACCTGATGAACGCCTACCGTCGCAATGCACGGTCGATTGAGCAGACGCTGCCGCGGCTCAAGGCGCTCGTGAAGATGACCGAGTCATGACGGGTCCCATCCGGGAGGTGTACGACGTGACCGGGATGACCTGTGACCACTGTGTGCGCGCGGTCACCATGGAGGTGATGGCACTGCCCGGGGTGCGCAGTGTCGATGTCGACCTAGCGTCCGGTGCGGTGACGATCGAGAGCGAGGCCATCCTCGACCGTGAGCAGGTCCGGAATGCCGTGGATGAGGCCGGCTACGCGCTGACCTGATCAGCCGAAGCGACCCGAAACGTAGTTTTCGGTGCGGGTGTCGACGGGGTCGGAAAAAATCTTGGACGTGCTGGCGTATTCCACCAGCATGCCTGTGCGGGAACCGGTTTCGTCGTTGGCCGACACGGTGAAGAAGGCTGTCATGTCAGCGACACGGGCCGCCTGCTGCATGTTGTGCGTAACGATGACGATCGTGTAGGTCTTCTTGAGTTCCACCATGAGGTCTTCGATGCGTCCCGTGGATACCGGGTCGAGAGCGGAGCATGGCTCATCCATGAGGATGACATCAGGCTGTACCGCGATGCAGCGGGCGATGCACAGGCGCTGCTGCTGGCCACCGGACATGCCGTAGGCATTGTCCTTGAGCCGGTCCTTCACCTCATCCCACAGGGCCGCGCCTCGCAGCGCCTCCTCGACAATGTCGTCGAGATTCTTCTTGCGCCCCTGCAGTCGCGGCCCGAAGGCCACGTTGTCATAGATGGACTTGGGGAAGGGGTTGGGCTTTTGGAACACCATCCCGATGACGTTGCGCACCTGGACCGGATCAACCTTGGGTCCGTAGACGTCAATCCCGTGGTAGAGCACATCGCCTTCGACACGGGCGCCCGGGATGAGGTCGTTCATACGGTTGAGAGACCGGAGCAGCGTTGACTTGCCACAGCCCGAGGGACCGATGAAGGCGGTGATCTGATTGTGATGGATGCCCATGGAGACGTCTTTGACCGCAAGCATGTCGCCGTAGTAGACGCGCACGTTTTGCAAGTCAAAGGTGTTGGCGGAATCCGTTTCCACGGGATTGACCCTATCCTGCACCGCTCGCGCGATAGGGATGACGGGTGGGCTCTGGGCGGTCTCGCTCATCACCAAGTCCTCTCGAATCGATTGCGCAGGTAAATCGCTACAGAATTGATCATGATGAGCAACACGAGCATGACGACGACACCGGCGGCCGCGAGGGTCTGCAGGGACTCCTGCGGGCGGGATGCGTAGCTGTAGATCATGGTCGGAAGCGTGGAGTAGCCGCCCTCAAAGAAACTGGGGTTGAAGGTCACGAAGGTGACAGCCCCGACCAGGAGGAGCGGGGCTGCCTCGCCGATGGCGCGTGAGACAGCCAGGATGACCCCGGTCAAGATACCCGGCAGGGCGGCGGGGAGCACCTGTCGAGACACGGCTTGCCACACCGTCGCCCCCAGGGCCAGCGAGCCGTCTCGGATGGATGAGGGGACCGCTCGCAGAGCCTCCCTCGACGCGAGGATGACGGTGGGAAGGACAAGCAGGGCGAGGGTGAGGGAGCCCGCCGCGGCCACGAAGCCGAGGTCGAGGGGCCCGCGAACGATGAAGGCGAGGCCGAGGATGCCGAAGACGATGGACGGCACACCGGCCAGGTTTTGGATATTGAGGTCAATGAAGCGATTGAACCTGTTGGCCGGGTTGGCAAACTGCTCGAGGTAAATCGCGGCCCCAACACCGAGCGGCACGATGAGCACGATGACGCCGCCGATGATGTAGAGCGTGCCGAGGATCGCCGTTCGGTAGCCGGCGTTGTCAGGGTTGACGACCGAGGGCACGTTCGTGAAGAGATTGATACTGAGGCGAGACCAGCCGGCGATGAAGGCCCACACGACCATCGCGGTCACCGCGATTAGGGCAACTGAAAGACCCAGCAGGAGTACGCCGGCGATGATCGTCCCGCGAATTTTTTTGGCTCGATCCACGCTGGAGAACATCGCCTCCGTGACCTCTCGAGCACCCCCCACCGCGACGCGCGTCCGAGCGGGCATCGCGACCCGGTCGGACAGATTCGGCTTGTCTGAAGAGTCCGACATCAGTCGTAGACCTCCCGATACTTTTTGACCAGGCGAATCGCCAGGATGTTCATGGCCAGCGTCATGAGGAAGAGGAGGACCCCCACCGCGAAGATACTGTCGTAGGTGATCGTTCCCTGGGCGATGTCGCCGGTCGCGGTGCTCCCGATGTAGGCGGTCATGGTCTGGGTGCCCTTGGTGGGATCAAAACTCAGCACGGGGCTACCGGCTCCCGCGACCAGGAGGACGACCATGGTCTCCCCGATGGCCCTGGAGATCCCGAGGACAAATGCGGCGATGATTCCCGAGATGGCCGCCGGCACGATGACCTTGAGAGCGACCTCGTATTTCGTCGCCCCCATGGCGTAGGCACCCTGGCGCAGGTCGGCGGGCACCGACCGCATCGCATCGTCGGAGACCGATGAGACGAGCGGAATAATCAGCAGGCCCACGGTGATGCCGGCGACGCCGATGGAGAACGGGCCGGTCCAGGGCAGGAAGGGGGTCAACTGCCGGATGAGTGGCGTGAGGACGGCAAAGGCAAAGAGACCGATCGCCACCGTGGGAAGACCTTCGAGCACCTCAAGGATCGGCTTGACAATCCGGCGCACACGGGGGCTGGCGTATTCGGACAGGTAGATGGCCGAGCTGAGTCCGACGGGCACCGCCACCAGGGTGGCGAAGAAGACGACCGTCAAGGTGCCGACGACGATCGGCAGGACGCCGTAGGACGGATTCGCGAAGGCGGGTGCCCACACCGTCCCCGTGAGGAATTCCCAGAGGGGGACCTGCTGGAAAAAGGCGATGCTCGGGATGAGCAGTGATACGACGATGCCCGTCGTGACGAGCACCGACAGCGTCGCAGCCGACCACAGCAGCGCCTTGATGATGCGTTCGCCGATACGCAGGCTCGGAGCCTCCAGGCTGCGAGGGGGTTCCCCGCTCCTGGAGGCTCCGAGTTCTACGGTCTGCGTTGACATCTGGGAATTGTTCCTGTTTCGCAGGTGCTACTGGCCGGCCAAAGAAGCGACCTTGGCGAGTTGCTCCGTCACCTGTGCAGGTGTCAGACCGATGTAGCCGCCGATTTCAGCAATCTGAGCTGAGTTGTTGATGTAGAAGTCGAAGAAGGCAACCGTCTCTGGCTTCTGCAGTGCAGTGCCACTTGCGTACACGTAGAGCGCACGGCCCAGAGGCGAGTAGGAACCATCCTGCACATTCTCGGCGGTGGGCTCGGCGCAACCGTTGCCACCGTCAACAGCAATACCCTTCACAGCGTCGCCAGCCTCCTGGTAGAAGGAGAAGGGCACGTAGCCCATGGCGCCCACATCGCCGGTGACGGCGGTGACGGCGGCATTGTCGTCCTCACCGATGGAGGTGTAGTCGATGCGAATACTGCCTTCCTCGCCATTGATCGCCTCGGTGAAGAAGTCGAAGGTGCCCGAGTCTGTGCCGGGGCCGTAGAGTGCAAGCGGGGTGCTCGCGAAGTCGGCGGGGACATCCAGATCGGGGATCTCACCCCACGTACTGATGGTCGATCCGTCACCCCAGATCGCATTGAGCTGTGCCACGGTGAGGCACTCCACCGGAGCGGCGGCGTTGACCAGGACAGTGAGTGCGTCATTGGCAACCGTGATGTTGTCGTAGGTGATGCCGGCCTCGTCGCACTTGATGATTTCTTCTTCCTTGATCAAGCGCGAAGCGTCATTGCCATCGGTCTCACCGAGGCAAAACTTCTCGAAGCCGCCGCTGGTGCCGGAGACGGCAACGGTGACGGCGACGCCGGGGTTTTGCGCCATGAAGAGTTCAGCGGCGATCTCTGTCGCCGGACCGACCGTTGAGGATCCATCGATGAGGATCGAGCCGGTCAGATCGCTGGATGCGCTGCTGGAATCACTGCTGGAGCTGCCGCCGCAGGCGGCAAGCAGTAGTGCGCCAGCGATGGTGGTGGCCGCGATAGCGGCGCCACGGGTGCGAGTCACCCTGGTCCTCCTAAAGATAGGTGCCCGATGTACGTCGAGCGTTCGGTGTGAAGCGAGTACGAACCTAGGAAGACGGTATGTCTAGCGCGCGTGCCGACCATGAACTCCAGGTAAACGCAATTGGTCCATCCGATGAATGCGTTCGGGCTCGGTCGACGGGCTTAGTCACCGGAGACGTCATGGCGCTCAATCGCGAGCACGATCGGATCCCCGCCGTCTGCCGGGAAGTGACGGTGCACGACCAGGAAGCCCCCGGGGGACAATTTGGAGTCCAGGTCCAGGTCCTGCTGGCCCGGGATTCTGAGGTCAGCGATGGCCTCGACCAGGGTGGGCAGGACAGGTCGATGTGAGGAGACCACCAGGGGCGAGGGGTCCAGGAGCAATTGGCGCATCCGTCGGGCCGCGCGCTTGGGCCGATCATCGTGGGCCTCTTCGCTCAGACTCGGCTCGAGTTCGACCCGGGCGTCAATGGATTTGGCATATCGCCGCACGGTCTCGCGGCAGCGGGCCGAATCAGAGGAGTGCACGGACGTGATGCCGTAGGCCGACAGCAGCGGCACGAGTGCCTTGGCCTGAGAACGGCCCTTGCCGGAGAGGGGGCGCTCGGCGTCCACCTTCCCGCCGTAGTCGGCACGCTTTGTCGATTGCGTATGACGCAGCAGGATGAAGGGACTGCTCGACGGCATAGCGGCCGCTTCACGGATCAGATCGGCATCGTGCGGGTACGTGAGTCGAGCGGCCGCCTCCTCCGCGGGTAGCCAGAGGATCTCCGCCACCTCCTCATCGGGGGCAAAGCCTTCGTCCCCGCCCACGCGCGCCGACCAGTAGTCAACGATCTTGGGTGACCCGAGGGCGACGTACTCCTGGCGTGGCAGTGGGGGTCCGAGGATGGGGACGATGCCGGTCTCTTCGTCACACTCCCGAACGGCCGCCGTGAGGGGGTGCTCCCCGGGCTCGAGTTTGCCTTTGGGCAGCGACCAGTCCGCGCGCAGGTCGCGATGGATCACCACGACCTCCGGGCCGTGACCAGTGTCGCGGACGACGACAACGCCAGAGGCGCGCACCAGGCCCGAGTCGGTCACGCTCATCAGTCTTGCCTATCTCGACCCGCCACGAGGACTGAGGGGATGATGACAGGACTCAATCTGGAGGTGCCACCCGTGTGAGCCGGGCTTGGCGGGCCGCCTTGCGCACTCGGGGCCACATCGCGAGCAGGGACACCCGGTCGGCGATCTCGGCCACCTCCTCCACGCCCAGGAGTCGACCGAGGGCAAAAGCGGCGGCGGGATCGGCCTGGGTGGACAGGCCCCGCAGGGTTGCCTGGGCGACGTAGGAGTCCTGGTGATGGCCCAGAACCTCGGTGACATCGGCAAGGTGATCCGCGAGGGTGCCGACATCGGCGCCCAGCACCGGCGCGACGGCGTCGGCGGCGTACCGCGCCTGTTTCGCGACGATCCGCGCGCTGTGCCATTGCTCACTGGGGGTGTCCAGGTCGAGGGCAGCGACCCTCCGCTTGAGTTTGCGGAATGCTCGTGCCACGAGGGGTGGCAGCACGTCATCCGCGGACAGGCGCGCCTGCGCGGTCAGCGGGGGTCGGCGTACACCGTCCACGAGGTCGGCGAGCAGGGCGCGATACCGCGGGGAGTCCACGATCGCGCGCGCGGCCCCGGCGGCGGCGACCATGCGCTCCTCCAGGACGCGATCTATGACGGCTCGCGCTCGGGCGGCATCCTCGGCGCCGAGGGTCTCCGCGTGGACATCGAGGCGCTCCTGGAGGACCTCGGTATCGCGTGCTTCACCCAGCCCGGACGCCATCCAACCGAGTTCCTCGCGCAAGCGCCCCGCCCACTCATCATCGACCAGCGGGCGGAAGACCTTGAGCCCGCTGCGCAGTCGGCGCGCGCTGACGCGCATCTGGTGGACGGCATCGGGCAGATCCCGACGCAACCGCAGATCAGCGCGCACCAGCCGGCGCGTGTGCAGGGCCAGGTAGGCGCGCACGACATCGCCGGCGGGATCGTGTGCGTCCGGCCAGGCCAACTCGGGGATATCCGGTGGCGCCAGCGCACGGGGACCGAGGGCAGCACCCACCTTGCTCACGGTGCCGGGCTCCGCACCCGCGGCCATGAGATGGTGCGCCACTCGATCGAGGAGGTCCTCATCCAGACTGCCGTCGTCGCTGGGGAGGGCCTCGACCTCGATCTCGCGGAAACTCATCGTCACGCGTTGCCCATCAAGGACCGTGACGGTGTCATCGACGACCTCCGCGCGAGCAACCCCTGCGGCGTCGACGAGGAGCCGGGGTGCGCGATGTGTGATCAGGGTCGCGATCGGAGCCAACGGTGCTTCACGAACGAAGGCCGTCACCAGGTTGGCGAGTGCATCGGGCAACTCCGCCGCGATGGGAGCCCGGATCTCATCGCGGGCACCCGCCGCTGCCGAATCCACCGGGAGTTTGAGATGCCAGCCCGCATCGGGACTGCCCTGTCGCAGGCGCAGGGTGATGCCCCAGCGGAAGAGCCGCAGATCGGGTGTGTCGTAGTAGGTGTTGCTCATGGTGAAGGCCGGCTGGGGCTCCACACTCGTGACGCCATCGATCGTGGTGAGATCAGGCAGCGCGAATCCCGGGGGTGGGCGCAATTTGCGTTCGATCTCGCGATGGGCCTCGGTCACACCAGACGACCGCGGTTGCGGTGGACCTCGATCAGCATCTCCTGGAGATCCCGCGGAGGCTCACCATCGGGTCCGATCGTACGGCGCACCCATGACCCATCAGGTCGCAAATCCCAGGCGGCGGTGTTGGGGTCGAACGCCAGGATGAAGAGTGCGTTGATCTCGGCGACCTGCTCGGGACTCTTCAGGCTCACCAGTGTCTCAACGCGACGATCCAAATTGCGATGCATCAGATCAGCTGATCCGATCCACACCTCGGTGTCGTCGTCATTGCAAAACTCATAAACGCGGGAATGCTCGAGGAAGCGGCCGAGGATGCTGATGACCTCGATGTTGTCACTCAGTCCTGGCACACCGGGCCTGAGGGCACAGATGCCGCGGACCCACACCTTGACGGGGACTCCCGCCTGCGAAGCCCGGTAGAGCGCGTCAATGATGCGCTCGTCGACGATGGAATTGCACTTAAAGCGGATCCGGGAACGTCGGCCCGCGCGTGCATGGTCGATCTCGCGATCGATCCGCTCGATGAGACCGGTGCGCATCGAGTGGGGCGCGACCAGCAGGCGGTGGTAGTCGGTGTTGAGGGAGTAGCCCGAGAGGACATTGAAGAGGTCGGAGACATCCTCGCCCACCTGCTCATCACAGGTGAAGAGCCCGAAGTCCTCGTAGAGTCTCGCGGTCTTCGGATGGTAGTTGCCGGTGCCGAGGTGGCAGTAGCGGCGGAGTCGATCACCGTCATCTCGCACGACGAGCGAGAGTTTGGAGTGTGTCTTCAGTCCGACGAGTCCGTAGACGACGTGGACCCCGGCCTCCTCGAGCTTTTTGCCCCAGTCAATGTTGTTTTGCTCATCGAAGCGCGCCTTGATCTCCACCAGCGCCAGCACCTGCTTGCCATTGCGCGCTGCCTCGATCAGGGCCTGGACAATCGGTGAATCACCACTGGTGCGGTAGAGGGTTTGCTTGATGGCGAGGACATTCGGATCGACAGCGGCCTGCTCAAGGAAGAGTTGAACACTGGTCGAGAAGGAGTCATATGGGTGGTGGACGAGGACGTCCTTCTCGCGGACCTCCGCGAGAATGTCCGGTGCGGACGCCGACTCAACCTCGGCGAGTTGGCGGCTCGTCCGCGGGATGAAGCTCCCCTGCTTGAGGTCATCTCGATCCACCCCGTAGATGGACCACAGGCCGGTGAGGTCGAGCGGCCCGGGGAGGCGGAAGACCTCGGGCTCGCTGACCCCCAATTCGTCCATGAGCAACTCCAGGACGTGGGGATCGATCGACGTCTCGACTTCCAGGCGCACCGCGGGGCCGAAGCGGCGTCGGGACAACTCCCGCTCGAGAGCCTTCAGCAGGTTCTCGGCGTCATCCTCCTCGACCTCGACGTCCTCATTGCGCGTGACGCGGAAGGTGTGGTGCTGGAGGATGTCCATGCCCGGGAAGAGGTCGTCCAGGTGGGCCGCGATGACATCCTCGAGAGGCACAAAGCGCTGCGCGCCGACAGCGACGAATCGCGGCAGTGATGGGGGCACCTTGACGCGGGCAAAGAGCTCGGTCCCGGTCACGGGATTGCGCACCACGACGGCGAGATTCAGCGACAGCCCACTGATGTACGGGAAGGGATGGCTGGGATCGACCGCGAGTGGCGTGAGCACGGGGAAGGCACGTTGGTCGAAGAAGACGTCCAACTCGGCGCGCTCATCCACGGTCAGTGAACTCCAGCCGAGGAGTTTGACGCCATCCGCGGCGAGTTCGGGTCGCACCTGATCGCGGAAGGTGGTGGCCTGCTGAAGCTGCAGGAGATGCGCTCGGCTCCAAATAGCCTCGAGCACCTCGCGCGGGGTGAGCCCGCTGGCGGCCCGCACGGCGATCCCCGTCGCAATGCGACGCTTCAGCCCCGCGACACGGACCATGAAGAACTCGTCCAGGTTGCTGGCAAAAATCGCGAGGAATTTGGCTCGCTCGAGGACGGGCAGGTGGGGATCCTCAGCGAGTTGGAGGACACGCTCGTTGAAGGCGAGCCAGGAGATTTCGCGATCCAGGAAACGGTCAGGAGGCAGCGGGCCAGCCTCGGCCTCGACCGCGGCCACGGCCGCCTCGTCCTGCTCGACCTCGGCCTGGGAAATACGGGCCTGGGGGGCATCAGGGGACATGACCCCATCGTCCCACAGCGACCACGGCCTCCGGATGGCCCCGAGATGTCCGATTGTTGACGTCGATCCCGC
>JANRCR010000048.1:35202-60739 GCA_030726915.1 Candidatus Nanopelagicales bacterium
GTGGGTGAATCCCAGGGATGAGTAGAGCGCGATGGCCGGAGCATTCGCCGCGTCGACGTAGAGCATTGCCTGGGTCAGGCCCAGTGCGGCGAGATGGCGCAGCCCCGCCTCCACGAGTACGCGACCGAGGCCGGTGCCCTGGTGGCCGGGGGCGACGGCAACGACGTACACCTCGCCCAGCGGGTCATGGCCATGGCCGTGGAGGTGTTCGGTGCCCTCGGCGTGCAGGCGGTCATGATCGGCATCGTCGTGAGCGTGCTCCCCCCCGTGGACCTTGGTCCAGTGGAAGCCCACCATGGCACCCGCGGTGTCTGTCGCAATGAGGAAGCCCGCGGGATCAAACCAGGGCTCCTCCATCCGACGCTGCAGATCAGCCGAGGTCCAGCCACCCTGATCGGGCAGATGGGCGAACGCCGCGGCGTTGAGAGCGAGCCACTCAGCATCATCGATACCGGGGAGGAAGGTGCGCAGCAGCACACCTGCCGGCAGCGGTGTGGAGGGCAGTGGCGTGACCAGGGAGCGACGCATCTGCCACAGCACCCGCGTCCGCGCAAACCCGAGTGATTGCGTCAGGGCGCGAGCGGAGACCGTGTCGCTATGCGCCCACAGGCGCAGACCTGCCCCGGGGGCGGCGGACTCGGCGACGCGCAGCACCTGCGCCACGAGTGCGTGACCGGTCCCCTGACGGCGACATGACGGGAGGACCACCACCTCCGCACTCGGCCCCTCGACAAGGTCGGTGACATCGAGGTGGGCGTAGCCGATGAGTCGATCATCTGCGCCACGGGCGAGTAGGTGGCGTACGTCGTGATCTCCGCCGTGGCGCAGGTGGAGCAGCACATGCTCCGAGAGGGGGGTTGTCCCATCATGGCGGGAGCATTCATCGACCAGGGCAAAGACATCAAGAATCTCGGACCGATCGAGGTAGGCGCGGACCTCGATGTCCGTCATAACGATGCGGCAGGCTCGTCAAGCGGCTCAAGAGTCGAGACGGTGGCATCGTCGGGACGGGCGGGCACAAAGCGGTAGCCGACATTGCGCACAGTGCCAATGAGTGCGTCGTGCTCCGGCCCGAGCTTGGCGCGTAGGCGCCGGACATGGACATCGACGGTGCGCGTGCCGCCAAAGTAGTCATAGCCCCAGACCTCCTGGAGCACTTGGGCGCGGCTGAAGACGCGGCCCGGGTGCTGCGCGAGGAAGCGCAGCAACTCAAACTCCTTGAAGGTGAGGTCCAGCGTCCGGGAGCGGACGCGCGCGACGTAGCCGGCCTCGTCGATGGACAGGTCACCGCTGCGGATCTCAGCGGGCCCTTCGTCGGACTCCGTGGACATCCGCGCCACGGACAGTCGCAGCCGCGCCTCGAGTTCGGCGGGTCCGCAGGTGTCGAGGATGAATTCGTCCACACCCCAATCTCGCTGAACGGCGGTGAGGCCACCCTCGGTGACAACGAGGATCACCGGGTGCTCCACACCTGTCTGGCGGATCAGACGCGTGAGGCTGCGCACCTGGGGGAGATCACGACGACCATCGACGAGGACGACGTCACAGGGTGGTGCGTCCAGCAGCGCCGTGGCCTGGGCGGGCAGGATGCGCACCGCGTGGGCGAGCAGACCAAGGGCCGGCAGAACCTCCGCGGAGGGCTCCACCGCCTGGGTGAGCAGCAACAGGCGCACTACGGGAGGATATCGACTCGTGAGCGCCGTGTCCCCTGCCCCATCCGGCACCGGCAAGCGCCGGGTCCCACTCTCCCAGGGAGCTGAGGCCGTCACGCTCACCAGTGCTGACGGCGTACGCCTGCAGGCCGTGCACCGTCCATCCACCGCCGGAGGCTCGGATACGGGGCGGATGGCGATCATTGTCGCTCACGGCTTCGGCGGGGCCCATGACCAGGAACGAGTGGATCGCATTGCACGCCTGATGACGCCGTACGCCGGTGTCATCGCGGTCACGCAGCGCGGCCATGGTGCGTCAGCTGGCATGACGACGCTCGGTCATCGCGAGCCCATGGATATCGAGGCGGCGACAGCGTGGGCGCGGGACGCTGGATACGACCGCGTGGTGACCGTGGGATTTTCCATGGGCGCAGCCGTGGTGCTTCGACACGCCGCGCTGCTCCCGCGAGCACAGGGGTACGCCGGCACCGATGCTGTCGTTGCGGTCAGCGGTCCGGCTTTTTGGTCCTACCGCGGGACACCACCCATGCGCTGGTTGCATCGGGGCATCTCGACGATGTCGGGTCGCGCCGTCATCCGTGCTGCGCTCGGCGCGCGCGTCGATCCAGCGCCCTGGCCTGAGCCGCCGCCGCTGCCGCCCACGGACGCTGCGGCACGGGTGCGGGAGCACGGGCTTCCCCTCCTCATCGTCCACGGCGATGCCGACGCTTTCTTTCCCGGGGATCACCCCCGTGCGCTCCACGGCGCCGCCCCCGGATCAGACCTGTGGCTTGAGTCGGGATTTGGGCACGCGGAGGGCGCCATCGGCGAGGGCCTTGTCCGCAGGATTGGGGAGTGGGCTGTCGGTGCTGGTGCGCCGCCAGCCGAGCCGGACGAGCGGCGCTAGGCTGAGGACATGCTGGAGATTGTCTTCACCGGACTGCTCGTCCTCGCGATCATCTTCATCACGTGGTTCTCGGGCTACGTCGTCTACAAGCTCTTCAAAGGGCAGGCCTGAGTGTCCATCTCCGATCTCCCCGAAGAGCTGATTTCGCTCTCGTGGCTCATCGGACGATGGGCGGGGGTTGGCCTCGGGCAGTACCCCACGATCGAGGACTTCCGATTCGGTCAGGAGATGTCCTTCGCCACGGACGGCCGGCCCTTCCTCATGTACGCATCGCGCAGTTGGCTCCTTGATGACGAGGGCGCAAAGGTCCGACCCCTCGCGACCGAGTCCGGCTACTGGCGTCCTCGGCCCAATGGGGAGCTCGAGGTGACCCTGGCGCATCCGACCGGCTACGCCGAAATCTGGTTGGGCTCCCACGAAGCCCTCGGTATCGAGGATGCGCGGATCACGAGTGCGCGCGCGACGATGCGCACCGATGTCATCGCAGCAACTCCGAGCGCCAAGCCCTATTCGGCGGGGGAGCGGCTCTACGGCCTGGTGAATGACGAACTCATGTGGACCTTCGATATGGCCGCTGCCGGGGAGTCGCTCACCAACCACCTCAGCGCGCGCTTACGTCTGACCGACTGACCGCCATGGACGTGACCACCATGGACTGGGAGGGGCGTCTGCACGCCCAGGGCTATCGGGTGACACCGCAGCGCGCACTCGTCCTCGCCGCGGTCAATGAGTTGGCGCACGCAACTCCCGAGGAGATCCTCGTGCGCGTGCAGCGGCAATCCCCGCGCGTCAACCTCTCGACCGTCTATCGCACGCTTGAGGTGCTCGAGGGTGTGGGTCTTGTGACCCATGCGCACCTGGGTCACGGACCTCCCACCTATCACTCGGTTGACGACAACATGCACATCCATCTCGTCTGCCGCCGATGCGATGGTGTGGAATCCATCTCCGAATCGATCGCTCGTCCCTTCCTCGAGGCCCTCGATCAGCAGCAGGGGTTCGCCACCGACATCGGGCACATGGCGGTCCACGGGGTGTGTCGTGCGTGTCGGGAAGTCCCTGATGGCCGCTGACGTTGGTGCAGATGTGAGTGACTACAGCAGTCCTGCCTTTGCGCTTCCCGGTGCGGTGCCGGCCCCGGAGGGATCTCCCGACGCGGGCGTGCCCTGGCACTACGGCGACCCGCATGGGGAGCAGCGGGCCCTCGCGGCGGGGAGAGCCGCGGTCGACCTGTCGCATCGCGGAGTCATCACAGTCAGTGGCCCGGATCGACTCACGTGGTTGCACAGCCTGACGACACAGCATCTGGAGCAGCTCCCCGTGGGCGAGTCGACCACCGCGCTCATCCTCAGCCCCCACGGCCACGTCGAGCACGAAATGCACCTCGCCGACGACGGTGCGACGACATGGATCACGGTTGAGCCCGGCACGCGCGCGGAACTCGTCACCTACCTCGATTCCATGCGCTTCATGCTCCGGGTGGAGGTGGCTGATGTCACCGACGATTGGGCCGTTGTCTGGGAGCCCATCCGCGAGCAGGATCCCCAGCGCGTGACGTGGCTCGTCTCGGCTGACGTGGCGGGGGTCCCGGTCCCGGACTCCGGCTCTGACCGAGGTGGTGATGCGACGAAGTACATCGATCATCGTCCCGACACATTTGTCGGACGCGAGGTTCTGGTGCCGCAGGCGCAGGTGCTGTCTGCTCTCGGTGATGCACCAGCGGGCACCTGGGCGCTCGAGGCACTGCGTGTGGCTGCGGCTGCCCCTCGGCTCGGACATGAGACCGATCACCGCACGCTGCCCCACGAGGTCGGCTGGATCGGGCCCGCCGTACACCTATCCAAGGGCTGCTATCGCGGTCAGGAGGCTGTTGCCCGAGTGCATAATCTTGGGGCGCCACCCCGACGGCTTGCACTGCTGCATCTGGATGGAGGTGCTGAAGTCCTCCCGGTGCACGGGGACGTCGTTCTGCTGGGCGAGCGTGAAATCGGTTGGATCGCCTCCAGTGCGCGTCATCACGAACTTGGTCCGATTGCCACCGCCGTGCTGAAGCGCAATGTCGACTCTGCAGCGGACCTCATCGTGCGCACATCGTCGGGTGACGTGGCCGCCGGTCAAGAAGCCGTGGTTGCCGTCACCCCGCGCCGGGCGTAGCCGACGTCAGTCCACGTCCATGATGATCGTCATGGGCCCGTCGTTCACGAGACTCACACGCATATCGGCACCGAATGAGCCCGTCGCCACGTCAGCGCCGCGCGCCCGCAACTCATTCACGACCGCGTCCACCAGCGGCTCTGCCACCGGCCCGGGTGCAGCCGCATCCCAGGTTGGGCGCCTGCCCTTGCGAGTGTCGGCGTAGAGCGTGAACTGCGACACCACGAGCACGGGGAGTCCCAGATCCGCCGCGGACACCTCCCGGCCTCCGCCCGGCCCGGTGCAAGACTCCCCCTGGGTGGCGTCAAAGATCCGCAGGTCATAGATCTTCGCGGCAAGTCGTCGCGCGATGCTCTCATCATCGGAGTGCGTCACGCCGACGAGGACGAGCAGTCCCGGTCCCGTGATGCGGCCGACATCGGCTCCCTCGACAACGACGCCGGCGCCGTCGACTCGCTGCACCACCGCTCTCATGGCTGCACCGTAGTAGCCCTGGGATCACCGCCTGGCAGGATGCCCGCGTGAGCGTCGTCTTGGTCGAGATCCGACGCGGTGGCGTGGTCGAGGGTGTGCACCGCGGAAGCGCCGTCGTCCTGGACTCCGCGGGGCGCATCGAGCGCGCATGGGGAGACCCGGCGATGCCGATCCTGCCCCGCTCATCCAATAAGCCCGCGCAAGCCTCGGCCATGGTCCGTGCCGGTCTGCCCTTGGAGGGCGAACTCCTCGCCCTTGCCGCCGCGTCCCACAGCGGTGAGGCCTTCCACCGGGACGGCGTACGCCGCATCCTCGCCCTCGGTGGTCTCGACGAGTCGCAGTTGCTCACCCCACCGGAGTTGCCACTCGACGAGGCTGTCCGCACGCGAGTGCTGGTCGACGGTGGGGAGGCATCATCGGTGAGTATGAATTGCTCCGGCAAGCATGCAGCGATGCTGCTCACCTGCACCATCAACGGGTGGGAGGTGAGTGACTACACCGATCCGGTACATCCACTGCAGCTGGCGATCCACTCGGAGATCACCTCCCTCGCGGGTGAGCAGACGTGGGTCAGCTCCATCGATGGATGCGGCGCACCCCTCTATGGTCTGACCCTTGCGGGCCTGGCCCGACTCGGCCGGGGATGTCTGACGGCAGAGCCCGGGTCAGCCCCCCGACGTGTCGCCGACGCGATGTCAGCCCACCCCGACTGGGTCGCCGGCACCCAGCGTGATGCCGCTGCACTGTCTCGATCACTTCCCGGTGCCCTGGTCAAGGAGGGAGCTGAGGCGGTCTATCTCGTCACGCTCGCGGATGGCCGATCGGTCGCGCTCAAGATTGACGACGGATCCCATCGCGCCCGTCCCATCGCGATGGCGGGGATCCTGCGGTCCATCGGCGTGGACAACGCCACGATCACCGCGCAGAGTCGCCAGGTCCTGCTCGGCGCGGGAGTGCCGGTCGGTGAGATTGTGCCGGCCCCGATGTGATGTCCGGCGTCCATGACTGAGTTGCGGCGGGTTCTCGGCGTACGCGGTGCAGCCATCGTGGGCCTCGGCGCCATGCTCGGCACCGGCGTGTTCGCCGCATGGACCCCGGCTGTCGACCTCGCCGGATCAGCCCTGCTCATCGCCCTGGCCGGTGCAGCCATCGTTGCGGCCCTCAACGCGGTGTCGACGGGTTCACTCGCCCGGTCATTGCCCCAGTCGGGTGGTGCCTATGCCTATGGCCGCGCCTATCTGCATCGCTCGGCGGGAGTTGTCGCCGGTTATGCCTTCGTGGTCGGCAAGGCGGCATCGGCGGGTGCAGCCGCGCTGACGATCGGTGCCTACTCGTGGCCCGGATACGAACGTCTCATCGGGCTCGTCGCGGTGGCTCTCGCCCTGGGCCTGGACCTGCGCGGCATCGTGAAATCGGTGCGCGTGACCGCGGTCCTCGTCGCCATCGTGCTGATGGTGCTGGGCATCCTGGCCGTGGTCGTCGTGGGGACATCAGGCGATCTCAGGATCGTGGGCGGTGGGGTGGGCGCGCCGGCATCCTCGGTGTCCGTCCTTGCTGCGGCAGGCATCCTCTTTGTGGCCTTCGCGGGCTATGCCCGGATCACGGTGCTGGGCGAGGAGGTGCGGGATCCGGTCAGGACGATCCCGCGCGCCATGGTGATGAGTTTTGCTGTTGTCATCGTCGTGTACGCCGTACTGGCATTTGCTGTCCTCCTCGCGGTGAATGCAGGAGTGACGTTGTCGGATGCGCCATTGGAGAGCATGGCGAAGGCACTGGACTCACCCGCACTCGTGACTGCCGTGCGCATCGGCGCGGTGATAGCCGCGGGTGGTGCGCTTCTGTCCCTCATCGCCGGTATAGGTCGCACCCTGTTTGCCATGGGCCGTGGCGGTGATGCACCTCGCGCCCTGTCCGTCGTGGGGGAGCGCACGCGGGTGCCCTCCCGCGCAGCCATCACCGCCGCGGTGCTGACCGCCATGGTCGTGGTCGTGGGCGGTATCGCCTTTGCCCTCGCCCTGAGCGCGGCATCGATCCTGACCTACTACGCGATCGCGCATCTTGCAGTGCTCGCCCGCGTCCGCACGGGCGATGCCCGCCGGGGGCTGGGGCTGACCAGTGGTCTGGGACTGATCGGATGTGGAGCCCTGGTGGCGGGATTGGTCGTCACCGCCCTGGCGTGACGCATCTCACGCTTGCTGGTGCTAGCGCTCCGCTTGCAATTGCAAGCACTCGGGTGCACCATGGAGTTATGGCACGCATTGATGCACTCGGGGACTACATCCGGGACCAGCGCGATCAAGCTCAGATGTCGGTGCGGCAACTCGCCGCCGCGGCCGGGGTCTCCAACCCCTACCTGAGCCAGATCGAGCGGGGCCTGCGCCGTCCCAGCGCCGACATCCTCAACCGGCTCGCCGGTGCCCTGCGGATCTCGGCCGAGAGCCTCTACGTCCAGGCCGGGATCTTGAGCGAGGACGATCGGCCGGAGATGTCACTCTCCGTCGTTGACTCCATCGCGGCTGACACCAGCCTGAGCGAAGCGCAGCGCCGCACCCTATTGGAGATCTATCGGGCCTTCCAGGCCGAAAACCGCGCCGAGGAGACCCCTCGACCGTCACGAGAGGACACCGCATGAGCACGCCCAAGACCCATAAGGTCACCGCCCCGTCGGCTAGCACCGTGAAGAAGTCCGCCGCTAACAAGTCAGCCGAAAAGGCCAAGCCGAAGAACGCCGTTGCCGCTGCTAAGCAGACGACCGCCAAGGCGAAGTCCACCACCGTGAAGGCTGCGTCGACGGCCAAGGAGACCACCGTGAAGGCTGCGTCAACGGCGAAGGAGACCACCGTGAAGGCTGCGTCGACGGCGAAGGAGACCACGGCCAAGGCTGCGTCGACGGCGAAGGAGACCACGGCCAAGGCTGCGACGACGGCCCAGCAGGTCGCATCGTCCGTGACGCCGCGCACCGTGCCCTTCACGTCGATCGAGATTCCACGTGAGATCCCCCCGACTGTCGCCGATGTCATCGAGAGCGTGCAGGAGACCGTCGTGTCGGTCCCCGAGACGGCCAGCAAGGCCTGGGGTCAGGTCACTGACCTCGGCCGCGACGCACGGGAGCAGGTCACCGACCTCGCCTCCGATGCCCGCGCGCAGGCGCACTCACTCGCCCGGGAGGCCACCTCGACGGCCAAGTCCGTCGTCCGTGAGGCCACCTCGACAGCCAAGACTGTCGCGACCGAGACCACGTCGACCGCCAAGTCGGTGGCTCACGGAGCCGAGCGCACCGTCGTGCTCCTGCGTGAGGTTGTCGGTCTCTAGATCTGCCGGCCCCTGAGGCAATCCGGGGTCATCTCAACCTTCAGCGCGCGCCCCGTCTGCGGAATGCAGGCGGGGCGCGTACGTTGGAGGGATGTTCGATCTAACGCAAAACCTCATTGAGCTCATCCTCTGGGTTGTCTTCGGGGTGGTGAAGATCTGGGCCTTCGTGGATTGCGTACGCCGCCCCACGGAGGCCTTCCCCGCGGTGGGGCGCGTGTCCAAAGTGCTCTGGTTGCTGCTCACGGGCGTGGCCATGCTCACCGGATTCATCCCGGGGCTGACCCTGGGCATCATCGGGATCGCGGGTGTCGTGGTCGCCCTGGTCTACCTCTTCGACGTACGGGTGAAGATCGCGGAGATCACCTGAGACTGCCCGCTCGCTGACGTTCTTCGCCCGCCCCGCGGCCTCTCTTCACCCGCCCGCTGACGTTCTTCGGGAAAAAGTGCGAGGAAAACTCACTCAATCTCCCGAAGAAGGACCACCCTGGGCCACCGGGACCACCTCGGCCACCTAGGTCACCGGGACCACCGGGACTACCTGGGCCCTCGGGACCACCTGAGCCACCGGGACCACCGGGACTACCTGGGCCCTCGGGGCCACCTGAGCCACCGGGACCACCTGGACCACCTGAGCCACCTCAGTCCTCGAGCGCGACGCGGATCCGCCGAAAGCCCTTGCCCTTGTTCTCCACCTTGACGACGCGCATGCGTCCGACCTGTCGGGTCGATGCCACATGGGTGCCACCATCGGCCTGCACGTCGAGGCCGTCGATGTCGACGAGTCGGACGATCTCGATCTCGGGAGGCAGCAGATTGGTCGCGGTGCGGATGATGTCGGGGAGCGCGAAGGCTTCATCACGTGGGAGGGAGTACGCGCGGATCGCTCGATCAGCGTCAACTTCCGCGTTGATTGCCTCCTCGACCGAATCCTTAAAACCCTCGGGCACGCCATCGAGATTGAAGTCCAAACGCCCCTCGAGCGGCTCCATGTTGGAGCCGGTGACCAGGGCACCGAAGTCGCGGAAGACAACCCCGGACAGCACATGCAGTCCCGAGTGCGTGCGCATGAGCGCGGTACGCCGACCATCGTCGATCGCGCCCTGGACCTGCGTCCCGACGGTGGGCAAAGGATCGCCCTCGGCGGGGATCAGCCACACCTCGTCGGCGTAGCGCGCGCCCTCGATGCGCGTCTGCACGCCACCCCAGAGAAGGACCCCGTGGTCGGGCGGCTGACCACCACCGCCCGGATAGAAGGCCGAGCGATCGAGCACGATGCCCTGCTCGGGGTCCACGGCGATGACCGTCGCGGTCCACTCGCGCAGGGTGGCGTCCTCGAGTTCGAGCCGGGTCGTCCCCATCCTCAGCGGCCCTGGTGGGCGACCGCAGCCGCCGCGGTCGCTGCCGCCTCGGGATCGAGGTACTCCCCGCCGGGGACGATCGGGCGCAGGTCGGCGTCGAGGCGGTAGACCAGCGGGATACCGGTCGGGATGTTGAGCGCGGCGATATCCGTGTCGGAGATGCCGTCGAGGTGCTTGACCAGCGCGCGCAGGGAGTTGCCGTGCGCGGCGATGAGCACCGTCTGGCCGCGGCGCAGGCCCTCCGCGACGACGACGTCCTCCCAGTAGGGGATGAGTCGATCCACCACGTCCTTGAGGCACTCGGTCGTCGGACGCGCATCGGGGGGTAGGTCGGCGTAGCGCCGGTCATAGGTCTGCGCGAATTCACTGTCGGGTTCGATGGGTGGTGGGGGCACGTCGTACGAGCGACGCCACAGCATGAACTGCTCCTCGCCGTAGGCCTCCAGTGTCGCCTTCTTGTCCCTGCCCTGGAGTGCACCGTAGTGACGCTCATTGAGTCGCCAGGTGCGCACGACCGGGATCCACGCGCGTCCAGCCTCGCCGAGTGCGATATCGGCCGTTGTGATGGCCCGCGTCAACAGCGAGGTGTGCACGATGTCGGGCAGGATGCCGGACTCGGCGAGGAGGCGTCCCCCGCGCGCAGCCTCCTCGCGACCTCGGTCGGAAAGGCCCACATCAACCCATCCCGTGAAGAGGTTCTTGGCATTCCACTCGCTCTCGCCATGGCGGAGCAGGATCAGGGTGTACGGCGCGCTCATGGCGCCATCCTCCCAAGCCTCAGTCTGCGGATTCAGCGAGGTGGCGGAAGGCCTCGAGATTGGTGGTCGACTCACCACGCTTGGTGCGCCACTGCCACTCGCGGCGGATAGCCGTGGCGAAGCCCAATTCGAGGATGGTGTTGAAGGATCCATCGGCGTATTCGCTGACACAGCCGAGGATCCGGTCGAGTTCTTCGGGGGTGATGGAGGCGAGGGGCTGACGCCCGCTGAGGTAGATGTCGCCCAGGTGGTCGATGCAGAAGGCGACGGCGTACATCCGGCGATTGCGCTCAAGGAGCCATCGGTAGACAGCCTCTGCGTTTTCGTCGGGGCGACGGGCAACAAAGGCATTGATCGATAGTGCATGGTCGCCGACAACGAGTGACACCGTTGTACTCAGTTTGGCGTCACCGGGCAGCGTGATGACGAAGGTTGCGGGGTCCGGACGCTCGACCTGGAGTCCCGCCTCGGACAGGAATGCGTCGATAACCTCGGTGGGTGCGGCTGTGCTCACGATGAGCCGACGGCGACGGCAAGCCTCCCGTGCTCGCCGATGGCGCGGCTGTAGCTCGAGATGAGAGCGTCCGCGGTGGCTTCCCAACTGAAGCCCTCGGCGTGCAGACGCGCGCCAGCAGCAAGGCGCGCGCGCTCATCCGTCGCCATCCGGGCCAGGGCACGAGCCCAGGTGCGTGGATCGTGTCCGGGGACCAGCAGGCCCGAGCGTCCATCGGCGACGGCCGTGCGCAGGCCGCCGACGGCGGCGGCCACGACGGGTGTGCCACAGGCCTGGGACTCCACGGCAACAAGACCGAAGGATTCCGAATACGACGGTACGACGGTGGCATCGGCGGCGACGTACCACTGGGCCAGTCGGGCGCGGTCGGTCGGCGGCTCGAAGCGGACCAGGTCGGTGATGCCCAGGGATGCAGCAAGGTCGGCCAATCCCGTCGGATGGTCAAGGCCGCTGCCCGAGGGTCCACCGCAGATGGCGATCACCAGGCGTGATCGCAGGGTCGGATCGTCGGCGATCATGTCGGCTGCTGCCCGCAGGAGGACATCGGGTGCCTTGAGCGGCTGGATGCGCCCTACGAAGAGCAGGACGTGGGCGTCGCGTGCCAATCCGAGTGCGTCGCGGGCGGCGGATTGGTCGCCCGGGATGAAGGTCTGCAGGTCAACGCCCGGGTGGACCACATCAACGGCGGTCGGGTCCGCGCCATAGAGGTCGATGAACTGGCGGGCTTCTTCGCCGGTATTGGCAATGAGGCGCGAGGAGTTTTCGACCACCTGATCCTCGCCGATGATGCGGACGAGGGGCTCGGCGCGATCCCCGTCGGCAAGCTCGAGATTTTTGACCTTCGCCATGGTGTGCATGGAGTGGACGAGCGGCACATCCCAGCGCTCGGACGCCAACCAGCCCACCTGACCTGACAGCCAGTAGTGAGAGTGAATGAGATCGAACCATCCCTCAGGTCGCCCCGCCTCGGTGCGCAGGAGACCGGCGCTGAAGGCGCACATCTGTGCGGGCAGGTCTTCCTTGCGCAGTTCTTCGAAGGGCCCGGCGCGCAGGTGGGTGACGGTGACACCCGGATCGACCTCGACGGTGGGGGGCAGGTGCGAGGAGACAGCGCGGGTGAAGATCTCCACCTCGACGCCGGCGGCCGCCAAGCGCTTGGACGTCTCGAGGATGTAGACATTCATGCCCCCCGCATCGCCGGTGCCGGGTTGATCCAGGGGGGAGGTGTGGAGGGACACCACGGCGACCCGGCGAGGCCGGGCATCGCGCAAAAATCGGGACATGGTCACCTCCGTCAAACAGTGCCCCAGTGTGACCTATTCCGGGTGCGAGGGCATTCCAGCCCCGTGAATCCCCCGTGGCCGGGGCCTCAGCGGCCGGTGGAGTTCAGACTGACTCCGGCATAGGGCTCGCCCGTGACGATGGTGACGACCCGGCGGGTCACGGAGACAGCGTGATCGGCGTAGCGCTCGTAAAAGCGCGAGAGCAGGGTGACGTCGATCGCCGCCTCGACCCCGTGCTTCCACGATGGGGACAGCACGATCGTGAAGAGTTCGCGATGGAAATGGTCCATCTGCTCGTCGTGGCGAGCGATATCGGTGGCAAGGCCCACATCCTTGGTGGCGATGACCGCACCCGTCTTGGAGACGATCGCCTCCGCGATGCCGCCCATCTCCGCGAAGGTGCCCCGCAATTCCTGTGGGATGGACGGTGACGGATAGCGCATCCGTGCCTGCTTGGCGACATGCTCGGCGAGGTCACCCATGCGCTCGAGCGAGGAGGCGATGCGCAGGGCGCCGATGACGATGCGCAGGTCAGACGCCACCGGCGCCTGGAGGGCGATGACGTCGAAGCACTTCTCCTCGACCTCGGAGGTCACCACATCGACGGCGGCATCCGCGGCGATGACCTCCTCGGCCATCCTCAGGTCGGCATCCAGGAGCGACTGAGTTGCCCTATTCATGGCCGATCCCACGAGGCGTGTGAGATGCACCAAATCGTCACTGATGTTGTCCAACTCCGCCGCGAATGCTTCGCGCATGGCGCACCTCCCAGTCTTCATGCTGGTCACCGTGCATGAACGAATCCTTAGCAGAAGGTTAACGGGGGAGTGCTGGCCATGAACGCTGGGACAATGTTGAGCCTGAGCCCAGCCTGCCGAGGGCGCTCCGGGGTGGGGACGCCTATCGTGGCGCCCATGGCGGCAAGGCCGTCGCGTGCGACGCGACCCGTGGACCAGACCCGGGCCTCGCCACGCCCCATCTCAGATGACGTGGTCACTCTCCTGGCCGTGCTCCCGATGGCCAGCTTGATTGTCGATGCCGAGGGGCACGTCCTCCGGTCGACACCACGCGCCGAAGCGCTCGGGTTGGTGCGTCGTGACGCCCTCGCCTCCGAGGTCATCGGTGAACTCATCGCTCGGTGCGTCGAGCTCGGTGGGACGAGTGAGCGTGAGTTCCGCGTACGCCGTCCCCCACTCGGTCGCGGCATGCTCGATCTGCGCGCCACCGTGGCGCCTCTTTCGCCGGGTGTCTACATCGTCATGGTCGCTGATCTGGCGGAGGACCGACGAGTCGACGCCGTACGCCGAGACTTCGTGGCCAACGTCAGCCACGAACTCAAGACGCCGGTCGGTGCGATGGCGCTTCTCGCCGAGGCCATTTTGAGTTCGGCCGATGATGTGGACAGTGTGCAGAGATTTGCTGAGCGCATGCTGACCGAATCATCCCGGCTGTCCTCGCTCATCAGCGAAATCATCGATCTGTCCCGGCTGCAGGGCGATGATCCGCTCATCCGCGCAGCCGTCTTTGATGTGGACGTCGTCATCAATCAGGCTGTCGACGAGTTGCGCTCGATCGCGGAGGTCCGAGGAGTCGAACTGATCGTGAGCGGGGCACCCGGCGCGGAGATGCTGGGAGATCGAGACCAGATCCTCACGGCTCTGCGCAACCTGGTCAGCAATGCCGTCACCTACTCACCGGACCACACGCGCGTCGCCATCACGGCACGATGCGACGCCGGCATGGTCGAAATCGGCGTGAAAGACCAGGGAATCGGCATCGCGTCCCACGACCTTGACCGGATCTTCGAGCGCTTTTATCGGGCGGATCCGGCGCGCTCCCGTGCCACCGGCGGCACGGGATTGGGGCTGGCTATCGTCAAGCACGTCTGCCAGAACCACGGTGGGGACGTCGATGTCTGGTCCGAGGTGGGAGTGGGGTCGACGTTCATCCTGAGCCTGCCCCTCGTGGCCAGTCTCGCTGGGGATGGACCTGTAGCGAATGAATCAGGCGAGAGGGAGAGGGTCCTGTGACGCGAGTCCTAGTGGTCGAGGACGAGGAGTCGTTCTCCGACGCGCTGTCCTTCATGCTTCGGCGAGAAGGCTACGAGGTGGGCGTGGCCGCGGATGGAGCCGCCGCCCTGGATGAATTCGATCGCCACGGGGCTGACCTTGTCCTCCTTGACCTCATGTTGCCCGGCATCTCGGGCACAGAGGTCTGCCGCACACTTCGTCAGAAGTCGACGGTGCCGATCATCATGGTGACGGCCAAGGACGGCGAGGTCGACAAGGTGGTCGGACTGGAGTTGGGGGCCGATGACTACGTCACCAAGCCGTTTTCGTCGAGGGAGTTGGTGGCTCGCATCCGTGCCGTGCTGCGCCGGCGGGGTGAACCCGAGGAGATGCTTCCCGCCACGTTGGAGGCGGGGCCGGTGCGCATCGATGTCGACCGCCACGTGGTTGCCGTGCGAGGTCAGACCATCGCGATGCCGCTGAAGGAATTCGATCTGCTGGAGCTGCTCGTCCGCAACGCGGGTCGAGTCCTGACCCGTGGCCAGATCATCGACCGGGTGTGGGGCTCTGACTACGTCGGTGACACCAAGACCCTCGACGTCCACGTGAAGCGTCTGCGCGCCAAAATTGAAGTCGACCCACCGGACCCGCGACTGATCTTGACCGTGCGGGGTCTGGGCTACAAGTTTGAAGCCGAATAGATCAGCACCCGGGCCACGTCCACTTCGAGCACGCCCTGGGCAGTTGAGTGCCGACGGCAGCTTCGCCTGGCAGCGCAAGATCAATCCGACGAACACCTTCGAGGTGATCTGGTGCACGCAGCCAGAGAAGAAGGGCGTCTGCTCCCCTTGGACGCTCCTGTGAACAGGGCCATTTCTCCTGGAGCAACAGATGGCTCATGATTCACGAGTTATCGCGAAAAGCGCTGAAGCGTACAAATACGCCATTACGGCGTAGACTCACGCGCATGAGCGAGATGAGTGTGAGCGATGCCCGGGCGCGACTGGCTGACGTCGTCGACTCCGCGCGCGTCGACCATGAGCCGGTCTATCTCACCCGTCGTGGTCGTCGGGTCGCGGCAGTCATCAGCGCCGACGACTTACAGCGCCTGATCGAGGCCGCCGAGGATCTTGCAGACTTGGAGGCTGTCCGGGCGGCACGCGAGGAGATGGCGGCAGGCGAGCCGACGGTGCCCTGGTCGGAGCTTCGCGCCGAGCTCGGCCTCGCGTGACCTACCGCGTCGAGTTCTCACCCGCCGCCGCCCGACAACTTCGCAAACTCGATACGAGCTCGCGTCACCGCATGGACGGAGTCATCGCCTTGCTCGCGGAGAATCCACGTCCACCGTCCGCTCGCAGGCTCGTGGGAGGCGATGGCGAGTGGCGGGTGAGAACAGGTGACTATCGAGTCATCTACGACATCGACGATGGCGTGCTCGTGGTTCTTGTCATAGATATCGGACATCGTCGCGAGATCTACCGCGCGCGTTGACCCGGGTGGGCGCGTAAGGCAATCAGCCCTCGGGGACGTAGCCGGCGTAGTAGCCGACATCGGGTACGACGAGTGACGTGAATTCGGTGAGGCCGTTGATGCTAAAGGCGAGCGACACCGTGGAGTATGACCCGGTCGGGATAGGAAAGGCATCCACGATGAGGGGATTTTCCAGCGGCGCACCCTCCGCTCCGTAGCCGAAGGTGGCGAAGTCACCGGGCTCAACCGTCACGCTCGGCACCGCCAGGGGCTGTCCATTGATCGATACCGCGATGAGTGTGTCGGGAGCATCCCCCTGGTTGAACACCGCCATCACGAGCGATGCGCGGCCGGCGTCATTGCGCACGATCGTGGCGTTTTCGATGCGCAGCGATCCCAGGATCTCCTGCGTGCCATTGCCGCTATTCATGGAATTCTGCATGGTCGTGCTCGCGTCAAAGCCCTGCCAGCATCCGGTCAACATCGGCGCGAGTGCAACCACGACTGCGGCAAGGGCCACTCGACGGGCACAGCGATGGCGGACAAGGGTCACGCGAAACTCCTGCAGCAAAATCAAGGTCACCTCCGGCGACCTGCCGCACCGGTTGCGACCTCTTCAGGGTAGCGGGTGCGACGCCGTAGACGCGGGTTGGGACTCCTGTGGGCCGTGATATCCTGGGCGACCTGGAAAGGGGTCTTTCTCTATGGCATTCAAGGTTGGCGACACGGTCGTGTACCCCCATCACGGGGCCGCTCTGATCGAAGCCGTTGAAATCCGAGTGATTAAGGGCGACGAAAAGGAGTACCTGGTCCTGCGGGTTGCCCAGGGGGACCTGACCGTCCGAGTCCCCGCCGAGAATGTCGACCTGGTCGGCGTCCGGGACGTCGTCAATGCCGAGGGCCTCGACCGAGTTTTTGAGGTTTTGCGCCAGCCCTACACCGAGGAGCCCACCAACTGGTCTCGTCGCTACAAGGCCAACCTCGAGAAACTAGCGTCCGGAGATGTCATCAAGGTCGCCGAGGTTGTCCGCGACCTGTGGCGCCGCGAGCGCGAGCGTGGACTGTCCGCAGGCGAAAAGCGCATGCTGGCCAAGGCACGCCAGATCCTCGTCAGCGAGTTGGCCCTGGCCGAGAAGACCAATGAGGACAAGGCCGAGGCAATTCTCGACGAGGTTCTCGCCTCCTAAGCGATCGAAGCGGAGGTCGCCATGGGGCACAACGCCCCTCGCACCGCGATCATCGTGCCTGCCGCTGGACGTGGTGAACGTCTGGGTCCCGGCGCCCCCAAGGCGCTGAGGACTCTGGCGGGCCAACCCATCCTCGTCCATGCCGTGCGTAACCTCGCGACCGCGCGCTGCGTTGACCTCATTGTCGTCGCGGCCCCCGAGGACACGGTCGAGGAAATTCGCGCGCTGCTCGGCGACATCGACACTCAACTCGTCATCGTGACGGGTGGCCAAACGCGCCAGGACAGCGTCGCGCGGGCCCTCCTCGCGCTGCCTCCCGACGTGGACGTCGTGCTCGTGCACGATGCTGCGCGTCCGCTCGTGCCCTCCGATGTCGTCGACCGCGTCGCCACCGCGGTGCGATCAGGATCGGATGCTGTCATCCCGACACTCGGCGTCGTAGACACGATCAAAGAGGTGGACGCTGAGGGCGTCGTCCGAACAACCCTCGATCGTTCCCGACTGCATGCCGTGCAAACCCCCCAGGGCTTTGCTCGTGCGGTCCTGCAGCGAGCTCACGCGGACAGTGACGGCGAAGACGCCACCGATGATGCGGGGTTGGTGGAGCGCATGGGGGTGACGGTGACGGTCGTCCCCGGTGACGAAGAAGCATTCAAGATCACGCGTCCCCTGGATCTGGTGTTGGCCGAGGCCATCCTCGTGCGACGTAGGGCGGCCGGCGGTGTCGGCTAGCCGCGTCGGCGTCGGTGTCGACGTCCATGCTTTTGCTGCCGGTCGACCACTGTGGGTCGCCGGTCTGCTCTGGGAAGGTGACGGTCTTGCGGGTCACTCGGATGCAGACGTGGCCGCGCACGCCGCATGTGATGCGCTGCTGTCCGCGGCCGGTGTCGGTGATCTGGGGTCACTCGTCGGCGTGGATGATCCCCGCTGGGCTGGAGCCTCGGGGGTGGCTCTCCTGACGCACGTCGCCGAGACCGTGCGGTCGGCCGGCTGGACGATCTCCAACATCTCCATCCAGGTCATCGGCATCCGTCCCCGGATCGGCACCCGGCGTGAGGAAGCGCAGGCGGTGCTCTCGACTGCCGTGAATGCCCCGGTCTCCCTGTCGGGGACCACGACCGATGGCCTCGGACTTACGGGTCGAGGCGAGGGATTGGCGAGCATCGCCACGGCACTAGTGGTCGCCACCGAGATCACCCCGTCTCGTCGTGGACTACCGTCATCCCCATGACCGCCACCATCCCGCCCGCAGCCTTCCCCATGCTGGACGCCGCGGAATTTGCCACCATCGCCACGATGAATCCCAACGGCTACCCGCACCTGTCTGTCGTCTGGGTCGCCCGGGACGGAGATGACCTGCTCGTCTCCACCATCAAAGGTCGCCGGAAGTACCTCAATATGGAGCGCGACCCGCGGGTGACCATCCTGGTCTACCCCAGGGACAACCCCTATTCCTACGTCGAGGTGCGCGGCACCGTGACCATGGTCGAGGAGGGTGGACGCGAGTTGATCGACCGCCTCAATCAGGAGTACACCGGCACGGATCGCTACGTCGCGGACGATGGCACCGACAACGTCCGTGTCGTGTGTCGCATCACCCCGGACAAGGTCGTCACCCGACTGCCCTGACCGCGTGGTGACCGCCCGCCACTACCCTGTGGGCGTGAGCCTGCGCCTGTACGACACCGCAGCCCGCGAGGTCCGCACCTTCGAGCCCCTCGTACCGGGCCGGGTGTCGATCTATCTCTGCGGAGCCACGGTGCAGGCCCCTCCTCACGTCGGTCACATCCGATCCGGACTTGCTTTCGACATCCTGAGACGTTGGCTCATGGCGTCGGGCTACGACGTGACCTTCATCCGCAATGTCACCGACATCGACGACAAGATCCTCGCCCGCGCAGCCGAGGAGGATGTCCCCTTCTGGCAGGTGGCCATGCGCAATGAGCGTGCCTTCACGGAGGCGTACGACGTGCTGGGTTGCCTGCCGCCCACCTATGAGCCCCGGGCGACCGGTCACGTCCCGGAGATGATCGACCTGATGCACCGCCTCATCGAGGACGGTCACGCCTATGCCGTCGACGGCGACGTCTACTTCGATGTGCGCTCCTTCCCCGACTACGGTGCATTGAGTGGGCAGCGCTTGGATGACATGCAGCCCGCGGTGGACTCGGAGGCATCCATCAAGCGCGATCCCCGTGACTTCGCCCTGTGGAAGTCCGCGAAGCCAGGTGAGCCGCAGTGGCAGACACCGTGGGGACCCGGTCGACCCGGCTGGCACCTGGAATGCTCCGCGATGGCGTCGCGCTATCTCGGTCCGGTGTTCGACATTCACGGCGGTGGCCTGGACCTGCTCTTCCCCCACCACGAAAACGAGATCGCCCAGTCGAAGGCCGCCGGTGATGACTTCGCCCGCTTCTGGATGCACAACGCCTGGGTGACGACGTCCGGGGAGAAGATGAGCAAATCCCTCGGCAACTCCCTGCTGGTCTCCGAGGTCGTTCAGCGTGTGCGTCCCGTGGAGTTGCGCTACTACCTTGGCTCCGCGCACTACCGCTCGATGCTGGAGTTTTCTGACGAGGCGATGGCGGAGTCTGCCGCTGGCTTTCGGCGCATCGAGGGCTTCCTGCGGCGCGCTGAGGAGACCCTCGGTGATGCGCCATCCCCCGTCGCTGTGCCGGCGGCTTTTGCCGCGGCGATGAATGATGACCTAGGAGTGCCGCAGGCTCTGGCCGTCGTGCACGACACGGTGCGGTCCGGCAACGCCTCGCTCGCCGAGGAGGACGTCACCGCAGCGCGGGCAGCGCGCGATGAGGTCATCGTCATGCTCGACATCCTCGGGATCAATCCGTCGGCTCAGACATGGGTGGGTCAATCCGAGGACGGTGCCGCGCGCCGGGCACTGGGACCCCTCGTCGATGTCGTGCTCGCACAGCGGCAGGCAGCGCGTGAGCGCAAGGACTTCGCGGTGGCTGACGCGCTGCGCGACGGCCTGGCCGCATCCGGCCTGGTCATTGAAGACACGGCGGCCGGCCCACGCTGGTCGCTCGCCGAGGAGGACTGATGGCCGGCAATTCCCAGCGCAAGGGCGCCATGCGCAAGACAGGGTCGAAGAAGGGCATGATGGTCGGCACCGGGGGTCAGCGGCGCAAGGCACTCAAGGGCAAGGGCCCAACCCCCAAGGCCGAGGAGCGCACCAGCCACCCGGCGGCCCGACGCGCACGCGCTGCCAAGCAGGCCGCAGACCGTCCGTCATCGCGCGGGCGCAGGGATGGGCGAGAGGTGCTGGTCGGGCGCAATCCCGTGGTTGAGGCGCTGCGCGCGGGAGTGCCAGCCTCAGCGCTCTACGTCCAGCAGTACGTCGACACCGATGATCGGGTGCGCGAGGCGCTGACCCTGGCGACGGACCAGGCCATGCCGCTGCTGGAGGTGACCCGCAATGAATTGGATCGCATGTCGGGAGGTGCCGCTCATCAGGGACTACTCCTCACGGTGCCGCCGTACGAATATCTTGATCCCGAGGATCTCCTCGCGCAGGCCATCGACACCGGCTCGGCGCCCCTTATCGTGGCGTTGGATGGCGTGACGGATCCGCGCAATCTCGGGGCGATCGTCCGGTCAGCGGCAGCGTTTGGGGCCCACGGCGTCCTCGTCCCCGAGCGGCGCGCCGCCGGAGTCACCGGGTCCGCATGGAAGACCAGTGCGGGCACGCTTGCCTACCTTCCTGTGGCACGCGCGGTCAATCTCACCCGCGCGCTGACGGCATATGCCAAGGCAGGCTGCACCATCGTCGGCCTCGCGGCCGAGGGTGACCTTGAGTTGACGAGCCTGCCGGTGGACCTGGCGCGCGACCCCCTCGTCATCGTCATCGGTGGTGAGGGTCAGGGCCTGGGCCGATTGGTCGGGGAGACCTGCGATCACCTGGTGTCGATCCCGATGGCGGGTCGGACCGAGTCGCTCAATGCCTCCGTCGCGGCGGGCATCGCACTCTACGCCGTGGCGGCGTTGCGCTCCTCCTGAGGTTCGCTGCGCTTGCGCACCAGGACCTGGGCGAGGAGGGGGAAGACCAGCACCGAAAGCGCTCCGGCACCGACCAGGGCCGCAGCCGTCGCCGAGCTCATCACACCCGCGCTGAGTTGCACCGTGGTGACGGCGACGATGATCGGCAGTGCCGTCGCGACGTACAGGGAGAACCCCGCTCGTTCCTTCGTGTCAGGGATCGCCCGGCGATACAGGAAGAATTGCGGTACGCCGCGCACCACCAGCAGCAGGATGAAGAAGATCAACAGCGGGCTCGGGTTGGCGAGGATGGACTCGATATCAAGTCGAGCGCCGGACACGATGAAGAAGATCGGGATGAAGACCCCGAAGGCGATGCCCTCCACCTTGGTTTGGAGGACTCCCTCCTGGTGGGCGGGAATGAGTTGGCGGATGATGATGCCGGCGATGAAGGCACCGAGCACGACGTCTAGATCAAAGCCCTCGGCGAGCGCCAAGAGCGCCACGAGTAGCAGTGCCGTGAGCCGCACCACTGTCTGAGCGCTGGTCTCCTGGCCCCGTTCGATGACACTGAGAATGTGGTCTGTCCTCAGGAGCGTGGGGATCTTCGCGAAGAGCAGGGCGAAGGCACCGAACAGCACCAGGGAGAGCACGGCCATGCCGAAGGACTTCGTCGTCAGCAGCAGGGAGATCGCCAGGACCGGGCCGAATTCCCCGATCGCCCCCGCGCCCATGAAGTAGGTGCCGAAGGGTGACTTCAGCAGCCCCTTGTCCCGCAGGATCGGCAGGAGGGTGCCGAGCGCGGTGCTCGTCAGGCAGATGGCCACACCGAGGAAGTCGTCGATGACTCCCGCTGCTTCCAGCAGCCCCGCGACGAGGAGGGCGATGACAGCGCTCACTCCCCAGCCCAGCAGTGCGAGTTTGCCGGAGCGGCCCTGGATGGCGTGCTTCTCCAACTCCAGTCCGGCGGCAAAGAAGAGGAAGGCGAGCCCGAGTTCCGCCAGCAGATCGATGGCTTCGTCGAGTTGGATCCAGCCGAGGACCTCGGGGCCAAAGATGATGCCGAGGCCCAGCATGAGGACGACCTCGGCGACCGGCAGGCGGAGCAGCCCCACGATCAGGGGAGTCGCTGCGGCAATGGCCGCGATCACCAGGAGCGAGTAGATCTCGCGCTCAAGATCACTGTCGGCCGCGGCAGCCATGACGGCGACGTAGTCCATCGGTCCTCCCAAGTGTCTCGCGCAGCCTAGTGGCCGCCGAGATGGACGAGTGGGCGTCTAGGCTCGTCGCGTGACAGTGCGGTCCCCATGGTTGGTCTTGGCCGTCCTTGCCGGAGCACTGGCTCTCATCTCCTTGGACAACACGATCGTCAACGTGGCACTGCCCACGCTGCAGGCGCAGTTGCAGGCCACCACGGCGCAGTTGCAGTGGGTCGTGGACGCCTATTCGGTTGTCTTCGCCGGTGCGCTGCTGCTCGCCGGAAGTCTCGGGGACCGATTCGGACGTCGGCGAGCGCTAGTCATCGGCCTGGTCGTCTTTGGCCTCGGGTCGTTGGCCGCGGGATTCGCCACCACGGCCGACATGCTGATCCTGTGTCGGGCCGTCATGGGCATTGGCGGCGCCTTCATCATGCCCTCGACCCTGTCGATTCTGGTCCAGGTCTTCACCGACCGCCAGGCACGGGCGCAGGCGATCGGGATCTGGGCTGCCGTCGCGGGCGCCGCTATCGCCATCGGGCCGATCGTCGGAGGCCTGCTGATTGAACACACCACGTGGCATGCGATCTTCTGGGTCAATCCACCCCTGGTGGTCATCGCCATCATCGCGACCTTCGCCCTCGTGCCGGAGTCACGTGATCCGAGCAAGCCGCGCCTCGATGTCATGGGAGCGGTGCTGTCGAGCGTGGGCATCATTGCCTTCGTCGTGACGGTCATTGAGTTGCCGGACGCGGGGATCGGTGTGCTCACGATCTCCTCCTCCGTCACCGCTCTCGTCTTCCTCTCGGCATTCGTCTGGTGGGAACGTCGCGCCCCCCGACCACTCCTGCCGATGGAGCTTTTCACCAATCGGCTCTTCACGATTGCGATCATCACCGTCGCCCTCGTCTACGGCGCCCTCATGGGGGTGATGTTCTTCCTGCCGCAGTTCCTCCAGCTCGTGCAGGGTGACACCCCGCTGGAGTCCGGCCTCGCGATGCTTCCCGCGGCCGGTGGACTCTTCGTGACGTCGCTTCTGAGCCCGCGGTGGGCCGAACGTTTCGGCACCCGACGGGTCGTCGTCGCAGGCCTCGTGATGGTGACGGGTGGACTCGCTTGGGCGGCGTCCCTCACCGCTGACTCCGCGTACATCCACCTGGGCGGCAGTCTCGGTGTGATTGGGCTGGGCCTCGGGATGGTGCTGCCGCAGGCGACCAACGGCGTGTTGGCGTCGGTGCCTCGGGAGCGCGCGGGCATGGGCTCAGCCGTCAACGATGGCGTCGCCGAACTCGGGGGATCCCTCGGCGTTGCCGTCCTCGGCTCGCTGCTGTCCCTGGGCTACCGCAACTCCATCGAGGCCCAGATTGCGGCAGCGGGGGATGCGCTGGTGTCCATCCCGGTCAGCGTGGTCGATGCCGTGCGCGAGTCGTTGGCATCGGGGGTACTCGCCGTGGGGCAGCTGCCACCCGATGTTGCGGCGCCGATTCGTGAGGCGGCCGGTGCCGCCTTTGTGTCCGGGATGTCGACGGCCCTCATGGTCGCCACCGCCATTGTGGCCGCGGGTGCCCTATTGGCGTGGTGGCTCTTTCCCTCCCGGGTCACCACCATCGAGGAGTAGCCGCCCACCGGCCGCGTGACCTAGGGGCGATTCAGCGGCCGGATAGTGTCCGGACATGCGTTGGATGCGTGCGGTGGCGGGTGTGGCGGCCCTCGGTCTCGTGCTGGGTGGTGCTCCCGCGTGGGCGGCCCCGGATGCGCAGGTCGATCAGGACGGCCCGATCACGTGGCTGGACTGTCCGTCGTATCTGCCCAACGACGTGGATTGCGGTCGCCTCGACGTGCCGATCGACTGGGATGTGCGACCCGGCGGGCCGGCAGGGCCGCCGCTGTCGGGCGCCGATGATCCGCGCCGGGCATCGATCGCCTTCGCGGTGCATCGCGCGACCGGTGAGCGCCGTGGCGCCTACACCTTCAATCCGGGTGGGCCCGGTGGCTCAGGTGTGGGTGTCCTGGGGACCTGGCTGACCGGGGAGCCCTACGGTCCGTGGGGTGCTCTCCCGCCGGCGATCCTGCGGCACTACGACGTCATCGCCTGGGATCCCCGCGGCGTGGGTGAGAGCACGCCCGCGCTCGAAGGCTGCGATGGCAGTGCGACCTACGGTGAGCTGCCCCAGGCGGGTCCGGTCAACTGGCGTGCGGTCGCGACGGCGTACGCCGAATCGATGACCGAGGCACTCAGTGACTGCTTCGCGGCCAATCCCGATCTCGCGCCCTATCTAGGCACCCACTACGTCATCCGCGATCTCGAGGCCCTGCGGGCCGCACTCGGTGTCGCGCGCTGGACCTACAACGGCGTGAGCTATGGCACGACCGTCGGTATGGCGTATGCGCGGGAGTATCCCGATCGCGTGCGCGCACTCGTTTTGGACGGTGTGGCACCCACCAATCAATCGCAGTTGCAGCAGGCCTCGACGATGGCGTGGGCCTGGTCGACGGCGCTGCGGACCTTCACGGGTCGGTACCCCGCGGGCTTCAGCCGCAAGGTCAACCGGGTCATCACGGCTCTCGACGAGGGCCCGCTGGACTTCCGGGGCGAGCCCTATCCACGCTTCGCGACCGAGTTCCTCGGCCTGGACAGGCAGGTGGCGTCGCTGTGGATGCAGGGCCGCTACGACGGCCAGCGCTCGACCTTCCAGGCACTTGATCGAGCCGCTCGCGAGCGCGGCCCGGTGCCGCAGCCCGTGGCGCCCCGACCCGCTCAGGCCGAGCCCGTGCCCTTCATCGTGAGCTTCGTCCTGTGCGCCGATCGACCCGACCGCCCGACGGTAGAGCAGGTCGCGGCGATCGCGGAGACGACCGCATCGGCGGGGCTGACCGCCGCTGGTCTGCAGGGGATTCAGCGCGGTCTGTGGTGCGCGGGGTTGCCGCGGATCGGCGTACCCCTGGATGCCTCGAGCGTCCCACTCCGCCTCGCGAATGCGGCGCTCGTCGTCAATGCGACGGGTGATCCCAAGACTCCGTGGCTGCGGGCCCGGGTCGCGGCGAGCACGATCGCGGGTGCGCGCCTCATCTCCTATACGGGCACGCAGCATGGCCTCTATCGCCGGGTCGGGTCGACCTGCGTGGATGCTGCGATCACGCGCTACCTGACGACACTGCGCCTGCCGGCGGGGGATATGAATTGTTCGTTCAGCGTCGCGCCACCGCTCTGACTCACGTGGTGTGGCCCCGGCATGATTCGAACATGCGACACAAGGTTTAGGAAAC
>JANRCR010000049.1 GCA_030726915.1 Candidatus Nanopelagicales bacterium
GGTGTGTCCACCGCGTTGTGGCGCGCGTAGACGCCGGGTGCCGGCAGGGGGGCGGGATGGGTGCCCGTGAGGATCCGATCCTGCGAAATCTGGCGCTGGGTGCGACGGGGCTGCCAACGCTCGCGGTGGGCCAGGACCAACGCTCCGAGTGCCGCGGTGATGAGCAGGCCCGCCACCACCTCAAAGGCGAGCAGGTACTCGCTAAACAGCAGTCTAGCGATGCCCTCGACATTGCCGCCGTACTCCGCATTGGCTGCATCGAGACCAACCGCCGGGACACCGCTCAAGGCGCTGCCGATCCCCCAGATGATCAGGATGCCGAAGCCGACGGCGAGGAGGATGCCCGCCACGCGCTGACCGCGCAACGTCTCGACAAGGGAGTCACTTGAGTCAACGCCGACAACCATGAGTACGAAGAGGAAGAGCATCATGACCGCGCCGGTGTAGACGATGATCTGCACCATGCCGAGAAAGGGAGCCGCGTTAGCGAGGTAGAGGATCGCGAGACTGATCATCGTGAGTGCCACCCAGAGGGCGCTGTGCACGGCCCGGCGCGACAGAATCAGTCCGAGGCCGCCAGCGACGGAGAGGATCGCACACACCCAAAAGACCGCCGCCTCAGCGAAGCTGGGTTCCGTGGCGGTCACGAACTCTCCTCCTGCCCGGACGCCGCGGCCGGTGCCGTGTGACCCGGCGCAGGCATACCGTCCACGATGCTCCAGAGAGCTTCGTCACCCCGGGGCTCCTGCGCGGGCACGGAACCCGTGACCTTACCGGCGTAGTAGTCCTGCTCTGTCGTTCCCGGCACCATCTCGTGAGGCGGGGGAATCATGCCGGGGAGCATGGGGGCAAGGAGATCCTGCTTTTCGAAAATGAGGTCGGCCCGATTGTCATCGGCGAGTTCAAACTCGTTGGTCATCGTGAGCGCCCTCGTGGGACAGGCCTCGATGCAGAGGCCGCAAAAGATGCACCGCAGATAGTTGATCTGATAGACGCGCCCATAGCGCTCCCCGGGAGAGAAGCGTGCTTCATCTGAGTTGTTGGCACCCTCGACCAAGATCGCGTCCGCGGGGCACGCCCACGCGCATAACTCGCATCCGATGCATTTTTCGAGTCCATCCGCCCAGCGATTGAGCTGATGGCGACCGTGGAAGCGCGGCTTGGGCGGGAAGCGATCCGCCTGCTCAGGGTACTGCTCCGTGACGACCTTCTTGAACATCGTCGAGAAGGTGACACCAAAGCCGCGAACGGCAGCGGGAAGTTCAGGCATTGCGGTCCTCCTCGGCCGGGTCAGCGGCTACATCCGATGTCGCATCCGCGGTGACCGCCGCTGCGGCAACAACCGTGCCGGGCACCGCATTGGCGAGCGCGCGGCGCGACGTATAGGTGAATTCCTGCCCGGGCAACGGTGGCACGGGATAGCCACCGGCGTACGGGTCGAAAGGCTTGGCGGCTTCCTCCGCTGCTTCCTCTACGTCACGCTTTTCCTGCCGCGCGGTGCGAATTTGAAGAACCCAGGAGCCGAGCACAACAACAATCAGGACCCCGGCACCAACCAGCAGTAACTCCTGCGTTGACACCGACATTTCGTTGCGCACAACCCGAGCCGCTGCCACGATGACGATCCAGACAAGTGAGGCAGGGATGAGGACCTTCCAGCCAAAGCGCATGAATTGGTCGTAGCGCATGCGCGGAAGGGTGCCGCGGAGCCAGATGAAGACAAAGATGAAGAGTTGCACCTTGAGCAACCACCAGAGCAGGGGCCACCAACCGGTGTTGGCGCTCTCCCAGATGGAGATGGGCCACGGTGCGCGCCATCCGCCGAGGAAGAGTGTCGCGGCAAGCGCGGACACCGTCACCATGTTGATGTATTCGGCCAGGAAGAACATGGCGAACTTCAGTGACGAATACTCCGTGTGGAAGCCGCCGACCAACTCCCCCTCAGCCTCGGGAAGGTCAAAGGGTGCTCGATTGGTCTCACCCACCATGGCCGTGACGTAGATCAGGAAGGAGGGCAGCAGGATGACCGCGTACCAGATGGGCTCCTGAGCCGCCACGATCTGCGATGTCGACATGGACCCGGCATAGAGGAAAACGGCGACGAAGGACATCGACATCGCAAGCTCGTAGGAGATCATTTGCGCTGATGAGCGCAGACCGCCCAGGAGCGGGTACGTCGATCCGGATGACCATCCAGCGAGCACGATGCCGTAGATGCCGATGGATGCGACGGCAAGGACGTAGAGAACCGACACCGGGAAGTCGGTCAATTGCAGGGGAGTCTCCACCCCGAAGATGCTCACCACCGGTCCAAACGGGATCACGGCAAAGGCGATGAAGGCCATGGTCGCGGAGATCACGGGTGCGAGCCAGTAGACGGCACGGTGAGCCGTCTTGGGGATGATCTCCTCCTTAAGGGCGAGCTTGAAGCCGTCCATCAGTGACTGAAGGAGCCCGAAGGGGCCGACGCGGTTGGGTCCGATGCGCGATTGCATGCGTGCGACGACTCGGCGCTCCCACCAGATGGTGAAGAGTGTGAGCAGCACGAGCATCGCGAAGATTCCGATCACCTTGAGCAGGATCAGCCACCAGGGATCGTTGAAGGCGAGATCGTTCATGACGCTCCCCCGGTTACGCGCACGGTCGCTCCATGGAAGGCGCCGATGGAGAGTAGGTCGCATCCTTCACTGCACATCGGCGCCCAGATGGCGCCATCGACGACGTCCGCGATGCGCAGCGGGAGCGTCACGGCACCGGACGGGGTCGACACGGTGATGACATCTGCACCGGCCACCCCGAGTGCCTCGGCAGTGCCTCTCGACATCAGGGCCTCGGTCGCCCGCGCCGTAGCCGCCAGATGCGGCTCACCCTCCTGCAGTCGGCCCCGGTCCAGCAGGAGCCGCCAGGACCCCAGACGGGCAGAGGTGGACCCGACCGCCTCCGCGGTGGGCGCGGCCACCGTGGGCGCGTCGGGATGTGGCCCCGTCCACGGGGTGAGCAGATCGAGTTCCGCCCTGAGCGAGGCAACATCTCCGTTGCCGAAGGGCACGTCCATGACATCGGCCAGCATGGCGAGGACTCGGCCGTCAGGCAGATGCGGTGTCCCGCGCACTGCGGCGGAGAAGGGCTTGATGCGACCTTCCCAGTCGGTGAAGGCACCTGCCTTCTCCGTTACGACCGCGACGGGGAAGACGACATCGGCACGCTCAGTGACGTCGCTGTGATGGGTCGACAACGCCACGAGGAAGGGACCTTCGTCCAGCGCACCCAGTAGTTCACCGGCACGTGGATCATCCGATACATCGACACCGGCGATGACGAGGGCATCGATGAGTCGCGTCTCCCCGGTCGCGGAACGTCGTACATCGGTGATGAGCGCATCGATAATCGAACCCACCGTGCGACCCGGCTGACGGGGTAGATCCGATGCCTGCACGCCCCATACCGCCGCGACCTGCTGGCGCGCTGACGCATCATCAAGGGGCCTACCGCCGGGGAGGAGACCCGCCAGGGCTCCCGCATCAAGGGCGCCTCGCTCACCAGCACGGCGCGGCACCCAACCCAGTGCGGCCCCCGTCGACGCGGCCAGATCTGCCACCGCGCTCAGTGCCCCCGGCACACCGGCGAGTCGCTCACCCGCCAGGATCACCGCGCCAGGCGTGCGCAGGTGGGCGAGCACATCGGAGTCGGCCCCGGCCGCGATGGATGCCACGACACGGGCTTCGTCGCCCGGGAGGCACTCCCACCACGTCGCACCGATCTTGTCGATGCCGGGGGTCCGCACGGGTGACACCGACACGATGTGCACGCCGTTTTTGCGATGGGCCCGACGTAGACGAAGGTGCACGATGGGCGACTCATCCTCCGGCTCAAATCCCACGAGCAGGACCACAGGGGCAATGTCGAGGTCGGCGTACGTCGGACCAAGGGGACGCCCGGCGACGGACGAGGCTAGGAAGCTCGTCTCCTCATCGCTTGACACGCGGGTGCGGAAGTCAATGTCGTCGGAGTCGAGTGCGATGCGCGTGAACTTCGCGTAGGCGTAGGCATCTTCTCGCGTGAGTCGACCGCCGGTGAGCACTGCTGTCCGCCCCCGCGCAGCGGCGAGGCCGCGTGCAGCGACGTCGAGCGCCTCGGGCCAGGACGCCGGTCGGAGGTGGCCGTCCTCGCGCACCAGCGGGTGTGTGAGCCGACCCTCATTGAGGTACATGAAGGCGAAGCGGCCCTTATCGCAGTTCCACTCCTCGTTGACATCGGCGTCGTCCCATGCGAGCCGACGCGTCACGACTCCGCGACGTACATCCGTGCGCAGGGAGCAACCGGATGCGCAGTGCTCGCAGGTCGTCGGGGTGCTCACCAGGTCAAAGGGACGGGCTCGGAATCGATAGAGGGAGCTGGTCAAGGCACCCACGGGGCAGATTTGGATCGTGTTGCCGGAGAAGTAGGAATCGAAGGGCTGATCAGCAGCAACCCCGACCTGCTGCTGTGCCCCACGCTCCAGGAGTTCAAGCATCGGGTCGCCGGCGACCTGCTCGGCGAAGCGAGTGCACCTGGCGCAGGAGACGCAGCGCTCCCTATCGAGGAGGATCTGCGCACTCATATTGATCGGCTTGGGGAAGGTGCGCTTTGTCTCCTCAAAGCGCGAGGTGCCTCTCCCCGCCGTCATCGCCTGGTTTTGCAGGGGGCACTCACCACCCTTGTCACAGACCGGGCAGTCGAGGGGATGGTTGAGGAGGAGGAACTCCATCACGCCCTCCTGGGCATGATCGGCCATCTCAGATGTGCGCTGGGTGCGCACCACCATGCCTTCGGTGACCGTGACGGCGCATGCCGGCTGCGGCTTGACCTGGCCTTCGACCTCAATGAGACACATGCGGCAGGCGGCCACCGGATCCAGCAGGGGATGGTCGCAAAAGCGCGGAATCTCGATTCCCATGAGTTCCGCGACTCGAATCACGAGCGTGCCCTTGGGGACCCGCACCTCAATGTCGTCAAGGGTGAGGGTCACCAGATCCGTCGACGCCACCGGGGTGGAGGACTGGGGTGCCATGGTCATCGAGTCGCTACCTCTCCGAAGATGTAGGAGGCGGCCGGGGGGAAGACCTCATCGACGGGGGTGTGGGTCGCGTCCTCGAATTCGCCGCGGAAGTATTTCAGCGCTCCCGGATAGGGCGTCGCGGCAGCGTCCCCCAGAGCGCAGAAGGAACGGCCGGAGATGTTGCCGCAGACCTCGAGAAGCAGATCCATGTCGGCATTGGAGCCCGCCCCGTGCTCGAAGCGTTCGAGAACGCCGGTAATCCAGAAGGTGCCCTCGCGGCATGGGGTGCACTTGCCACAGGACTCGTGCTTGTAGAACTCCAACCAGCGCGTGACTGCCTTGACCACACTGACGGTGCTGTTGAAGACCATGGGCGTGCCGGTGCCCAGCATCGTGCCGGCCTCAGCCAGCGCCTCATAGGTAAGAGGTGTGTCGAGATGATCCGCGGTCAACATCGGCACGGACGATCCACCCGGGATCCAGAACTTCACCGTGCCATCGCCGCCCACGACGCCGCCGGCATAGTCGAGCAACTCCCGCATCGTGATGCCGAGGGGCGCCTCGTAGAGGCCGGGGCGCCGCACGTGCCCGGAGACGGAAAACACCTTGAATCCAGGGGACTTCTCGGTGCCAAACTGACGAAACCAGTCGACACCGTTGTTGATGATCCAGGGGATATTGGCAATCGTCTCAACATTGTTGACGACCGTGGGTGCGGAGTAGAGGCCGTGGGTCGCAGGGAAGGGGGGCTTCAACCGTGGCTGTCCACGACGGCCCTCGAGTGAATCGAGCAATGCGGTCTCTTCACCGCAGATGTAGGCGCCCGCACCGGAGTGCACGGTCACGTGCAGGGAGTAGCCGGAACCGAGAATGTCGTCCCCCAGCAGCCCTGCCTGCTCCGCTTCGCGAACAGCCGTGGCAACCCGACGAATAGCCTGCGGGACCTCCCCGCGAATGTAGATGAAGGCATGGTTGGCGCGGATGGCGTACGACGAGATGATGACGCCCTCGAGTAGTGCGTGGGGGTTGGCCATCATGATCGGGACGTCCTTGCAGGCTCCCGGCTCCGACTCATCCGCATTGACAACGAGATAGTGGGGCTTGTCGTCGTTTTGCGGGACAAAGCTCCACTTCAATCCCGTCGGGAAGCCCGCACCGCCCCGGCCACGCAAACCCGTGTCCTTGACCGTGGCGATGATGGCGTCCGGATCCTGGCCCAGTGCCTTGGGCAGCGCTCGATAACCACCGGTGCGGCGATATCCCTCGATGGTGAAGAGATCCGGCTCATCCCAGTGGGCCGTGATCACGGGCGTCAATGGAGTCATGTCAGCCACTTTCCTCAGGGCCTGCGGGTGCGCTCATGCCGCGCTCCTTGGCGACGGTGAGACCGGCCCGCATAATCGCATCGGCTTCGCCTCCGAATCCCGCGAGTCCATCCACGGGGAAGGCCAGGGTGTGCTCGGTCGCCTGGAAGTCGCGGATGACGGGGCCGCGTGTCGACACGACCTCCTCACCGCGGGAGAGCCGGTCGATCACGTCCAGGGCACTCGTGGGGGTCTGGCAATCCATGAATTCCCAGTCGACGGTCATGACGGGTGCGTGTGTGCAGGCTGCCTGACACTCAATGCGCTCCAGCCAAAACGTGCCGTCGACATCTCGTTCGTTGTGCCCGATGCCGAGTCGCTCCGAGAGCGCGGCGTAGACCGCATCCCCACCCAGCATCGCGCAGAGCGTGTTGGTGCACACTCCGATGTGGTGCTTCCCCACCGGACGCCGCTTGTACATCGTGTAAAAAGTCGCGACCGCGGTGACCTCGGCAGCGGTGAGACCCAGCATGTCGGCGATGACCCTCATCGCCTCCGGGGTGATCTCATCCTCAACACTCTGGGCAAGGTGCAGCATCGGCATCACCGCGGAGCGGGCCTCGGGATATCGGGTCATGATGTCGCTCATCTGGTCGCGCACGCTCTGGTCGAGGGCCATCAGCGATCCACCCCACCCATGACGGGGTCGATGCTCGCCACGGCGGCGATGACATCGGAGATCATCGATCCGTCGCACATGGCGGCCGTGGCCTGCAGGTTGTTGAAGGAGGGATCGCGGTAATGCACTCGGTAGGGCCGGGTGCCGCCGTCGCTGACGATGTGCACGCCCAACTCTCCACGGGGTGACTCGATGGCTGAATACACCTGTCCGGTCGGGACGCTGAAACCCTCCGTCACCAACTTGAAGTGATGGATGAGAGCCTCCATCGACTCCGACATGATCTCCCTAATGTGCTCGGGGGAGTTGCCCTGGCCATCGCTTCCGATCGACAGGCGCGCGGGCCAGGCAATCTTCTTGTCCTCGATCATCACGGGACCGGGGCGCAGACGATCAAGGGCCTGCTCGACGATCGTGAGGCTCTGCTGCATCTCAGCGACGCGGATCAGGAATCGTCCATAGACATCACAGGTGTCCTGAGTCGCTACGTCGAACTCGTAGTTTTCGTAGCCACAGTAGGGCTGTGACTTGCGCAGATCGTGGGGCAGACCGGTGCTCCGCAGGATCGGTCCGGTGATGCCGAGGGCCATGCATCCAGCGAGATCGAGATATCCGACGCCGACGGTGCGACCCATCCAAATCGCGTTGTCGACGAGCAGGTCGGTCGTGTCCTTCATCCGCTTGCGCAGGAGGGGCAGCGTCTCTCGGATGCGGATGATCTGGTCATCCGTGATGTCCTGAGCGACACCACCGGGACGGACGTAGGCACTGTTCATACGCAGCCCGGTGACCATCTCGAAGATGTCGAGGATGAGCTCGCGCTCACGGAAGCCGAAGGTCATCGCCGTCAGGGCACCCAACTCCATGCCCCCCGTCGCCAGTGCCACCAGATGGGACGACACCCGATTGAGCTCCATCATGAGCACCCGGATGGTGGTCGCACGTTCGGGGATCTGCTCGGTCACGCCGAGGAGTTTCTCGACCCCGAGGCAATAGGCCGTTTCGTTGTAGAACGGCGCGAGGTAGTCCATCCGCGTGACGAAGGTGACGCCCTGGGTCCAGTTGCGGTACTCCATGTTTTTTTCGATGCCCGTGTGCAGATAGCCAATGCCGCAACGCGTCTCGGTGACGGTCTCCCCCTCGAGCTCGAGCACAAGGCGCAGGACTCCGTGCGTGGAGGGATGCTGTGGTCCCATATTGACCACAATCCGCTCACGTTCACCCTCATCGGGGGCATTGATCGAATCCCAGTCGCCACCGGAGACGGTGTAAACCGTGCCCTCGCCCGTCTCGTAGGACAGCGCGTAGGGATCTTCAACAATCGTCTCGCCCTCGTACACGAAGGCATCGTCGACGGCGTCATCAAGGGTGTGGTCGGTAGCCATCAGGTGTAGGCCCTCCGCTGATCCGGGGGAGGAATCTCAGCGCCCTTGTATTCGACGGGGATGCCACCCAGTGGGTAGTCCTTGCGCTGCGGATGACCCGGCCAGTCATCGGGCATCTCAATCCGCATGAGCGAGGGATGCCCGTCAAAAATGATGCCGAAGAAGTCATACGTCTCGCGCTCATGCCAGTCATTGGCGGGGTAGACGGACACGATCGACGGAATGTGGGAGTCCAGGTCGGGACAGGTCACCTCGACTCGGATCCGGCGGTTGTGCGTGACGGAGAAGAAGGGATAGACCGCGTGCAACTCGCGACCGATGTCACCGGGGTAGTGAACACCATTGACACCCATGCACATCTCGAAGCGCAGGGCGGGCTCATCGCGCAGCACCTGCGCAAAGGCGAGGAGGTGCTCCCGATGGACGAAGAAGGTGATCTCACCACGATCGACGACAATCTTGTCGACCGCGGAGGCCATGGGCAGCCCACGATCGGCAAGAGCCAACTCGATCTCTTCGGCGGCCGCATCGAACCAGCCGCCGTACGGGCGCTCGGAGGGCAGCGGCATGACGATCGGGGAGACGAGACCGCCGAATCCGGATGTATCGCCACCGTCCTGGGCCGCGAATGCGCCGTGGCGCACGCCGATGACCTCAAGTTCACGCACACCCTCCGGGAGGGTGGTCACGGAGACTGCGACCTCGAGGCCGGCCTCCTCGGGAGTGATCGGTGCCTGGGGGCTCATCGCAGCAGACCTCGTAACTCCAAAGTCGGGGCAGCCGTGAGCGCAGCGAGCTCCTGCGCCTGCTCTTCGCGCACGGCGTTGGCACCCAACTTCATGTTCTGGATATCCGCGTGGATCTTCAAGATGGCGTCAATGAGCATCTCCGGACGCGGGGGGCATCCCGGGAGATACATGTCCACGGGTACGACGTGATCAACACCCTGGACGATCGCGTAGTTGTTGAACATGCCACCGCTACTGGCGCACACACCCATGGCCAACACCCACTTGGGGTTGGGCATCTGATCGTAAATCTGGCGCAGGACCGGTGCCATCTTCTGGCTGACCCGGCCTGCCACGATCATCAGATCGGCCTGGCGTGGCGATGCGCGGAAGACCTCCATGCCAAAGCGTGCGATGTCATAGCGGGGGCCGCCTGTCGCCATCATTTCAATGGCACAGCAGGCGAGGCCGAAGGTCGCGGGCCACAGGGATCCCTTGCGGGCATAGCCGGCAACCTTCTCCACGGTTGTCAGCAGCACACCGGACGGCAGTTTTTCCTCTACACCCATGGCGTCAGTCCCAATCCAGTCCGCCGCGACGCCATTCATAGACGTACGGCACGGTGAGGTTGAACAGGAACAACATCATCGCGAGGAAAACGAAAAGCGGCAATTGGTCGAAGGCCACGGCCCACGGATAGAGGAAGACGATCTCGATGTCGAAGATAATGAACATCATCGCGGTGAGGTAGTACTTGACCGGGAAGCGGCCCCCGCCCATGGGCTGGGGAGTGGGATCAATGCCGCATTCGTAGGCATCCACCTTGGCCCGGTTGTACCGCTTGGGTCCGGTAAAACTGGTGAGGGTGACGCTGAAAACCGCGAACCCCGCCGCCAGGAGGCCGAGGACGAGAATCGGCGCGTAGGCGTCCACCACACTCCTCCACATGCGGGCGATAGACCCCGTGTCCGCCGCGCGCGCAGTCTACCGACGAGGGATCGAGGTCAGCGCCGACCCCGGTGGAGCGCGACGATCCCGCCGGTGAGGTTCAGCCAGGCCACGTCGCGCCAGCCGGAGTCACCCATGAGATCAGCCAAACCCTGTTGATCAGGCCACGCCCGGATGGATTCGGCCAGATAGACGTAGGCATCAGGATTGGATGACGTTCGCCGGGCCACCTCGGGGAGCGCCCCCATGAGGTAGCGGGAGTACAGGGTGCGGAAGGGCCCGAAGGCCGGGTGAGAGAACTCACACACAACGAGCCGGCCTCCGGGCCGGGTGACCCGGTGGATCTCGGCGAGGGCAGCTGCCGGATCCGCTGTGTTGCGCAGGCCGAAGGAGATGGTCACCGCATCGAAGGAGGCATCCTGGAAGGGGAGCCAGAGGGCATCTCCTGCCACAAACGGCAGGGACGGCTCCCGCAGGCGCCCCACCCCCAACATGCCCAGGGAGAAGTCACAGGGCACGACCAGGGCCCCACGCGCGGCCAGAGGGGCACTGGAGGTGCCTGTGCCGGCCGCAAGATCCAGAATCCGCTCACCCGGGCGGGGAGCGACCGCATTAACCACGGCCCGGCGCCACAATCGCGTCTGCCCCACGGCCAGCAGGTCATTGGTGATGTCGTAGCGCTTCGCCACCTCATCAAACATCGCCGCAACCTCAGCGGGATCCTTCGCCAGGTCGGCACGCGCCATGGCAACATCCTTTCAGGGGAGAGGTCATCGGGCATGCCGGCCTGCCAACCGACCCGCTTAGACGTATCCTCATCGCGTGTCTATTCCGCTGCTCGCCACCTCGGCAGCCCCGCGGGTGCGCACCCTCCCCATCGAAGATCCCGGGCCCCTCCTGCAGCGACTCCCGGACACCACGGGGACCGCGTGGGTTCGAGGAAGTGACGGGCTGGTCGGCTGGGGTGTCGCCGCCGCCCTGGACGTCAGCGGGGACGAGCGCTTCAGTCGGGCCCAACGCTGGTGGGCCGACTGGTGTTCACACGCGGACGTCGACGACCCCCTGCAACTCCCGGGCACCGGGCCTGTCGCCTTCGGATCGTTCACCTTCGATCCCCATCCGGCCTCACGACAGACATCTCGGGTCATCGTGCCGCGGGCCGTCCTCGGGCGCCAGGGAGGTCGGGCATGGCTCACCGTCGTCGGCGACCCAGACGATCTCCTGCCTCCTGATGCTCTGCTCCCACCGGTCAGCGTGCCGCCTGCACCGCAGCGTGTCGATTGGACCCGCGGCAGCCGCACCGCGGAGCAATGGAAGTCCTCCGTCGCTGAAGTCATTGACCGAATCGGCCGGGGCGAACTCGACAAGGTCGTGCTCGCCCGCGATGTCCTTGCGGAGGTCAGTGACGACTTCGACGTTCGATATCTCCTGCAGCGCCTCGCGGAGGCCTACCCCGAGTGCTGGACCTTCCAGGTCGGTGACCTGGTCGGAGCCACCCCCGAGTTGCTCGTACGTCGTACCGCCGGGATGGTGCTCTCCCGAGTCCTGGCCGGCACCGTCAAGCGCCGCGGGGATGAGGGTGAGGACGCCAGCCTCGCGGCCGCCCTGCTCGGCAGCGGCAAGGATCTCGAGGAGCACGAGTACGCCGTGCGATCGGTAGCACGGTCCCTCGCCCATCACTGCACCGATCTTGATGTGCCGACGCGCCCACATGTCCTGCGGCTCGCCAACGTCCAGCACCTGGCGACGGATGTGACGGGACGGCTTGCTGATGGAGCGTCCGTGCTCGCCCTCGCCGCATCACTGCATCCCACGGCGGCCGTCTGCGGCACACCGACCGAACGGGCCTTCGCGACCATCCGCGAGTTGGAGGGCATGGATCGCGGGCGTTACGCCGGCCCGGTCGGCTGGTTCGACAGCCGCGGTGACGGTGAATTCGGCATAGCCCTGCGCTGCGCTGAGGTGCGGCCCGGCTCACTGCGACTGTTCGCCGGGTGCGGCATCGTCACCGGATCCGATCCCGAGGCGGAACTCGCTGAATCCAGGGCCAAGTTCACCCCCATCCGCGACGCCCTCTCCTGACTCACCCTCCCGTGCCTGCCGCCTAGGCTGACGGGGTGACCGACAGACTGCCCTCCCGGGCCGAGCGTCACCTGCGCATATTGGCGGCAGCTGCAGATCTGTTTGAGTCTCGCGGGGTCGCCGACACATCTCGGCGAGATGTGGCTCAGGCCGCCGGGGTCGCCACGCGCTCGGTGCATGCGCTGGCTGATGACCGCAGTGCCCTGCTCGCGCTCGTCACGAGCGCACTGTCCTTCCCTCCCACATCACAGCGGATCCAAGACCAGGCAGCGGGGGCGGGCGAGGAGCCCCACTCCTCCCTCCTCGCCGCAGCCCGCGATGCTCTCGGGGCTCCCGCGAGCGTGTGGGACGTCATCGAGCTGCAGGCCGTCGCCCTCGCCCCCTTCAACGACGAGCTAGGCATCGTCGTGCGCGAACGTATCGCCCTGCGATGGGATGCCGCGCGAGCTGTTGTGGCGCAGTTGCGCGGTGAGGGCGGCGTGGATGCGACCATCGACGACGATGCGGCCGCACTGCATCTCCTGGCGGTCGGGGCGGGACTCGCACTGCTCGACGGTTTCACTCCCCGCACGGTGGACGGCACATCCTGGGCAAGTCTCACCGCGCGCCTCCTGGAGTCACTCGCCGCCATTGATCCACCGGGCCGCACCTACGAGGGCCCCGAGCGTCCCTGGCGTATCCGAGTCGTCGCACCGGCTACTCCGTCAGCGACCGCGAGGGTCTTGCGCGTCCTGGCCCTGCTCGGCTCCGACGTGGTAACCCTCTTCACTCACACCCAGGATGATGGAAGTCAGCTCATTGATCTCATCGCATCAGCACCCGAGACACTCGAGCGCGACGATCTCGCCCGAGCCCTCGCGACTGCCGGGCGCCGCATCCTGGTCTCGCCAGGAGTGCATGAGGACGAGCACGATCTCGTGACACGTATTCTCGACGCGGCTGCAGAGCTCGTCGTCCATCCTGAGCGCACACCCAGAGCCGCGGCCGACCTGGTGCTCGCTGACTCGTGGACGGTCGAGCCGGCCACCGAGGGCGCTGATGCCTCCAGTGATGTCATGCGCCTGCAGTGGACGCCCGACCATCACGTCGTGCTGCGTCGCGAGGGCGCGCCCTTTGTCGCGGTCGAGCGGGCACGCGCCTCCGCCCTCCTGCGGCTGGTGGAGGCCGTCGCGGCCGCGCCCGAGGGGACCGGTGGATTCGGCTGGGTCGAATACCTTCGCGATGGCACGCAGGTCGTCATCCGGCTCGCGCGCCCGGAGGATGCCGAGGCCGTCGCCACCATGCACGAGCGCTCCTCCGAAGCCACCCGCTATCAGCGCTACTTCTCTGCCATCACCGATTGGCGCGAGGATCAGCTGAGGCGCGTGGCTGGCGGACACCGCGGGGCGACCCTTGTCGCGATCAACTGGCGTGGTGACATCGTCGGGCTGGGCAATGTCTTCCCTGATCGCCCGGGAGACACCTCCACCGCGGAGATCGCCACCATCGTTGAGGACACCTGGCAGGGGCGGGGACTCGGTGGCCGATTGCTCGAGCACCTGGTCGAATTGGCACGGCGCCAGGGGTTCGACACCATTGTTGCCCTCGTGCTCGCCAGCAACACGGGCATGATGCGACTGCTTGAGCGCCTCGACGTGGAATGGACGCGTGACACCGACCCGGACCTGGGGCCGACGATCGTGCGGATGTCGGCTCAACTCACCCCGCTGAGCGAGCCCGCCTCCACCTGATCGACGCACCCATCAGGTCAGCGCTTCGAGGACGGCTGCATTCATGCGCATGACGTGGGCAGACTCCTCGCTGCGTGAGGCACATCGGGCGACAATGACCTGGACGCCCGTCGATGGTGCCGTCAACGCTTCACGTAGCTCCTCCGTCGTCGCGACCGCCACGGCGGTCACCCGCGGTGCCGCCAGCAGCGCCATCAGGTCACCCCCGTGGGGAGTGCCGAAGACTCGTTCGAAGTCGTCGGCGAAGGCCGGAGCACCCTGCTCAAGGGTGGAGAAGATGCCACCGCCATCGTTGTCGATCACGACGTACGTCAGACGTGGTAGCTGCTCAGACGGGCCCGCAAGCAACCCGTTGCGGTCATACAGCGCGGTCAGGTCTCCCACCAGCGCGTACGTCATCCCGAGTGGGTGCTCATGAGCGTGCGCGAGGGCTGCACCCCACGCGGTGGAGATCACACCATCGATCCCTGCCGTGCCCCTGTTGCCAATGCAACGCGCTCGTAGTGCACCGCCGTAGGCGGATACATGCCTCACGGGAAAGGACGCTCCGATCACCAGCAGGTCATCGGCACCGGCATGTCGCGCGACGATGCGGGCAACATCCACCCCTGTGAACGATCCCGATCCCGCGGGCATCTCCCCCGCGGCACTATCGAGTGCACGAGCCGCCAGGTCATCCGCGGCCCTCCATGCGCGCAGCCACTCGGGATCGCTGCCACCCCGCGGCTCGGGGACCTCCTCCACGACGATGTGGGCGGTCTGCGCTGGATCAACGCGGCCCAGGCGCGGTGGCACATCGACGGCGATATGGACACGAGCGGCTCGGAGCAACTCAATCTCCGGACGATGCAGACCGATCCGACCCACGGTGATGACGACATCGGGCACCTCGCCCGTCGCAGAGAACGACGAGAGCACCAGGGGGCCGTGCCGCAGTGCCTGAGGGTGACCGGAGAGGTTGCCGGACGGCTCGCTGATGATGGGCCACCCCATGACGGAGGCGAGGCTCCCCAGGGCATTGCGCAACTCGTCATCGTCAAAGTCGCCCGCAATGATGAGACCGTGGGCCGCGTTGACGCCTGCGGGCAGGATCGCGTCAAGAGGCACCGGGACAACCGCTGGCGGGCGGAGGGTGCCGCGCACGGCGATCTCGCCGATGCTGTGCTCACCGGGGCCGACGAGTGGCTCCGCCAGCGGCACATTGAGATGGACCGGGCCCTGCCCAGAGACCGCCATGCCCATGAGTGCGGTCACGGTGGCGCGCAGGTCAGCCTCGCTGACGGTTGTCAGATCAACCCCATCGACCACATCCACGCCGTACACACCCCGCTGGTCGATCGTCTGATTGGCTCCGCTGCCGCGCACTGCACCGGGACGATCAGCGGTGATGGCGACGAGAGGGAGACCGGAGTAGGCCGCTTCGACAATCGCGGGATGCAGGTTGACCGCTGCGGTGCCCGATGTCGTCACCACCGCGACCGGTCGACCCGAGATTTTTGCCAACCCCAGCGCTAGATAAGCCCCCGAGCGCTCATCGAGTCGCACGTGCATGCGCACCAGACCGCGGCGCTCGGCATCGGCAAGTGTGAGCGCCAAGGGCGCAGAGCGTGACCCCGGACATACGACCACGTCGGTCACCCCTGAGCAGAGCACCTCCTCGACCACGGCGCGCGCGATGGCTGGACTGTCCACGGATCGCAGCCTCTCATGGGGGACGCGCACACGCTTCCTACCGGGCGGGGATGACCACGGTGTTGGACTTGATCGATCCGTGCGTGAAGTAGACGTGGGCCTTCTTGCTCGTGGCACGGGACCACGCGAACGTGCCGTCTGCGGCCACCGTCCGCACCCGGGTCCCCGCGGTGAAGGTGGTCTGCTCGGTGAACCGCACCCACGGCGTCACCTGCTCACCCACCAAGCCGGTCGTGGTCCCCGACACCCGCACGACGCGGGTGTCTGATGCATCCCGTGAGCCGGTGATCTGGATCGCCTTCACCGGCGTTGCCCGCGGCGTAACCGCATTCGACGGGGCGGAATCAGACCCCCAGCCCGCACCATTCAACGCACGCACCGTGAACGTGTACGAGGTGCCATTCGTCAGTCCCGACACCGTGCACGTGAGCGCGGGCACCGACACCAGACACGACCGCCCACCCGGAGCAGACGTCACCTGATAGTTCGAGATCGGATACGACCCCGAATCCAACGGCGCCGTCCACGACACCGACGCCGACGCATCCCCCGCCACCGCCATCGCGCCCGTGGGCGC
>JANRCR010000050.1:0-51289 GCA_030726915.1 Candidatus Nanopelagicales bacterium
AGTGGGAGTGGGAGTGGGAGTGGGAGGGGGAGTGGGAGTGGGAGTGGGAGTGGGGGTTGTCACCGGGAGTACCGGCGAGTAACGTTTGTTGACGGATGCTCAATACGGAGGAGGCCCCCCATGACCGAAGCGTTTATCTATGAGGCAATTCGCACTCCGCGCGGCCGCGGCAAAGCGACCGGCTCCCTCCACGGAGTCAAGCCGGTCTCGCTGGTGACCGGGCTCATCGACGAGATGCGGACCCGCCACCCCGACCTCGACACCGATCAGGTCGATGACCTGATCCTCGGCTGCCTCACGCCGCTGGGTGACCAGGGCGCCAACATCGCCAAGACATCGGCGATCGCCGCGGGGCTGCCCGACACCGTCGCCGGCATGCAGATCAACCGCTACTGCTCATCCGGCCTCGAGGCAATCAACATTGCTGCGGCCAAGGTGCGCTCGGGCTGGGACCAGATGCTCTTCGCCGGCGGCGTGGAATCGATGAGCCGCGTGCCGATGGGCAGCGACGGCGGGCCGTGGGCCATGGACCCGGAGACGGCGTACAACACCTACTTCGTGCCGCAGGGCATCAGCGCCGACCTGATCGCCACCATCAATGGCTTCTCGCGCGATGACGTCGACACCTACGCCGCCCGCTCGCAAGAGCGTGCTGCCGCGGCGTGGAGTTCGGGCCGGTTCACCAAATCGATCGTGCCCGTCAAGGACATCAACGGCGTAACGATCCTCGACCACGATGAGTTCATGCGTCCCGACACCACGGTCGAGTCGCTCTCCAAGCTCAATCCGTCCTTCGCGGCGATGGGGGACATGGGTGGCTTCGATGCTGTGGCCCTGCAGAAGTATCACTGGGTTGAGCGGATCGACCATGTCCACACACCCGGCAACTCCTCCGGCATCGTCGATGGTGCGGCGCTGACGATCATCGGAAGTGAGGCGGCGGGCAAGGCATCCGGCCTCACTCCGCGTGCTCGCGTCGTCGCGACTGCCGTGACCGGCGCGGACCCGACAATCATGCTCACCGGCCCCACGCCCGCCACGCACAAGGTGCTTGCCGCCGCGGGTCTCAAGCCGGAGGACATCGACGTGTGGGAGCTCAATGAGGCCTTCGCCTCCGTCGTGCTCAACTGGATGAAGGACTTCAACCTTGATATCGAGCAGGTCAATGTCAACGGCGGTGCCATCGCTATGGGCCACCCGATCGGCGCCACCGGCGCGATGATCACGGGCACCGTCATGGACGAGTTGGAGCGCAGTGGTGGCCGCTATGGCCTTGTCACGCTGTGCATCGGCGGCGGCATGGGCATCGCGACCATCATCGAGCGGGTCTGAGGAGAGTCATGAGCGACAACATGTTCCACTGGGATAAGGACTCTGACAACGTCGTTGTCCTGACGATGGACGACCCGGGTGGCAGCGCCAACACTCTCAACGACACCTTCATCACCTCACTCGAGGCGACACTGGATCGCCTGGATGCGGAGAAGGATGACATTGCCGGTGTGATCGTGACCAGCGCCAAGAAGACCTTCTTCGCCGGTGCCGATCTCAACATGATCATTCAGGCAACCCCCGCCGACGCGGAGCGGCTCGAGAAGGAGATCGCGCGCGTCAAGGCGGCCTTCCGACGCCTGGAAACGATGGGCAAGCCGGTTGCCGCGGCGATCAATGGCGCGGCGCTGGGCGGCGGTCTGGAGATTGCTCTGGCCTGCCATCACCGTGTGGCGCTCGATGTCAAGGGCAGTGAGATCGGACTGCCTGAGGTGACGCTAGGCCTGCTTCCCGGCGCGGGTGGTGTCGTACGCACGACGCGTATGTTTGGCCTGCAGAAGGCACTCATGGAGGTGCTCCTCCAGGGTCAGCGACGCAAACCGGCCGACGCACTCGCGAAGGGTCTCGTTGATGAGATCGCATCGACGCCCGAAGAGATGCTAGCCATGGCCAAGGCGTGGGTTGTGGCCAACCCCGAGGCGGTACAGCCGTGGGATGCGCCGGGCTACAAGATGCCCGGAGGTACGCCGAGCAACCCCAAACTCGCCATGATGCTCCCGGCGTTCCCCGCCAATTTGCGCAAGCAGATCAAGGGCGCACCGATGCCCGCGCCGCTGGCCATCATGGCCGCCTCGGTCGAAGGTGCCCAGGTCGACTTCGCGACAGCCGAAAAGATCGAGGCCCGCTATTTCGCAAGCCTGGCCACCGGCCAGGTCGCCAAGAACATGACGCAGGCTTTCTTCTTTGACCTGCAGCACATCACCAAGGGTGGCGCACGCCCCGAGGGCTACCCGCAGTACAAGCCGACCAAGGGCCTCATCATGGGCGCCGGGATGATGGGCGCCGGCATTTCCTATGTTTGCGCCCGCAACGGCATCGACGTGGTCCTTGTGGACACGACGCTGGAGGCCGCGGAGAAGGGTAAGGCCTACTCGCAGGGAATCCTGGACAAGGCAGTCTCGCGCGGCAAGATGACTGAGGCCGCGCGTGACGAGGTGCTCGCGCGCATCACACCGAGCGATTCCCTCGACCTCGCCAAGGGTGCAGATTTCGTCATTGAGGCGGTCTTTGAGAACCAGGCGCTCAAGAACGAGACCTTCGGTCGCATGGAGCCGATCCTCGCCGCTGACGCCCTCCTGGCCTCCAACACATCAACGCTGCCGATCACGGGCCTGGCACAGGGTGTCTCGCGTCCGGCGGACTTCATCGGCCTGCACTTCTTCTCGCCGGTCGACAAGATGCCGCTCCTGGAGATCGTCGTCGGCGAGAAGACCTCCGACGCCACCATCGCGAAGGCACTGGATGTCGCTGCGGCGATCAAGAAGACCCCGATCGTCGTCAATGACAGCCGTGGCTTCTTCACCAGTCGCGTCATCGGCACCTTCATGGGTGAAGCCGTGGCCATGCTGTCCGAGGGTGTGCCCGCGCCGTCCATCGAGCAGGCCGCATTGCAGTCGGGCTATCCCACCGGGCCGTTGGCGCTCTTCGACGAGGTCAGCCTGACACTGGGTCGCCGCATCCGAGAGGAGGGCCGGGTCTCGGCAGAGGGATCGGGAACGGCGTTCCCCGACCACCCCTCATACCCGGCCATCGACCGCATGGTCGTGGAGTTTGAGCGGGGCGGGCGCGCTGCTGGCGCGGGCTTCTACGACTACGCCGAGGGCAAGCGCCTAGGCCTGTGGGACGGCCTCGTGGACAACTTCGGCGGCACCAACCTCGATATGCCCTTCGAGGACATGAAGGAGCGGATGCTCTTCGCCGAGGCCATCGAGTCGGTGAAGTGCTACGACGAGGGCGTGCTGCGCTCGGTGCCCGAAGCCAATATCGGTTCGATCTTCGGCATCGGCTTCCCGCCGTGGACCGGTGGCGTGCTGCAGTACATCAACGGCTACCCCGGCGGACCCGCCGGATTCGTCGCGCGAGCTCGTGAGCTCGCGGCGGCGTACGGGGACCGCTTCACCCCGCCGGCCTCGCTCGTCGCCCTAGCCGATTCTGGTGGGCGCTACTCCTGAGCCGGTGAGCGCTGCTGGACCTCGTGGCCTGGCAGCGCCGCCCGCTCGCATGTCCCGGGAGGATCGTCGACGCCAACTCGTCGAGATCGGCTGGCAGTTGCTACAGACTCGGCCGATCCACGAGATGGCTCTGGATGAGGTCGCAGCAGAAGCTGGCATCTCACGGACGCTCCTTTTCCACTACTTCCCAACCAAGGGAGACTTCTACGCCGCCGTGATCCAATCGGCCGGCGAGCACCTGCTGCGCCCGGTGCGTGTGCCCGAGGGCGCATCTCCGGTGGAGCGCGTCAGCACCCTGGTCGACGGGTTTGTGCGCCTGGTTGAGCGCAATCGGCCCGCCTACGCCGCACTCGTGCGCGGCGCGGGTGGGGGAGATCAGCGGGTCGTCGGACTCATCGGCGAGATCCGGGACTCCCTGGTGCCCAAGTGGCTCGCTGCTGCGGAGTGGTCCGACGAGGATTCACTCGCCCGCCTCGTCGTGCGTGGGTGGCTCGTCGGCATGGAGGAGACTGTGTTGGCCTGGAACCCCAGCACCGTGGAGCGTTCTCGCCTGGTGCGTCATCTGACACGCTCACTCTTCGCTGAATTGGAGCTCACACAATCATGAGTCAACCCCTGGTCATCATCGCGCGGCATGCTGAGAAGCCCGAACCGGATGGGCCACACGGCACCGACCATCACGGTCGACCTTCCGGTCATGGCCTGACCCCTCGTGGTTGGGCTCGATCCGGCGCACTCGCCGTACGTCTGTCCTACGCCGGTCAGCACGACGATCAACTGGTGAAACCGGGTCGCGTCTATGCCACGGCTACGGATCCCCACCACGACAGTGATCGTCCCCGGTTGACCGCCCACGGGATCGCGAAGCGTCTTGGGTTGCCCATGCTTGACCATCTGGGGCGCGGCGATGAGTCGAAGGTGGCAAGCGAAGTGGCCACTGCGGATGAGCCGACACTGGTGGTGTGGGATCACGGCCATATCCCCGACCTCGCACGTGCCTTCCCGCTTGCCCCCGGGGTCAACGTCCCGGATGCGTGGCCCGACGATCGCTTCGATCTCTTCTGGATCCTCACACCGTCGGATGAGGGCTACCACCTGTCCGTGATCGCTCAGGATCTACTCGCGGGAGACGCGCCCGTCACATGAGGCGTTGATGGGCGTGTACGCCGCTACTGTCAGAACATGACCGAGGCCGACCTGCGCGACATCGGTGGTGTTGCGGCGTCGGCACGTGTGGTCCGGGTGGTGCTCGGGGTCGGAGCCGCATTCTTTGTGCTGGCCGGGCTGCTCCTGATCGCTGTGCCGGCCGCGTTTGCCGGATGGATCGGCCTGGGGCCCGAGGTCACCTTGGATCCGGCTCTGATGTGGAGTTTGCGCATGCTGGGCGCGGCGCTTCTGGGGCTCGGGGGCCAGATGTGGCTCGTACGACGCTCTGGCGACCATCCCGTCCTGGGAGCCGCCGCGATCATGATCGTGGCCGGGGGCGCGATGACGGTGCTGACCGTGACGCTGCCGGGTGAATGGACACCGATTCGATGGGCGCTCCTGGGTGTGGGTGGTGTCTTTGTTGTGGCCTACGCCGCACTTTTGGCGGCGAGTCGACGAGCATGATGCGACAGTCGCCACGGTCTCGCTGAGGCTTAGCGGCCGAGAGCGAGGATGCGCATAAGGTCGGGCAGGGCCTGCGCGAATGGTTGAAAGATCGGAATGGCGTCGAGTTCATCCAGTGCCCACCAGGCTGCCTCGTCGTTTTCGGGAGACAGTGTGGCGTCGTAGTGCGGTCGGTCATCCACGAGTGCACAGCAGGTGTGGTAGCTCCACACGCCCGGTTCGACGATGACCTCGTGGACGCCGGCGAGCCTGAAGCCGGATGGCACAGCGCCGATCTCCTCGTCGAATTCACGCAACGCTGCCTGCACGGGATCCTCGTGGGCATCAATCGCGCCCCCGGGCACGGACCATTCGCCATTGCCCCCATGCACCCAGTGCGAGCGACGGGCGAGGAGCAGGCGGTCGATCCCGGCCTCGCGATGGCACAGCAGCATCCCGGCGGCACCGAAGCGTCCCCAAACGACGCGGCCCGTCTCCAGGGTCACCCAGCCATCACCCGAGCCTGACCGTTGCTCATCTACTGCCACCGGACAAGTGTGGCGCACACCGCCGCGATTGGCGCGTCCTCGGCGGACTCGGTCAGTGACTCTCCACGACGCGGAAGCGTTCCCAGGACTCGTGGATCTCCTGCTCGGCTTCCTCGCGCCCCGCCCATGTCGCGCCCTCGACGGACTTGCCAGGTTCGAGGTCCTTGTAGACCTCGAAGAAGTGCTGGATCTCCAGCCGATCAAACTCCGACACGTGGTAGATGTCTCGGACATGCTCCATGCGCGGGTCACCGGATGGCACACACAGGAGCTTGTCATCGCCACCCGCCTCATCGGTCATGCGGAACATGCCGACGGTGCGGCATCGGATGACGATGCCGGGGAAGGTCGGCTCCTGGAGGAGGACGAGCGCGTCGAGGGGGTCTCCATCAAGGCCCAGCGTGTCGTCGACGAATCCGTAGTCGTGCGGATATCGCGTCGAGGTGAAGAGCATTCGATCAAGGCGAATGCGCCCTGTTGTGTGATCCATCTCGTATTTATTACGACTGCCTGAGGGGATCTCGATGACCACATCGAATTCCAACGGCTGGGGTGTCACAGGTCCTCCTCGGGTGGTGAGGTCACCTAGTGTTCCCTATAGCGGTACTGGGCGGTGGTGCGCGATCGCTTCCGGAGGGAATGGGGAGGCAATGCCATGCGACGAACGTTGATCGCCCTCGCCATGGCCGTACCGCTCCTCTGTGGCCTCCCCGCCCAGGCGCTCCCGCAGTCCGGACCCGTGGGGCCGGCCCCCGCGGTCCTGGCGCCGGTCGATGCATCCGTCGGGACGCCCCCCAGTGATGTGGCAGCCACACTCGACCCACTGCTGGCGGATCGCTCACTCGGACGATCCGTCGGGGCCGTGGTGATCGATGTAGCGACCGGGGTCGTCGTCTATGACATAGAGGCGACCAAGCCGCGAGCACTTGCTTCCAACCAAAAGGTATTCACCGCACTGGCGATCCTGGATGCCCTCGGTCCTGAAGCACGCATCACGACTTCGGTGCTGTGGGATGAGGTGACCACCACGCTCACCCTCGTCGGTGCGGGTGATCCCACGTTGGCGTCGGTCTCCGCGACGGGATCATCCCTGGCTGTGCTCGCTGATGGAGTTGCAGCACAAGTGTCTGGTGCTGTCTCGCTGACCTACGACACCAGTCTCTTCAGCGGGCCCACGATCGCTCCCGGCTGGTCATCCGACTACGCGGGGATGGGAATAGCAGCGCCCGTCTCGCCCCTCATTGTGGATCGGGCCCGCATCCTGGGAGGGGATGCGCGTGAGTCCGACCCGGCCCTGGCGGCTGCTACGGCGTTTGCCGTAGCGCTCGCCGATCGCGGTGTCATCGTGGGCGACATCCGGATGGGATCAGCCACCGGTCGGGTGATTGCTACGACGGAGTCGGTCCCCGTGGCCACGATGGTGGAGACCATGCTGACCGAGTCGGATAACGACTCCTCGGAGATTCTGGCCCACCTAGCCGGTGCCATTCAGTCCGGCACCGGCTCCTTTGCGAGTGGTGCCGCAGCGACATTGACGACACTCCAATCCGCGGGAATTCCCGTGCAGGGGGCAGGCTTTGTGGATGGCAGTGGTCTCTCCTACGAGGACATCGCGTCGCCTCTCACACTCGTCAGTGCCATATCGCTGACGGCATCCGCGTCGGCACCCGCGTGGACGTGGCCGGTGGGTCTTGGACTCCCCGTCGCAGGGCTGACCGGCACCCTTGCTGATCGATTTGTGGGACCTGACACACGGTCGGCCGCAGGCTTCGTGAGGGCCAAGACCGGCACCCTCATCGGCGTCGCCACCCTGGCGGGCACCGTCGTTGACAGGGATAGTCGACTCCTCGCTTTTGCCTTCATGTCGGATGGGACGTCAGATACTGATGCTGCACGTGCCGCGCTTGATCGTGCCGCCACAGCACTTGCAGCCTGTGGCTGTCGAGGGTGATGGCTGCACGCTGATGGCGTCTGCGGCACCCGGCGACTGACGTACAGTCATCCGGGTGAGGGATGCCGTCGACTGGGACCTAGCCATTGCCACGGGGGAGCGCTTTGCCCCTCAGGGCCCCCACGATGATCGCGAGACTGCGGCGGCCGCGGTGCGCCAACTTCGGCGAGCGAGTGAGCGTGCGGTCCAACCCGTGCGTGACGTCACCGGGCTGGAAGCGCCCTTCGAGGCACATCGCAGCGTGGTCGTGGGCCGTCGCGCATGGGTACGTTCCAATGTCGAACAACTGCGCACCGTGACGGCTCCTGTTGCGGACATGCTCGCTGGGACGGATGCCAATCCGGTTGTGCGGGCAGTTGGCTCCCGCATGTCTGCGGTCCAAATGGGCACTGTTCTCGCGTGGCTATCCGGCAAGGTGCTGGGACAGTACGAAGCCTTCGGCGCGGAAGGTCGGCTGCTCCTCGTGGCGCCCAATATCGTGCACGCGGAGAGGCAGTTGGATGTGCCGCCCGCTGACTTCCGACTCTGGGTGTGCCTCCACGAGGAGACGCATCGTGTGCAGTTTGGCGCCGTACCCTGGCTTTCGAGTCACTTCATCGATGAGGTGCACACCTATCTTGGCTTGATCGACTCCAATGCGGGAAGCGCCCTGACCCGCATCGTGTCGGGGCTGCGTCAGCGTCCGCGCGCCGACGAGGGCGGCCTGATTGACCTGCTGCAGACACCAGAGCAGCGCGAGGTGCTTGATCGTCTGACGGCCCTGATGTCTCTCCTTGAGGGACATGCGGATGTCGTCATGGATGCCGTAGGGCCCCGGATCGTCCCGACGGTCGATGTGATCCGTGAGCGATTCAATGTACGTCGACAGCAGTCCGGCACCCTGGATGGCGCGCTTCGCCGCCTGCTGGGCCTCAATGCCAAGATGCGGCAGTACGTCGAGGGAGCCGCATTCGTGCGTGGCGTGGTGGACCGTGTTGGGATGGCGGAATTCAACGCCGTGTGGACATCGCCCCAGACTCTTCCCCGGCCGCGTGAGATCGCTAATCCCTCCGCATGGATCGCCAGGGTGTTGGGGTGATGGATCACGCCAACGCTGCGGACGCGCAGCGAATCGTGCGGCGGGCCGTCGCCGGAGGACTGGCGGACCTGCCATCGGATGCGATGGTGGTCGTCGCTGTCTCAGGGGGTGCGGACTCCCTCGCCCTGGCCCGCGGTGTTGCATCACTGAATCGTCGCGCGGTGGCGGCAGTCATCGACCATGGCCTGCAGGACGGCTCACCGGACATCGCTGTGACCGCCGCAGAAACCTGTGTCCGTCTGGGGCTTGCCGATGTCGTTGTTGAGCGCGTGGCCGTGTCGGCCAAAGGTGTGGGTCCGGAGGCTGCCGCGCGTGAGGCGCGTCGAGACATCCTCGAGCAGATCGCGAATAGGTGGGGCGCTTCGGCGATTCTGCTGGGTCACACCCTCGATGATCAGGCGGAGACCGTGCTGCTGCGCTTGGCGCGAGGGTCGGGGGCACGCTCACTTGCGGCCATGGCACCTGTCACGGGACTCTGGCGCCGTCCGCTGTTGGGGGTCCCTCGCGCCATCGTGCGCACCAGTGTCGAGGATGTCCCGATCTGGGATGATCCCCACAACTCGGATCCGACGTACACGCGGGTGCGAGTGCGACTCGGTGCCCTCCCCGCCCTCGCGGATGCCCTCGGACCCGATGTGATCGCAAGTCTGGCGCGGACCGCACGTCAACTCCGAGACGATGCTGATGCGCTCGACGACCAGGCACGTATCGCGCTGGGCCAATGCCGCACCTGTGATGAGCACGTCGACGGAATTGAGTCACTCGATGTGACGGCGGTGGCATCCCTGCCGCGTGCCATCCGCACGCGCGTCATGCGTCAAGCGGCTCTACTAGCGGGTTGCCCAGCCGAAGCACTATCCGCCGCCCACATTGACCGCGTGGATTCCTTGATCGCCGATTGGCGTGGACAGGGTGGTGTGGATCTCCCGGGAGGTGTCGTGGGCGAGCGCCGGTATGGGAGGCTGACCTTTGCCCGCGCAACCCCCGTCGCGGAGCGACGTCGACGCGAAGGCGAGGTGTGACGGTGGATGCCGACCACGTCCCATCTGGAATCACCGAGATCCTCCTGACCGACGAGCAGATTCAGACGCGCCTGGCTGAGGTGGCGGCCGAAGTCGACCGGGACTACGCGGGTCGGGATCTCCTCCTCGTGGGGGTCCTCAAGGGCGCGACCATCGTGATGGCGGATTTCATGCGCCAGATGACGACCCACGTCACGGTGGATTGGATGGCCGTGTCGTCCTATGGTTCCGGCACCCAATCCTCCGGTGTCGTGCGCATCCTCAAGGATCTGGATACAGATCTTGAGGGTCGCAATGTGCTGGTCGTCGAGGACATTTTGGATACCGGGCTGACGCTGTCCTGGCTGCTGAGCAATCTCAGGTCACGTGGCGCGGATTCGGTCGAGGTGTTCACCCTCCTGCGCAAACCGGAGGCGCTTCAGATCCCTGTGGAGCCAAGGTATGTGGGATTCGACATCCCCAACGTCTTCGTGGTGGGGTACGGGCTCGATTACGCCGAGCGATTCCGCAATCTTCGCCAGATCGTGGTTCTTGACCCCCGGGTGTACGGCGGCTGATCTGCCCCCCTCGCCCCGCCGGTGTAACGTCATGGGGCCGGGCGGGAATCTCCCGAGGTTGGGGGATGTTGCCCCGACGTGAGGGAATCCGCCCTCACCGATCTCAAGCGACAAGTCGAACTCAGGGGATGTCGAGCAGATGAAGGCCAAGCGCTTCCTCCGCGGACCACTCTTTTGGATTCTGCTTGCCGTCACCGTGGTCCTGATCGGTTCGAGCATCGTCAGCGGACTGGGGGGTCCGGAGCGCATAGACACGAGCCAGGCGGTCGCGGACATCCAGGCCAATGAGGTCGATTCTGCGGTCATCACCGACGGTGACCAGGTCATCGAGTTGACGCTCAAGAGCGGCACGACGGTGACCAGCCAGTACGTGACAGGTCAGGGTGTTGAACTCCAGCGACTGTTGCAGGAGAAAGCTCAGTCAGGTCAGTTGCCGGGCGGCTACAACATCGTGGTGCCCCAGGACAGTCTCCTCTTCAGCCTGCTTTTCACGCTTCTCCCCTTCGCGCTTTTGATCCTGCTGCTGTTCTTCTTCATGAGCCAGATGCAAGGCGGTGGCTCGCGCATCATGAACTTCGGCAAATCCAAGGCCAAGGTCGTTGCCAAGGACATGCCCTCCACAACATTTGCTGATGTTGCCGGCGCGGATGAGGCGGTGGAGGAGTTGCAGGAGATCAAGGAATTCCTCGCTGAGCCGGCCAAGTTCCAAGCGGTGGGGGCGAAGATTCCCAAGGGTGTTCTTCTCTACGGCCCCCCGGGCACGGGCAAGACCCTCCTGGCGCGCGCAGTGGCTGGTGAAGCGGGTGTGCCCTTCTTCTCCATTTCGGGATCGGACTTCGTTGAGATGTTTGTCGGTGTCGGCGCCAGTCGAGTCCGTGACCTCTTCGAGCAGGCCAAGGCCAACGCGCCCGCCATCATCTTCGTGGATGAGATTGACGCCGTGGGGCGCCACAGGGGTGCGGGCCTTGGCGGTGGCCATGATGAGCGGGAGCAGACGCTCAATCAAATGCTTGTTGAGATGGACGGTTTCGATGTGTCGTCCGGGGTCATTCTCATCGCCGCCACCAACCGTCCCGACATCCTCGACCCAGCCCTACTGCGACCCGGTCGATTCGACCGTCAGATCGCGGTGGAGCGACCGGATCTCGAGGGGCGTTTTGCCATCCTGAAGGTCCACGCGAGCGGCAAGCCGCTTGCCGATGGCGTTGATCTGCGCGCGGTGGCTCGACGCACGCCCGGCTTCACCGGTGCTGACCTCGCCAACGTGCTCAATGAGGCGGCGCTGCTCACGGCACGCAACGGCGGGGACCATGTGGACAACGAGGCCCTTGATGAGGCAATCGACCGCGTGATCGCCGGCCCTCAGAAGCGCACCCGTGTCATGGATGACAGCGAGAAGATGATTACGGCGTACCACGAGGGCGGCCATGCCCTGGTCGCTGCGGCCCTGCCCGGTGGTGATCCGGTGCACAAGATCACGATCATGCCGCGCGGTCGGGCACTCGGCTACACCATGGTGCTGCCTGATCAGGAGAAGTACTCCACCACGCGCAGCCACATGCTCAACCAACTCGCCTACATGCTGGGTGGTCGTGCCGCCGAGGAACTGATCTTCCACGATCCGACCACCGGCGCCTCGAACGACATCGAGAAGGCCACCTCACTTGCGCGTGCCATGGTCACGCAGTTCGGCATGACGGAGCGACTGGGTGCGATCCGCTACGGGCAGGAGCAGGGCGAGGTCTTCCTTGGCCGGGACATGGGTCATGCGCGGGACTACTCAGAAGAGGTCGCGGCAGCGATTGACGGGGAGGTCCGCACCCTCATCGAGACCGCCCACCAGGAGGCTTACGAGATCCTGGTCGCCAATCGCGATGTCCTCGATCGACTCGTGATGGAGCTTCTCGAGAAGGAGACCCTGGACAAGGGTGAGGTGGAGGCTGTGTTCGTTGATCTGCGGCTTCGCGAGGTGCGCCCGGCATGGACCGGATCCTCCCTACGCAAGCCGGATACTCGCGGACCCATCCCGGTGCCAGAGGGGCGAGTGAATGGCCATGCATCCGCTCCCGGTGGGTCCCACGAGGCATCACATGATGCGGCAGGTGAGCTAGAGCAGCGCCAGGATCACGGGGACGATCCCGTTGAGGCAACCGTAGCGACCAGTGAGGCGGATTCGTGAACACTTCGGGCGATATCACCCGCGTGAGCCTTGATCAGGAGCCGACCGCCGTGGGCCCGGTCGATCAGGAGCGGGCGGAGCGAGCGGTCCGCGAACTGCTCGCCGCTATAGGTGAAGATCCTGACCGGGAGGGCCTGCGCGATACACCCGCCCGGGTAGCGCGGGCGTATACGGAAATTTTCGCGGGTTTGCGGATGACTGCGGATGACGTCTTGACCACAACCTTTGACATCGGCCACGAAGAGCTCGTCATCGTGCGCGACATCGAGGTGTTCAGCACATGTGAGCACCACCTCGTGCCCTTTCACGGGATTGCCCATGTGGGATACATCCCCGGTGAGGGCGGGCGTGTCACCGGGCTGTCCAAACTTGCTCGGCTCGTGGATGTCTACGCCAAGCGTCCCCAGGTCCAGGAGCGGCTGACGTCTCAGATCGCAGATGCGCTCATGCGAATTTTGAAGCCGCAGGGTGCACTCGTCGTCGTGCAGTGCGAACACCTGTGCATGTCCATGCGTGGTGTGCGCAAACCGGGAGCGCGCACGGTGACCAGTGCCGTGCGAGGCACCATGACGAATGCGGCTACCCGGGCTGAGGCCATGGCCCTGCTCCGGGGCTAGGCGTGATCAGCCCGACCGGACTGCCCACGGCACTGGCATCCCTAGACAGAACGCTGGTCATGGGCATCCTCAACGTGACCCCGGACTCATTCTCCGACGGTGGCCGCTGGGCCCACGCCGATGCCGCGGTCGACCATGCGATTCGTTTGCATGCTGATGGAGCTGACCTTGTCGATGTGGGGGGTGAATCGACGCGGCCGGGGGCGGTGCGCATCAGTGCCGATGAGGAGTTGAGTCGCGTGGGCCCTGTGGTCATCGAACTCTCCCGTCGGGGGATCCCCGTGTCCATCGACACCATGCGTGCCGACGTGGCAGCAGAGTGTGTGGCAGCCGGAGCATGCTTAGTCAATGACGTGAGCGGTGGCATGGCCGACCCCGAGATGCTGCCGTGGCTGGCGACAACGACTGTTCCCTACGTCGCCATGCACTGGCGCGGACCGAGCGCTGTCATGGACGATCTCGCCGTGTACGACGACGTGGTTGCTGATGTGACGGATGAACTCGGTGCTCGACTGGCTACCCTGGCTGCTGCAGGAGTGGATCCGGGTCGGGTGATTGTGGACCCGGGCCTGGGGTTTGCAAAGCGGGCGGAGCACAACTGGGCGTTGCTCCGCTCGATGGATGTCCTGGCTCAACTTGGGCGCCCCCTGCTCATCGGCGCCTCGAGAAAGCGGTTCCTGGGCGAGCTCCTGGCGGAGCCCGACGGCACTGTGCGACCCATGGATCGCCGTGAGGCGGCCGGTGATGCTGTTGCTACTCTCGCGGCCTTCGCCGGCGCGTGGGGAGTCCGTGTCCACGAAGTGGCCGCGATCAAGGACGCGGCCATGGTTGCTCGCGTATGGAGAGGACGATCATGAGTGCGCTTGTCCCGGGACCAGCCAGGGACCTCATTGAGGTACGCGGCATCCGAGCGCATGGCCGTCACGGTGTGCTCGAGACAGAGCGGCAGACCGGGCAACTCTTCATGGCCGATGTTGTGGTCGCGGTCGACACTCAGCGAGCGGCTGGCAGCGATGACCTTGCTGACACCGTGGACTACTCACAGGTGGCTCAGGCCGTGCACGATGAACTTGCGGGTGAGCCGGTGGATCTCATCGAAACATTAGCCGAGCGCATAGCGGTCCGTTGCCTAGCCTTTCGCGGCGTACAGGCCGTCGAACTCACCATCCACAAGCCTGATGCTCCCGTGGGAGTGCCGGTGGACGATGTCATCCTGCGGATCGTTCGGACCCGAGCATGAGTGCCCACCGAGGGGTGATCTCACTCGGTTCCAATCTCGGCGATCGCCTGGCGCATCTACAAAGTGCCGTAGACGCGCTCGCGCCCTGCGGATTGCACCCGCTGGTGGTCTCATCCGTGTATGAGACGGATCCGGTGGGCGGACCCGAGCAGGGAGCCTTCCTCAATGCCGTTGCCCTCATCGCAACGGACCTGGATCCGCTGGAGGTTTTGGCAATCTGTCAGGACATCGAGGCCCGCAACAATCGCCTGCGGGAGGTGCACTGGGGTCCGCGCACCCTGGACCTCGACATCATCGCCATGGATGACCTGCGTGTGGATGACCCGATACTGACGCTCCCGCATCCGCGCGCAGCCGAACGTGCCTTCGTGTGTATCCCCTGGGCTGAAGTCGATCCAGATGCACGGCTTCCCGAAGGACTTGTCCGCGATCTTGCTGAGGTCCTGGGTGACGGTGGTGTCCACCGACGTCGTGACCTCTCGCTCACGATGACACCCGCGGCCGACGGACGCATCCGGTGACGCCCACGCGCTGGGTGCCCCTCGTCTCGATCACGGCGATTGCACTCGCGATCGGATGGGTGACGGTCGACATCGTCGATGGCGTCACCGGGCGGATTCTTGGTGTGCCCTGGTTGGCTGCCGCGGGGCTGTGGGTGCTGGCGCTTGCGGTCCTGGGTTGGACACTCCTCAGTCGCGGTCGGCTCGGCGACCGACCCTCCCGACTGCCGCAAGCGGTGCCCGTGGAGCCGCAGCGCCCAGCGCGCGCCAGCGGTGAGCGCATGCCACCGCTGGTTGCGGCCCGCACGGCGGCGTTGGCCCTTGCTGCTTCCCGGACGGGTGCCCTGATCGGCGGCTTCTATCTCGGAATCGCTTTGGGCCTGCTCCCCGTGGTCGGCACACCGACGGGATCCGCATCGGTCACCGCGGCTGCGGTGTGTGTACTCGCCTGTGCCGTCCTTGTGGCCGCGGCACTATGGCTTGAGCGCCTTTGTCGCGTCCATGACGATGCAAACGAATAGAGTGCAGTCATGAGCGACATGCCACTGGAAGATCTGCCCTTTGAGGAGCTACGGCACCGCGCGTTCCACGTGGCGGAGCACCGGCTCGACCTCGGATTCTTTGTCGATGTCTACTCCCACATGCCCGGGATGGTTGCCATCGAGGGCGAGGGCGGAGATCTCGGATCGACCGGAGGCACCATCATCGAGTCGATCAAGGCTGTGCGGCAGATGTTCGGCGACAATGATGAGATTGATGCCGACACCGAGGCGCTATTGCGGGCCCGCTTCGCCACCTACCTGCGGGAGCACGGCAAGGGCTGATTCGACCGCAGCGGTCACGTTGGTCCCTAGTGGTCGAGGTCGCCGGCAACGAAGAGGAATGATCCGATCGCGGCCGGCATATCCGTCAACTGCGTCCCGGGCAGTGCTGCCGACATGGCCTGAACGTTGGCATAGGACGCTGTGCGCAGCCGGACGCGCCACGGCGTGGTCGCCCCCGTCGAGACGAGATAGACGCCGTTGATGCCCACCGCCGACTCCAGCCAGGCGTACGCCGCGCCCTCGGGGGCGCGCACCACCTTGGGAAGTCGGATATCGATAGGGCCCTCGGGAAGCCCATCAAGGCACGCGGTGATGATCTCGAGATCAGCCATCACCTGCTCCGCAAGGACGAGGTAGCGGCTGAGCGCATCACCGGAATCCGCCGTCACGACGCGGATGACATCCGCCAGACGGGGATAGGCGAGCGCGGGGTCATCGCGGCGTAGGTCCTGGTTGATTCCACTCGCGCGGGCCACCGGACCGCAGACGCTCCAGCGCCGGGCGGTCGCGTGATCCAGCACGGCAATGTGTGGACGGATGGTCTGGATCACGCCTTCGATAACCTGTGGAAGTGCCGATCGGGTGAGTGCCAGAGCAGCGTGCACCTGGGCTCCCCAGCCCAGCGGGACGTCGTAGGCGACCCCGCCAATACGCGTCACCATGGTGTGGACGCGACCTCCCGTGAGGGACTCAAGGCAGGTCAACCACGCCTCGCGCGCCAGCATGCCGGGTGAGGCTCGATCGGTGTTCCCGTGCGGAGGGAGGGCCGCGGCTCCGGCGAGATGCATCAGTGCAGCCGAGACGCGATTGATCTCGCAGAGCAGGGTGCGGAGCCAGGTGGCTCGGTCGGGCACCTGCAGGCCCAGGAGCTCCTCAGCCGCCAGTGCCAGCGTGACTTCGGATGTGACCGCGCTCAGCCAGTCATGGCGATTGGCGAGCATGAGCGCCTGCCGGTAGTCCCGCACCTCCAGCAGTTTTTCGGCACCACGATGGAGCAGGCCCGGGCGCGGATCAGCCGCGGTGACAACGTCGCCCTCAAAGCGACAGCCGACGCGGAAGGCACCGTGGCCTGAGGGATGCAGATCACCGAGGTCGAGGGAGATGTCGGCTGAGGCAAGGCCAACGCCCACGGTCCTCTCGGTCACGCGGGAAGCATGTCACGGGGGACGCATGGGACAGTGGTGAGGTGGATTCCGTCGACGCTGTCTTCGTGCCACCGGCGGCCGCGTGGATGCCGGTATCGCGCAAACTCGCGACGGCACGCCGGATCACACTCTCCCTGGGCTACATCCTCGTCGCGGTGGGTGGTGGTGTCATCGCCTGGAGCCCACTGCCTCGCTGGTGGCTGGTCGGATATCTCATCGCCGCCGTTGTCGTGTACGTCTGGGCCTGGTGGGTCATCGGACGACGAGTGGCGGCGTACGGATATGCCGAACGGGCTGACGATTTGATCGTGGTCAGCGGAATCCTCGTGCGCCGACTGGTGATCGTGCCCTACGGCCGGATGCAGATGGTTGACCTACGAGCGGGTCCGATCGATCGCTGGCTGGGGATCGCGACAGTGCAGTTGCACACGGCAGCGGCAACAACGGACGCCGCCATCCCGGGCTTGACCCCGCTCGAGGCTGCCGCCCTACGCGATCGACTTGCAGCGCGTGGTGAGGCGAGGTCCGCCGGCCTGTGACCGATCCTCGTCGTACCCACGCACTCACACCCCTGATCCAGGCCGTCCCGGCCTTCCCCGTGGCCTTCGTATTCCTGCTGGGCCCCGGACGTGAACTCATCGCCAGCCGTGGTCTCGGAGTCATCGCGCTGACCCTCGGCGGCGCGCTGCTCGGCTACCTGGGCCTTGCTGCCGTGTCGTGGCTGCTCTGGTCGCGGCGTACATTTTGGATCGATACCGATGGCGACCTGCGAGTCGACTCGGGTGTGGTTGAGCGCTCCTCGCGTCGATTGCAACTCTCGCGACTGCAAAGCGTCGACATTGTTGCCCCCTTTCTCGCGCGATTGGCGGGACTTGTCGAGGTGCGGGTGGAGGTCGCAGGGACGAGTGGCTCCCATGTCGTGCTGCGCTACCTGAGCCGTGCGGATGCGGATCTCCTCCGTCGGATGATTCTTGAGTTCGCGCGCCGAACGGCTGACGACGTGGCACCCGAGGAGGAGCCCTGGGTCAACGAGCCGGATCTCCTGGCGAGTGTTCCGCAGGGCCGATTGATGGGGTCACTACTGTTGCGGTCGGTGACCGCAACCCTGCTCCTACTCTCGGTGCTCCTGCTGGTCTTCACCGCCGCCACCCAGGGGGGAGCGGGTCTCGTCCTGGTCCTGATCACCGGCGGACTGCCCATCCTGTCCGTGGTCGGGGAGTTCCTGTCCAACTACGGCTTCCGGGTCGATCGCTCGCGTGAGGGTCTGCGGATTCGACAGGGATTGCTGTCCACGAAGACTCGGACGATCCCCGCGGAACGCGTGCATGCGGTGGCGGTCGTGTCCCCCCTGCTGTGGCGTCGCCGGGGCTGGGTGCGCGTTACCGTCACGATCGCCGGTGTCGAAGGGGATGCATCTCGATCGGGTCCGGAGGTGCTCATCCCGGTTGCTCCGCGTGCGGAGGCGCTGGCGCTCATCGCCGAGGTCCTGCCCAGCGTCGATGTCGAGGCGCTGCCATTCGTACGTGCACCCCGTGCCTCTCGATGGCGGTCCCCCTTTGCCTGGCGGGCACTCGCGGTCGCTATTACTCCGGATGTCATTGCGGCGCGCTACGGTCGGATGACGGCGACAACCGCGATCGCCCCTCACTCACACGTGCAATCCGTGCGTGTCACGCAGGGCGCATGGGAGCGCCGGCTGGGTTTGGCATCCCTGCACGCGGACACGGCTCCCGGGCCCGTCCACGTCGTCGCTCGCCATCTCGACCAGGCGCTCGTGCGTCCGCTCGCGGATCAAGAGATTGCCCTCGTACATCGTGTCCGGCGGATGCCGTGACTCGGGAGAGCGGAATGACGTCGCGCTCAGCAGTGACGTGGTCAAGGGCCTGGCGGTCCGCATCACGTCAATTCTGGGGAGCTCATGACCCTGCGCATCACTTCACCACCTCCGCAGGCGTGCTGCTCGCAGAGAGACTCTGCGAGGTGGTGCGCACCACTGACGAGCACCTGGGGAGTCCCAGCCACTTCACCGTCGTGGATCTGGGCGCCGGTGACGGCGGCCTGCTCGCTGCCATCCGGGAGCGTTGTCCGGAGTTGCAGGAGCGTGCCCGCTGGATCGGTGTCGATGTTCGGGCGATCAGCCGGCCCGGTATGGAGGGCCGTATAGCCGAACTGCCGTGTGACCTGCCGGAGGCACCCATCTGCGGTGTGGTCATGGCACATGAATGGCTCGACGAAGTTCCCTGCGATGTGATTGAGCGCGATGACCACGGGCGTGATCGCCTCGTTCTTATCGAGGGGGACGCAGAGGTGCTGGGCCCGGCACTTAGTGATCTGGAGGCGTGCGCAGCCCTGGGAGTTGACGCAGACTCCACGCGCACCTGGCTAGCGCGGTGGTGGCCCCTGCGTGAGCCAGGGGATCGAGCTGAGATCGGTGCCACGCGCGATGCCGCATGGCGATGGATGACCGGTCTCGTCGGTCGCGGCGTGGCATTGGCAACGGACTATGGCCACGTGCGAGCCGAGCGCCGCACCACCCATCGGCGCGGGACTCTCCGGGCGTATCGACATGGGCAGGTCTGCCCGCCCCGGGTGGATGGCTCCGTCGGGATTACCGCGGATGTGTCCGTGGATTCCTGCATGGCAGCGGTCACAGGGAGCACACTAACGACGCAGCGCCACGCATTGGACGGTATGAGCGCAGGACCCCTGTCGTCGCCGGCGGCACTGGAGAGGCATTTTGATCTCATTCGGCTGCGCGATCCAGCCGGGCTGGGGCGCTTCCACTGGCTGCGCTGGGAGACGTGGTGACCGACGTCTACCCTGCCGATGTGATCAGCCCGCCTCCGCGACTGCGCGTCGGAATCATCGGCACCGGACGAGTCGGTGCTGTACTGGGTGCCGCTCTGCGGCGCACCGGGCACCGGATTGTTGCCTGCTCGGCGCGAGGGGACATTTCACGCGTCCGCGCGGAGGCACTGCTCCCGGGCACACCGATCATGTCTCCGGTGGAGGTGGCCCGGTCATGCGACCTCCTCATCATCGCCGTCCCAGACGATGCCCTTCCCGAGGTTGTTTTCGATGTTCACGATGTCGTCCATCCCGGTCAGATCGTCATGCACGTGTCGGGGCGTCACGGGCTGGGTGTGCTCGCCCCGCTGACCGGGGTGCTCGCCTTCGCTGCTCATCCGGTGATGACATTCACGGGGACGAGCCTGGACCTGGATCGCCTGGAGGACTGCCCCTTTGGTGTCACATCCGACTCGGCTGCGGCCTCGGTGGCCGCAGCCCTTGTCGTCGAGATGGGTGGCGAACCGATTGCCGTCTCAGACGACATGCGCACCGTCTACCACGCCGCTTTGGCTCACGGAGCAAACCATCTCGTCACCCTGGTGGCGCAGACGCTCGACATGCTTGCGGCTGCGGGAGTCCAGGACCCGTCAAGGATCGCGCGGCCGCTGCTCACCGCAGCGCTGGATAACGCACTGCGACAAGGCGATCGTGCACTGACCGGACCGGTTGCACGCGGGGACGCGGTCACCCTTCGTGCGCACATGGACGGAATCCCGGATAGCAATACCCTGGCGACCTATCGCTCCCTCGCCCAGGCCACCGTGGACCGCGCGGTAGCCTCCGGAATGCTCTCATCCGTTGACGCTGAGGCGCTTCGAGAGATCCTCGGTGAGGAGTCGATATGACGCTGGTGGTGCACACCCGAGCCGATCTCGCCGAGGTGCTGACTCCCACGGGTCCACGTGCTGTGGTCATGACCATGGGCGCCCTTCACGAGGGTCATGCCGCTCTCATGAGTGCCGCCCGGTCACGCCTACAGTCGGCGGGGCAGGTCGTCGTCACCGATTTTGTCAACCCGACACAATTCGGCGCGGGTGAGGATTTTGATCGCTACCCGCGGTCCCTCGCCGCTGATGTGGACCTCTGCCGCCGCAACCACGTCGATGTGGTCTTTGCCCCCGATGTCAACGCCGTTTACGGCCAGGAAGACTCCGGTGTCACCGTCGATCCCGGACCCCGCGGTGACATTCTCGAGGGGGTGACCCGACCGGGGCATTTCCGCGGGGTGCTCACCGTGGTTGCCAAACTCATGCATCTCACCAGGCCCACGATGGCCCTATTCGGGGAGAAGGACTACCAGCAGTTGGTCCTCATTCGGAGCATGACTCAATCCCTTGACTTTGGCGTCGAGATCGTGGGTGTCCCCACTGTTCGAGATCCTGACGGACTGGCTATGAGCAGTCGCAATCGCTATCTGTCGCCGGAGGCACGCGGGCGCAGTGCGGCCATCCCTGCCGCACTCGACGCTGGACGTGCGGGCGCGTCGTCGGGGGCGGACACTGCGAGGGTGGCCGCTCGGGATGTGCTCGAGACGGCCGGCATGGACATCCACTACGTCGAGGTCACGGATCCGGACCTGGGACCAGCTCCGGCCCAGGGTCACGCGCGGCTCCTGGTGGCCGTCACGGTGGGCGGCACCCGACTGATCGACAATTGCGCACTCGATATTGGAGTCGGCGGATGAGTCGGATCAGCAGTCAGCAACCGGGATGGACGGCGCGGGCAGATGTCGTCGTCGTCGGCTCAGGCATAGCCGGCTTGACCGCGGCACTGCACGCTCGCCGCACCGGTCGCCGTGTCCTGCTCGTCACCAAATCCCGCGTCGAGGAGGGATCGACACGATGGGCACAGGGTGGCATCGCAGCGGCGCTCGCCGATGATGACACCCCCGATGAGCATCTTCACGACACGCTCGTGGCGGGCGCAGGCCTGTGTGACATTGATGCTGCCAGGGTGCTGGTGACGGAAGGGCCTGAGGCTGTCCGATCGCTCATGGCGCTCGGTGCTCACTTTGACGTCGATGCCTCCGGAGTCCTTTCGCTCACACGCGAAGGAGGTCATCTGCGTGATCGCATCGCCCACGCGGGTGGCGATGCGACCGGAGCGGAGATTTCCCGGGCCCTGGTGGCAGCGGTTGCCCTGGATGAGGGAATCGAGTTGATTGAGGGAGCCTTGGCCCTTGATCTGCTCCTCGATGACTCCGGTGCGGCTCAAGGGATCACCCTTCACGTGATGGGACAGGGGCAGCGCGATGGCGTGGGTGCTGCGCTGGCACCGGCTGTGATCCTCGCGACAGGGGGCTTCGGACAGGTCTTTGCCCAAACCACCAACCCAGCGGTCGCGACGGGCGATGGTGTGGCGCTCGCGCTGCGCGCGGGCGCCGAGGTCGCTGACCTGGAGTTCGTGCAGTTCCACCCGACGGTGCTGTGGCTCGGACCCTCCGCACGGGGTCAGCAACCGCTTGTCTCGGAGGCTGTCCGCGGTGAGGGAGCTCATCTGCTCGACTCCACAGGGGAGAGATTCATGCTGGGTGAGCATCCCCTGGCTGAGTTGGCGCCGCGCGACATTGTGTCGCGTGCGATCACCCGGAGGATGATCGCAACAGGTGCTGCCCATGTCTGGCTTGACGGGCGCATGCTGGGAGATGGCTTCTGGCATGAGCGCTTCCCCACCATCCTTGCTTCCTGTCGTTCCCACGGCATCGACCCGGTCACGCAACTCATCCCCGTCTCCCCGGCTTCGCACTACGTCTCGGGTGGTGTGCACACAGACCTGGAGGGTCGCGCATCAATCGAGGGGCTCTTTGCCTGTGGGGAGGTCGCCTGCACGGGTGTCCACGGGGCCAACAGACTCGCCTCGAATTCCCTCCTGGAAGGGCTCGTCTTCGCGGCACGGATCGGTCAGGTCCTCGATGGCTCATCATCGATTCCTCGACCGGTCGCACCGACCAGTGAGCGGTTATCGCGGTTGATCCCCGCCTCAGCCATGCGCGGAATGCAGGCGATGATGAGCGTCGATGCGGGGGTGTTGCGCAGTGATGCGAGCCTGGCGCGAGCCCAGGAATCACTGCGGCTACTCCATGACACCTCCGGGGGCGTCGAAGGCACCGAGGACTGGGAGACAACCGATCTGTATCTGGTCTCGCGCGTCCTGGTCGACCATGCCCGCCAACGCATTGAGACTCGAGGGTCGCACTGGCGTGAGGATTATCCGGAGCGGGATGATGCCCGTTGGCGCGTGCGACTGGTGTCCCACCTGACGCCCGAGGAGGACATCGTGTCTCGACGAGAGGATGTCAATCACGCACCGGCAGGAGTCACACGTGAATCCGGATGACCAGTTGGCCGCTGCCGGATTGGATCCTGTGGCGGTGGCAGACCTCATTGACCGTGCTCTCGCTGAAGATCTTGACGGCGGGGTGGACGTGACATCCGTGGCAACGACCCCCGTCGACAGCATCGGCACCCTGGACCTCGTGGCCCGAGCCCCCGGGGTGATCGCGGGGTCGGCCGTGGCTGCCGCGGTCTTTGCCCGTGCATCGCAGGGTCGGGTGCGGTCTACGTGGATGGCCGATGGTGCGGTGGTCGCCTCCGGCGATGTCATCGTGTCAGCCACCGGGCCCGTACGGGATCTCCTCCTCGCCGAGAGGACGGCACTGAATCTGCTGTGCCACCTGTCGGGTGTAGCGACGCTCACACGCCGTTGGGTCGACGCGCTCGGTGATTCCACGACGCGAGTCAGGGACACTCGCAAGACAACCCCCGGGCTGCGCCGTTTGGAGAAGTACGCCGTGCGCTGCGGAGGCGGAGTGAACCACCGAATGTCGCTGAGTGACGCGGCGCTGGTGAAGGACAACCATGTTGCTGCCGCGGGTGGGGTGGCGGAGGCATTCGACCGGGTAAGGCGTGCCTATCCGGATGTGCCCGTGGAGGTCGAGGTCGATTCCCTCGAGCAACTCGACGACGTACTCGTGGCCGGAGCCGACCTGGTCCTCCTGGACAACTTCACGCCTGACCAGATGCGCGAGGCCGTGGCGCGCACCCGGGGCCGGGCTGTCCTCGAGGCCTCCGGGGGGCTCACCCTGGACGTCGCCCACGAGGTCGGACGCACGGGTGTCGATTATGTCGCGGTGGGAGCGCTGACACACTCATCACCGATCCTGGACGTCGGGGCTGATCTGAGGGAGGGCACGTGAGCCTGCTGGCCATTGATGTGGGCAACACCAACACCGTCCTGGGACTCTTTGATGGTGATGAACTCACGCGGTCGTGGCGCATCAAAACAGATGCTCGCTCCACCGCGGATGAGATGGCCCTCACCTTCTCGGGGCTGCTCCAGGGTCAGCTGCCACTCAGCGGCATCGCCCTGTGCTCCACAGTGCCGGCGGTCCTGCGAGAGTTGCGGCAGATGCTCACCGCCTACCACGTCGATGTGCCCACGGTTATCGTCGAGCCGGGCACCAAGACGGGTGTGCCCATCCTGACGGACAATCCCAAGGAGGTGGGCGCCGACCGCATCGTCAACACCATCGCCGCGCATCAGATCTATGGCGGTCCCTCGATCGTCGTCGACTTCGGCACGTCAACGAACCTCGACGTTGTCTCAGCCCAGGGGGAGTTCCTGGGTGGGGCACTCGCACCCGGCATTGAGATCTCCCTGGACGCGCTGGCCTCACGGGCGGCTCAATTGCGCAAGGTGGAGTTGGTCCGGCCCCGATCGGTCATCGGCAAGAACACCGTGGAGGCTCTCCAAGCGGGAGCGCTCTACGGGTTCGCCGGCCAGGTCGATGGCCTCGTACGCCGCATCGAGGACGAGATCGGTCCGGTCATGGCCGTCATCGCCACCGGGGGCCTCGCCCCCATCGTCGTACCTGAGTCCGAGACCATCACCCACCACGATCCCGATCTCACCCTCATCGGGCTGCGGCTGGTCTTTGAGAAGAACATCGACTGACGGGCACTACCCTTGCGTCCTGTGACGCAGTCTGAGGAGTCGAGTCCCGAGCCCGATGCCGATCTGCCTGAGCAGATGCGTGTCCGCCGGGATAAGCGCGATCGCCTCATCGCGTCGGGTCACGACCCATATGCCGTGCGCCTGCCCGTCACCCACACGATCGCCCAGGTGCGGGCTGACCACCCCGATCTGGATGTGGATGTCTCCACGGGTGAACGAGTCGGCGTTGCCGGCCGCATCATCTTCCAGCGAAACACGGGCAAGCTGTGCTTCGCCACCCTGCGTGCCGGTGATGGCACGGAACTCCAGGCCATGCTGTCACTGGCCTCCGTGGGGGAGCAACAACTGGACGACTGGAAGCAGTTGGTGGACATCGGCGACCATGTGTGTGTGGTCGGCGAGGTGATCACGTCCAAGCGTGGTGAACTCTCGGTCCTCGCGGATGAGTGGCGCATGGCCGCCAAGGCATTGCGCCCGCTGCCGGTGGCGCACAAACCGCTGTCGGAGGAGAACCGCGTCCGGCAGCGTTACGTCGACCTGATCGTGCGCCCGGAAGCACGTGACATGGCTCGTATGCGCGTGACCGCGGAGGCAAGTGTTCGTCGCAGCCTGGCCGAGCGAGGATTCCTTGAGATCGAGACGCCGTTGCTGCAGACGCAGCAGGGTGGAGCTGCAGCGCGCCCCTTCGTGACGCGATCGCACGCGTTTGACATGGACCTCTACCTGCGTATCGCGCCCGAACTCTTCCTCAAGCGTGCCCTCGTCGGGGGACTCGAGCGTGTTTTCGAGATCAATCGCAACTTCCGCAATGAGGGGGCTGATTCGACTCACTCCCCCGAGTACGTCGCGCTTGAGTTCTACGCCTCCTATCTGGATTATCGCGATGTCGCGCGCATCACCCGCGAACTCATTCAGGAGGCCGCGCTGGCCACGACAGGCACGCTCGAGGTCATCCACGCGGATGGCAGCGTCCACGATCTTTCCGGCGATTGGCCCGAAGTCGACCTCTACGCATCCGTCTCCGCCAGAGTGGGAGAGGAGGTCACCGCGCAGACCTCACTCGCTGACCTCAACCGCATGTGCCGAGCCATCGGTGTGCAACCCGCACCGCACTGGCCAGCGGGTAGGTACGTGGAGGAGTTGCTCGACCACTACGTCATCCCGACGTTTGATCGCCCCACGTTCGTCATGGACTACCCCGAGGACACGTCACCACTGACGCGTGCCCACCCTGATCGACCAGGCATCGTAGAAAAGTGGGACCTCTACATCAATGGATACGAGCAGGGCACGGGGTATTCCGAACTTGCCGACCCCGTCATCCAGCGCGAACGCCTCCTCAACCAGGCAGGGCAGGCCGCACGCGGTGACGACGAGGCGATGCCGGTGGATGAAGACTTCCTTCGAGCGCTCGAAATCGGTATGCCACCCGCTGGTGGGGTCGGCGTGGGAATCGACCGCCTACTCATGACCCTGACCGGTCTCGGCATACGCGACACCATCCTCTTCCCCCTCGTGAAGCGTGAGCGATGAGCACCGTCACTATCCGCCCGGCGCGGACCCCGGACGTCCAAGCCATTCGGCGCCTGGTCGGGATGTACACCGACGACGGTCGCCTGTTGGCAAAGGCGCCGGTCACCCTGTACGAGGATGTGCAGGAATTCCTGGTTGCCGAGGTGGACGGCGTCGTCATCGGATGTGGTGCCCTCCATGTGATGTGGGAGGACCTGGGAGAGATCCGCACCCTCGCGGTGGATCCTGCGCACGGTCGTGCCGGGGTGGGTGGCCGCCTCCTGGGCCTGCTCGTGGAGCGCGCGCGCTCCATCGGACTTCGCCGTCTCTTCTGCCTCACCTTCGAGACAGCCTTTTTCCAGGCCCATGGCTTCACCGAGATCGAGGGGAGCCCCGTGGATCATGCGGTCTTTGAGCAACTCCTCCAAAGCTACGACGAGGGCGTCGCGGAGTTCTTGGACCTGGAGCGGGTGAAGCCGAATACCCTCGGCAATCACCGCATGCTTATGCTCCTGCAGTGAGACGTATCGGGCTGGTCGCCGCCACCTGCGTGGCGGTCGCAGGCGCCCTGGCCCTTACTCCTGCCGCGGCCACTCCCGCGCCGACGGCGCAGCGGCCCCTGCAGGGCGTCATCATTGCGCTCGATCCCGGTCATCAACTGGGCAACTCCAATCCGCGGTTTGCATCACAGCTTGCGAAGACCAAATTCAACGGGCTGAGGATCAAGGGGTGCAACACCACGGGCACCGCCACGAACAGTGGATTCCCCGAGGCCACGTTCAACTGGCGGGTCACGAGCTACCTTGAGAATCGATTGCGTGCCCTCGGTGCGACGGTCCGCAAAACTCGATCGACCAATTCCTACAACGCATGGGGTCCATGCGTCTGGGATCGTGGCCGATTCGGAGCGCAGGTGGATGCCGACCTGCTCCTGTCCATCCATGCGGATGGAGCCGTGTCGACCGGGTCCGGGTTCTACATCATGGTGCCGGCATCCATCCCGGGTTGGACGGACGACATTGCGAAGTCCAGTGGCCGCATGGGTCAGCGATTCATTCAGGGCATGGCCAACGCTGGAGCGCCCAGGTCGACGTACATCCGTGATCAGACTCTGGTGACGCAGGACATCTCCACGCTGAACTTCTCCGACGTCCCAGCCATCCTGGTGGAGTTGGGCAATATGAGGCACCCGGGGGATGCATCGCGGATGACCTCCCGGGAGGGGCAGAAGCAGTACGCCGACTGGGTCCTGGCCGGCATTCGGGCCGCACTGCGCCTGTAAAAGGCCCTCACGTCCGCCCAGGGCGGAATCGCTCGGGAAGAATTGGACCGGTCCGTGGCGTTATGCCCCTATACCGCTGTTGAGGACGCTGACAGGTGACCTCGAGGAAGCGGCGCTAGCATCGAACCAGCCCGGGCCGACATGCGTCGGACTCGGGGGAGGCCGCGAGGGTCCCCCAGGGGGCGAGTGAGGAGTGGTGGGCATGTTCGAGAGGTTTACCGACCGGGCCCGACGGGTCGTTGTCCTGGCCCAGGAAGAGGCCCGGATGCTCAACCACAACTACATCGGCACCGAGCACATCCTGCTCGGCCTCATCCACGAGGGCGAGGGTGTCGCAGCCAAGGCTCTGGAGAGCCTGGGCATCTCGCTCGAAGCCGTGCGCTCGCAGGTTGAGGAGATCATTGGGCAGGGCCAGCAAGCCCCCAGTGGCCACATTCCCTTCACCCCCCGCGCCAAGAAGGTCCTGGAGCTCTCCCTTCGTGAGGCGCTGCAGCTCGGACACAACTACATCGGCACGGAGCACATCCTGCTGGGCCTCATCCGCGAGGGTGAGGGTGTGGCCGCGCAGGTGCTGGTCAAATTGGGCGCCGATCTCAATCGTGTACGCCAGCAGGTCATCCAACTTCTCTCCGGCTATCAGGGCAAGGAGCCGGCCGCGGCCGGTGGCCCTGCCGAGGGCACGCCCTCGACATCCCTGGTCCTTGATCAGTTCGGTCGCAATCTCACGCAGGCCGCCCGCGAGAGCAAACTCGACCCCGTGATTGGGCGCGAGAAAGAGATCGAGCGTGTCATGCAGGTGCTCTCGCGCCGCACCAAGAACAACCCGGTGCTCATCGGTGAGCCCGGTGTCGGCAAGACGGCCATTGTCGAGGGTCTGGCTCAGAGCATCATCCGCGGCGAGGTGCCCGACACCTTGAAGGACAAGCAGCTCTACACCCTGGATCTCGGGGCCCTTGTGGCTGGCAGTCGCTACCGCGGTGACTTCGAGGAGCGCTTGAAGAAGGTGCTCAAGGAGATCCGCACCCGCGGTGACATCATCTTGTTCATCGACGAGATGCACACCCTTGTCGGCGCAGGTGCGGCTGAGGGTGCCATCGACGCTGCCAGCATCCTCAAGCCCATGCTCGCCCGTGGTGAACTTCAAACCATTGGTGCGACCACTCTTGACGAATACCGCAAGCACGTCGAAAAAGACGCAGCCCTCGAGCGTCGCTTCGCGCCCATTCAGGTCAATGCACCCGATGTCGCGGACACGGTCGAGATCCTCAAGGGACTGCGCGACCGCTACGAGTCCCACCACCGGGTGTCCATCACCGACAGTGCACTCGCCGCTGCTGCTCGACTGTCGGATCGCTACGTGTCTGATCGTCAATTGCCCGATAAGGCGATTGACCTCATTGATGAAGCAGGCTCACGGCTGCGCATTCGTCGGATGACGGCGCCGCCCGACCTGCGGGAGTTCGATGACCGCATCGCCAATGTCCGCCGCGAGAAAGAGTCCGCGATTGACTCACAGGACTTCGAGCTCGCTGCTCGTCTGCGTGATGACGAGAAGAATCTCCTGGCGGAGAAGGCACAGCGTGAGCGGGAGTGGAAGGCCGGCGACATGGATGTCGTGGCCGAGGTCGACGAACACCTCATCGCCGAGGTGCTTGCCCTGATGACGGGTATCCCCGTGACCGATCTTTCCGAGGACGATCTCGCCCGGCTTATCCGCATGGAAGAGGAGCTGCACCGGCGGCTCATCGGTCAGGAGCAAGCCGTCAAGGCGCTGTCGAAGTCGATTCGCCGTACGCGCGCGGGTCTCAAGGATCCCAAGCGCCCCTCCGGGTCCTTCATCTTCGCTGGCCCGTCGGGTGTCGGCAAGACCGAGTTGTCCAAGACACTCGCCGAATTCCTCTTCGGCGACGAGGATGCACTCATCGCACTCGACATGAGCGAATACTCCGAAAAGCACACCGCTTCTCGCCTCTTCGGCTCCCCTCCCGGTTACGTCGGTTACGAAGAGGGTGGTCAATTGACGGAGAAGGTACGTCGCAAGCCCTTCTCCGTCGTGCTCTTCGACGAGGTGGAAAAGGCCCACCCGGACATCTTCAATTCACTGCTGCAGGTGCTCGAGGAGGGTCGCCTCACCGATGCGCAGGGTCGGGTCGTGGACTTCAAGAACACGGTCATCATCATGACGACCAACCTCGGCAGCCGCGATGTCTCCAAGGGGGTCATGCTGGGCTTCGCCCCGGAGAATGATGACCTGTCGGCGTATGAGCGCATGAAGACCAAGGTGCAGCAGGAGCTCAAGCAGCACTTCCGTCCCGAGTTCCTCAACCGCATCGACGACACGATCGTCTTCCACCAGTTGAGCATGGCCGAGATCGTGCAGATCGTCGACCTCATGATCAACCTGCTCGACGAGCGCCTCAAGGACCGCGATATCTCGCTCGACCTCACCCAGCCAGCCCGCGAACTCCTCGCCGAGCGCGGTTATGACTCGTCCATGGGAGCCAGGCCGCTGCGTCGCACCATCCAGCGTGAGATCGAGGATCCGCTGAGCGAGAAGATGCTCTTCGGCGAGATTCCCAGAGGATCCAACGTCCTCGTCGATGTTGCGCCGGGCGAAGACGGCCTTGAATTCACGTTCGCGTCGACACCCAAGGCGGATGTTCCTGACATGCCCCCGGTCGAGACGGCCGGGACAGACTGAGTCGGACGGGGATCAGACGTGCCGAACGGCCCCCTGATCCCCGGTATGCGCGAGTACGACGCGCCTCGGCGTCGCCGCTCTCCCATCTTCTGGATGTGGACGCTGGGTACGGTGTCGGTGGTCGTGGCCCTCGTTGTCCTCGGTGGGCTCGTGGCCGGTATCGGTCCCCTGCGGGTGCTCGGCACGGCGGAGACTCCGCTGACCCCTGTGGCATGGCGCATGACCAGTGACCCTCAGGTCATTCAGGTCGCTGTGGCTCTACCCGAGTCAGGCTTGTGCACGGGTGACGAGGTCGTGGTGAGGGTCATTGAACGCCCAACTCTGCTTGAGCTCTCAGCCGTGCGTGCGGCCCCGCGGGCATCTGGGGAATGCGCCGGCATCGGGATAGCCGGCGACAGGACCTGGGTGGATCTCAGCCTGGATCTGCCCATGGGCACCCGCATGGCCGTCCGGCTATCCGACCGCGTCCCCCTGGTGGCTGAGCCTCAGATCAGCCCGTGAATCGCCGTACCGGCTGACAAGGGAGCGCTTCAGTCAGGGAGGGTCCAGCGGCCCCGAGACACAGGGACCAGGAGTCCATCGGCAACGAGACTGTCGAGGGCGCGGATGCGTTGGGCTGTCACGGGCCAGGCCAGGTCCAGGCGTTGGGCTGTCACCGGCCCTGCCGCATCGCGGAGGACAGCCAGGAGCGCCCCGCGCGCCTGACGATCGGAGCCGCCGTAGCGTGCCTCGCGCCGAGGTGGGGGGCTTGAGGGTTTGCCCAGGGCCAGCCACCGGCAACTCTCGGCGACGGGACAGGAGCCACAGGCGGGTGCCCGAGAGGTACACACGAGCGCACCGAGTTCCATCACCGCGGCCATCCACGCGGCACCACCGCGCTGGGGCTGCGTGGATTCGGCGTACGCCACCTCGCTGACCGTCACAGATGTGGGCGCGCGCTCCTGGCCCAGATCGTGTCGCGCGATGACTCGGCGCACGTTGGTGTCGAGTGCCAGTGCCCGTTGGCCATAGGCGAACGCCAAGATCGCACCGGCGGTGTAGTCGCCGACACCCGGGAGTGCACGCAGTGCTGAAGCATCCGCGGGCACCTGACCCCGGTGGTCTCGAGCGAGGATGGTGGCGGTTTCGTGCAGGCGAAGCGCTCGTCGTGGGTAGCCGAGTCGCCCCCAGGCGCGGATGGTCTCCGCGGGTGCATCGGCTGCCTGAGAGTCCGGTGTGGGCCACCGCTCGAGCCAGGCGGTCCAGATGGGCAGCACCCTGGCCACGGGGGTCTGCTGGAGCATGAATTCGGAGACGAGCACTCCCCACCCTCGTGGATGGGGGCCAGGAGCAGGTGGTTGCCGCCAGGGGAGGTCTCGGCCGTGGTGGGTGAACCACCGCTGCAATCGACGATTTTGACGCCCCAGGTGGGGCACATCCGACATACGCCCAGGGGAGGGAGGTCCTGGGATGGGGGAGAGGGGATGGTGTGTGGATCGTGCCGCCATCTGCTGATGCTGTCATGGCGGGGCGCTAGACGGGGTACGGTTCATACCCGTGAGTACGTTGATGTCGCCTATTGGGCCTGAGTCACCCGGTGTGTACTGGGTCAGGCGTGCTGTGGCGCTCCTGGTCATTCTCGCCCTTCTGGTCCTGCTGTGGTGGCTGTTCTTTGGACGCGGTGGTGAAGCGGCTGTCCCCGACGCCGCTCCCGAACCCACGCAGACGGCAGCACCGACTCCGACCCAGGTGCCGACGTCGGCTGCGCCGACACCGGAGCCCACTTCCACGAAGATCACCGACTGCATTGATGAGGATGTTCTCGTGGAGGCATTCGCGGAGGAGGCCATCTATCCCGTGGGATCAACGCCGACCCTCACCTTGACCGTCACCAACATTGGCACCCGGCCCTGCGATCGCGATGTCGGTCCCGGGGCGAACGAACTCAAGATCACCCGGGGAGAGGTGACCATCTGGTCAAGTGATGACTGCAACCCTAATACCGATAAGGACGTCATCACGCTGGACCGCGGGGATGCCTTTGAGACCCAACTGGTGTGGGATGGCTATCTCAGCCAGGCCGGATGCCCCCCGGACCAGCCCATGGCAGATGCCGGGGAGTACACCGTCGTGGGCCGCAACAGCGACGTCCTGAGCGCCCCGACCGCCCTGCGCCTGGAGTAGCGCGAGACCGGGACCGTCAGCCGTGGCGCTCGAGCAACGCGCCGTCCGATAGTCGTGAGAGGCCCTCCCGGACCGACCGCGCCCGCTGCTCCCCCACGCCGTCCACCGCCTGGAGATCCTCGGTCGTAGCCACCAGGATGCGCTGCAGGGTGCCGAACCGTGTCACTAACCGGTCGATGATGGCCACGGGCACCCTCGGAATTCGTGAGAGTTGGCGGTAGCCGCGCGGACTCACCTGGGCATCCAGCCCCTCCTCGCCCCCCGGCCCACCGAGGGCCGATGCGACGGCGGTCAACTCCAGGAGTTCGCCCCCCGTGAGTGCGTCCATCGCTCGTGTGGCCCGCTCGACGCGGCGCCCGCGCCCCACCGTGTAGTCCCTGAGCACGAGGTTGCGGTCCTCACCGACACCCGCGAGTAATTCGGCGAGTTGGAGGGAGAGTAGACGACCATCGGAGCCCAGTTCTACGACGTACCCCTGGATCTCCAGAGCGATCCGCAGCACCATCTCGGCTCGCTGGGCGACGAGTGCGGCATCACGGAAGGTCACCAAGTCATCAATCTCCAGGGCCGAGAGATTGGCGCTCACCTCGTCAAGGCGCATCCTGTAGCGCTCCAGGGTGGCAATGGCTTGATTGGCGCGGGCGAGCATCGCGCTGGAGTCCTCCAGCACGTGGCGTCTGCCATCGAGGTAGATCGTCACGGTCGACATCGACTTGCTGACGCTAATGACCGCATGATGGGTCTGGCGCGCGACGCGATCGGCCGTGCTGTGACGCGTCCCGGTCTCGTCGGTCGCCAGGCTCGCATCAGGATGCAGATGGACAGCGGCCCGAAGGATGCGAGCTGCCTGCTCGTCAAGGATGATCGCGCCGTCCATTTTGGCGAGTTCGCGGAGCCGGGTTGCAGTGAAGTCAATGTCGAGGTCGAAGCCGCCGCGTGCGACTCCCTCCACAGAGCGGTCAAGGCCGAGGACGATGAGCGCTCCGGTGCGACCGCGGAGAATTCGCTCGAGTCCGTCGCGCAGGGCTGTACCGGGCGCAACCATGGCTAGGACGTCGCGCAATCGAGCGAGTGAATCTATGGCCATGGGTCCCCTCGAGGTGAAGTCTTTAGCCTAGTGTGGACGAGAGGGGGCGTAGGTCTCGACGGCGCGGAGCCCAGCCTCAAGGTGCCTGACTTCGATGACTCCCTCGATGCGGTCGCGCGATCCGGCCGGCACGAGGATGCGCTTGTAGCCCAGCCGCCGCGCCTCCGCGACGCGTTGCGCGAGGAAGGGCACGGGGCGTACGTCGCCAGACAGTGCGATCTCTCCGATCGCGAGGACATCAGCGGGGATGGGCGCGTCGAGCAGGGCTGAACTCATCGCAAGGCACGCGGCCAGGTCAGCGGCAGGATCAGCAATCTGAGCGCCACCGACGGTGGCTACGAAGATGTCGCGCTGCGCGAGATTCTTGGCACCGGCTCGCTCTGTCACCGCCGCTAGCGTGATGATTCGCGTCGTATCGATGCCGGTGACGGTGCGTCGCGCTGCTGGACCCGCCGGGCTAGCCACGAGAGCCTGGATCTCGGCGAGGAGCGGACGCCGCCCCTCCATCGTCACGGTCACGCAGGTGCCGGACACCGGATGCTCACGATGGCCGCGGAAGAGCTCGGATGGATCGACCACCTCGGCTAGACCCGCCTCGGTTTGCTCGTAGGCCACGATTTCATCGGCGGGACCGTATCTGTTTTTGGTCGCCCGCAGCAGTCTGAGTGCCGTGGTGCGCTCACCCTCGAAGGTGAGCACGGTGTCGACGAGATGCTCGAGTGCCCTGGGCCCTGCAACGGAATTCTCCTTGGTGGACTGTCCGATCATCAGGAGGGGGATGCCTCTCTGCTTTGCCGTGCGGGTGAGGGCCTGGGTGACCTCCAGCACCTGCGCGACACCACCCGCGCGCCCATCCAGATCCGAACTCGCCACCGTCTGGATGCTGTCGATGATCACGAGGCTGGGACGGTGGTGATCCATCTGCCCCAGGATCCGGAAGAGATCGTTGTCATCGGCGATGAAGAGCTGATCGGACATGGCATTGATGCGTCGCGCCCGCAGGGCAATTTGCTCGGCCGACTCTTCACCGGAGATGTACAGCACACTGCCGGTGTGCTTGCTCGTGAACGAGTGGGCAAGGGCGAGCAGCAGGGTCGACTTGCCCACACCGGGCTCGCCGGCCACGAGCACGACCTGGCCGGGGACAAGCCCACCACCAATCACGCGGTCAAAGCCTGCTGCCCCGGATGTCAGCCTGCGGACGCGCTCCTCGGAGATGTCTCCGACACGTTGGGCGGGCTTGATCTGAGCGGAGGCCCTGCCGGCCTTCGCGGCCTTGGTCACCTGGTCTGCGACGACCTCCGCAACAGTGCCGAACTCCTGGCACTTCGGGCAGCGACCGACCCAGCGCAAGGTGGTAGCCCCGCAGGCGTTGCACTGATAGTTGACGGTCGACTTGGCCACGGGATGCAGGCTACGGCGTCCGTCGGACGGCGTAGCTGCGCCCGACCGTTCTCCGGGCGGATTCGCTCACCGGGTGAACGTTTTCGCCCGTAGAACGGCTGCGCCGCCCGGAGAACGGCTGCGCCGCCCGGAGAACGGCTGCGGCGCCCGAAGAACTGCGCCGGCGGTCTAGGGCAGGGGATCGGCGGGATGGGGTGCGAGTCCGAGCCGCGTCTTGCCCCGAGCCTCAGCCAGCGCCAATTCCCGCGCGTCGCAGTGTTCGGCGAGTACGGCGTACGCCTTCTTGCCCATCAGCGCAGTTAACTCGTCCCTGTTGGTGATGTAGACCGGCTCGACCGCCACGTGGGCTTCGGTGTTGCCGCTGCAGTACCAGTCGAGATCGTGCCCACCCTCACCCCAGCCCCGCCGGTCGAATTCCGCGATCGTCACCACCTGGTGTGAGGTGCCGTCTGGGTTTTCAACGTCATCAAAGGAGCGACGCAGGGGCAATTGCCAGCACACGTCAGGCTTGGTCTTGACGTACGACACACCTTCGCGCATGGCGAGGCTGTGGAGTGAGCAGCCCTCGCCCCCGGCGAAGCCGGGACGGTTGAGGAAGATGCACGCACCGTCGACGACGCGCGTTTTGCGCTCGTCCTTGCCGTCCTTGACGGTGGCACCCTTGCGGTGGCCGAGGTCGTGGTACTGCCAATCCTCAGGTGTGAGTTTGGCCGCCCACTTCAGTGTGCGCTTCTCATCGTCCTTGTCGGTGAAGTGTGCGCCCAGGGTGCAGCAGCCGTCATCGGGCCTGCTGGCGTAGATCCCCTTGCAACCGCGACCGAAGATGCAGGTCCACCGGGAGGTGAGCCACGTGAGGTCACAGCGGTAGCGACGACCCTTCTTCCCGGGGTCGTCGAATTCGATCCAGGCGCGAGGAAAGTCCAGGGGCACTTCGGGCACTGCCCGACACTAGCGGCTCGCGCGGCCGTCCGCCGTCGGGGAGGGTACGGTACTCGCGTGCGATTGGGAGTCCTTGACATCGGTTCCAACACCGTTCATCTCTTGATCGTCGATGCCCATCCCGGAGCGGCCCCCCTGCCGGCGTGGAAGTCCAAGATCTCCCTCCGCCTCGCGGAGCACGTCCGGCCCGATGGCCGCATCGATGAGAGGGCCATCGACGAACTGGTCGCCTTCGCACGCGAGGCACGCCAGCGCGCCGAAGACCTTGGTGTGACGGAGTTCCTCGCCTTCGCGACCTCGGCCATCAGGGAGGCACCCAACAGTCGGGAGGTCATCGCGGCCGTCCGTGACCGCGCGGGCTTGGATGTCGAGGTCCTCAGCGGCGACGAGGAGGCTCGCCTCACCTTCCTCGCGGTGCGACGCTGGTGCGGTTGGTCCGCGGGCCGCATCCTGGTCCTGGACATCGGCGGGGGCTCATTGGAGTTGGCCTCCGGGGCGGACGAGGAGCCTGATGTGGCCATTTCACTCCCCATCGGTGCGGGACGCCTGACGCGGGAGTGGCTGACGGGGGATCCCCCGAGCGAGGATGCGGTGCGTGAGGCTCGTCGGGTGACCCGAGCCGCCCTCGGGTCCGTCATTGGGCGCCTCCTGCGTGCCGGGGAGCCCCGCATCTGCGTCGCGACATCCAAGACCTTCCGGCAACTCGCACGCATTGCGGGTGCTGTGCCCTCCAGCGAGGGCTTCTACGTCCGCCGATCCCTGTCTCGTGAGGATCTGAGGACCTGGGTCACCACCTTGTCATCCATGACGGTCGCCGAGCGCACACGCCTGCCGGGGGTGTCGGAGTCGCGGGCGGCTCAGTTGCTCGCGGGTGCGATTGTCGCGGAGTCAGCCATGGACCTCCTGGACATCTCCTCGTTGGAGATTGGACCGTGGGCTCTGCGAGAGGGTGTCATCCTGCGCCGACTCGACGGCCTGAAGTCGTGAGTTCGACAGATGTCGTGACGGGCCTGACTGCGCCCGAGGTGGCGGAGCGTGTGGCTCTGGGCCAGACGAATGATGCGCCTGATCCGCGCAGTCGAAGCCTGGGCAGCATCATCCGGTCCAACACATTGACCTGGTTCAACGCACTCATCGGGTCCATGTGGGTGGTGATGTGGTTTGTCGCACCCTTCCAGGACTCGCTCTTCGGCTTCGTCATCGTTGCGAATTCCCTCATCGGCATCATCCAGGAGTACCGAGCGAGCCGAGCCCTGGCCAAACTCTCGGTCATCGGAGAGGCCCGACCGCTGGTGAGGCGCGACGGTGAGGACATAGATGTGCGTCCGTCGGAGGTCGTGCTCGACGACGTCGTCGTTGTGAGACCCGGTGATCAACTCGTCGTGGATGGCACAGTCATCGAGGCTGATGGCCTGGAGATCGATGAGAGTCTCCTGACCGGTGAGGCTGATCCGGTCGATAAGGCCGTGGGGGACGAAGCGATGTCCGGATCCTTCGTGGTCGCCGGATCCGGGCTGTACGTCGCTACTCGTGTCGGACGGGATTCCTTTGCCTCCGGGCTGACCGCACAGGCTAAGCAGTTCGAGACGACGCGCTCTGAACTTCGCGATGACATCGCAAAGTTCATCCGACTCGCATCCTTCTTGATTCCGCCGGTAGGACTGCTCCTGCTGATCTCGCAACTGCGTGCGGACCAGTCCATTGACGACGCTATCCGCGGCACGATCGGGGGCGTCGTCACGATGGTTCCCGAGGGACTGGTCCTGCTGACAAGCATCGCCATGACGGTCGCCGTGGTGCGCCTGGCCCAGCGGAAGGTGCTGGTCCAAGATCTTCCGGCGGTCGAGGTGCTGGCCCGCGTCGACACGATCTGCGTTGATAAGACGGGCACCCTGACCGAGCCCGGCATGGCGGTCACCGATGTTGTGCTCCTTGACCCGGACGCCGACGCCGAGGCTGCCCTCGCGGCCCTCGGCGCGGCAGAGGAAGCCCCCAACCCGACGATCCAGGCCGTGGCCAAGGCCTATCCGGACCCACGATGGACGCTCGTGGACAGCGTGGCATTCTCCAGCGCGCGCAAGTGGTCGGCCGCGACGTTCCGCGACCACGGGAGTTGGCTTCTCGGTGCACCCGAGGTGATCCTCGGCGATGCCGACCCTGATGTTCGGGTCCGCGCCGAGCAGTTGGCCGCCCAGGGGTCGCGCGTCATTCTCCTCGCGCGCAGCCGAGGCGCTGGACCGGATGTCGATCGGGGTCCCGGAGAGGTAGACCCGGTCGCACTTGTCGTCATTGACCAGCGGTTGCGGGCGGACGCGGCGGAGACGATTCGCTACTTCCTTGAGCAGAATGTCGCTGTCAAGGTGATCTCGGGCGACAATCCAGCGACGGTCGGGGCCATTGCCGTTCAGGCAGGTGTGCCCGCGGCGCAGTATCCGCTGGATGCTCGGGAGCTCAGCGATGATCCGGTGGATCTCGCGGAGCCCGTGGACTCGCATTCGGTCTTTGGCCGGGTCACCCCGGCGCAGAAGCAGGCCATGGTGGGAGCGCTCCATCTGCGCCATCGCACCGTCGCCATGACCGGAGATGGTGTCAACGACGTACTGGCACTCAAGCAGGCGGACCTCGGCATCGCTATGGGCTCGGGTGCATCGGCTACCCGAGCCGTCGCGCAGTTAGTCCTCCTCGACAACCGCTTTTCTGTGATGCCCCATGTTGTGGCAGAGGGTCGTCGGGTGCTGGGCAATATCGAGCGCGTTGCCGATGTCTTCCTGACGAAGACTTTTTACGCAACCATCATCTCTGCCTTTATCGGGCTCACGGTGCTCCTGTCGTTTTCTGCGGGAGGCCAGCCTCTGGAGTTCCCCTTCCTGCCTCGACACTTCACGCTGATCAGTACCCTCACGATCGGGATTCCCGGCTTCTTCCTCGCCCTCATGCCCAACACCGAACGTTTCCGCCCGGGGTTCCTGCGCCGCGTTCTCCTCTTTGCCCTGCCCGCGGGCATCATCTGCGCCGCAGCGGGGCTGGGTACCTATGTCCTGGTTCTCCACCTCGGGGAGCCCGTCGCCGACGCTCGTTCGTCAGCCACCATCGCCCTCTTCATCGTGGCGTTCGCCGTGCTCGTGCAGTCGGCGCGACCCCTCAATCTCATCCGACTCGCCGTCTGTGCGGCCATGCTCCTGGCATTCATCCTTGTGCTCGTGATTCCGTGGCTCTCCAATTTTTTTGCGCTGTCTTTCCAGGCAGAGATTGATTCCGCGCTGGCGGTCATGATTGGCCTGGTCGGGGCAGGCCTCGTCGCCATCACCACGCGCATTACGGATCGACTGCGCCGAGCCTGACAGCTGCCTCACCATCCCCTCATCCCTGCTCCTCGGGCGGATTCGTGCGTCACACGTGGTGTTTGCAACACTGGGGACGTGGACCGCGTGCGCGTCGCCCTCTCGACCTCCTCGGTATTCCCGGAGGGCACCGCAGCCGCGTTCGACATTGCCTCACGACTCGGGTACGACGGCATCGAAGTGATGGTCATGACCGACGCGGTGAGTCAAGATCCCGTGGCACTGCGCCGGCTGAGTGATCACTATGCGATACCGATCCTGGCGATCCACGCTCCCTGCCTCCTCGTGACCCAGCGGGTATGGGGCACCGATCCCTGGGTCAAACTTGAGCGTGCCCGTGTCGCCGCGGAGGAGCTTGGTGCCGAGACGGTTGTGGTCCACCCGCCCTTCCGCTGGCAGCGCGACTATGCGCGCGACTTCGTCTCAGGTTTGGCACGCATGCAGCAGGAGACACCGGTCCGTTTTGCTGTTGAGAACATGTATCCCTGGCGGGCCCGCTCCCGAGAGATCGGCGCCTACAGTCCCGGATGGGATATTCGTGATGAGGACTACCCGCACACGACCCTGGACCTATCGCACACAGCCGTCTCCGGCACGGACGCCCTCGTCATGGCTGCCGATCTCGGGGAGCGCATGGTGCATGTCCACCTGGCGGATGGTTCGGGATCAGCCCGTGATGAGCACCTCATCCCCGGACGGGGTCTGCAGCCCTGTGGTGCCCTGCTGGAGGGCCTGCGCCTGAGTGACTTTGACGGCATTGTGGTCGTGGAGGTCTCCACGCGGCGGGCCCAAACCCGCGCGGAGCGCGAGATCGAACTCGCTGAGGCACTTGCCTTTGCCCGGCTCCACCTGGATGTGGCCACTCCCTAGGTGTGGCACCCGCCTACAGTTGGCCTGATGTCGGAGGAATCACCCGTTGAGTCCCCTCGAGGCAACGGTGAGCAGGTCCGCGATGCGGCGATCTCTGCCGCCCGCAATGCCTTCGCCGCGGGCGGCTATGCCAGGACGACATTCAAGGGCCTCGCCGCCGCCGCCGGGGTGGCGCCCACGGTTCTACGCAAGTACTACGACTCCAAGGATGCGGTTTTTGCGGCAGCGCTGAAACTCCCCACCGATCCCGCGAGCGCGGTGCCGGCCCTGCTCGCGCCGGGAGTCGAGGGGTTGGGCGAGAGACTGGTGCGCTTCACCCTGGACACCCTCGATGACCCCGCAGTGCGCGATGACCTCATGTCGATGGCCCGCACGGGTGCATCGGCGGCGGCTCTCACAAAGTCACTCCAGGACTACCTCGAGATGACCGTCATCGATCGTGTCGTGACAACCCTGGGAGTCCCCGACGCCCGCATGCGGGTTGCGCTCATCTCGAGTTACCTCATCGGCATCGCAGCCGGTCGCTACGTCGTACGGATCGAGCCGCTGGCATCAGCCAGTGAGGAGCATGTCGTGAGGCTCGTCGCCCCCACGATCCAGCTGCTCCTTGATCCCAGGGTGCCCCTAGCGCGCCCTACGTCGAAAGGATGACGACATGATTGGCATCATCGGTGCCGGGGCGATGGGCGAGGTCTTCGTGGCGGGCTTCCTCCGACAGGGCATCGGACCCGACCGCCTTGTCATCGCCGAGAAGCGCGAGGGGCGTGCTCGCGAACTCGTCGAGCGGTACGGCGTGCGTGTGGTTACACCCGCGGAAGCCGCGGGTGAATGCGCGACGATCCTCCTGCTGGTGAAGCCGCAGGATGTGGCCTCCGTGCTGGGAGAGATCCAACCGGTCCTGGCCGATGGTACGGTCGTCATCTCACTCGCTGCCGGCGTCCGACTCGCCACATTGGAGTCAGCGCTGCCCGGAGTCGCCGTTGTTCGCGCCATGCCCAACACTCCGGCGCTCGTGGACCTGGGCATCACCGCGATCTCGCCCGGCACCTCGTGCACGACCGAGCAGGCCGCGTACGTCGAAGGACTGCTGTCAGCCGTAGGTCCCGTGGTCCGCGTGTCCGAGGACCTCCAGGATGCGGTGACGGCGACGTCAGGATCGGGACCCGCCTACGTCTTCCTCCTGATCGAGGCGATGGTGGCCGCTGCCGTGGATCTGGGACTCCCGGCGGATATCGCTCGAGACCTGGTCCGCACCACGGTTGTGGGGGCAGCGACGATGGCCGCCCAGCCGACCGCGGACGTGGGGGTCCTACGTCAGCAGGTCACGTCACCGGGCGGCACCACAGCGGCCGCCCTGGCCGTCTTTGAGGCCGAGGGCTTCCCGCGGATCGTGGGCGCGGCGATGACGGCAGCGCGGGACCGCGGCCGGGAGCTGGGCGCGTGAGCGATTCTGTCGCCTTCCTGTGGGACGACGCCCTGAGCGCCTACGACTTCGGACCGGGCCACCCCCTAGCGCCGATCCGCGTGCAACTCGCGATGCGACTGGCGCGCGATTTTGGACTATTGGATTCACCCGCCGTCACCATGGGTGTCCCGGTCATACCTGCGAGCCTGGACGAGATCGCGGCCGTTCACGACCCTGCCTATATCGAGGCGGTGCAGCGAGCTTCACGTGATCCGCGTGCGGTCGACTTCGTGCGCGGTCTCGGCACCGCGGACGACCCGATCTTCGCCGGGATGCACGATGCTGCGGCACTCGTCGCGGGGGCGACGTTGGCTGCGGCGCGCGAAGTGCACTCCGGCCGTGCCCAACATGCCATCAACATCGCCGGAGGATTGCATCATGCGATGCCGGGGCAGGCTGCTGGCTTTTGCGTCTACAACGACATCGGCGTGGCCATCGCATGGCTTCTCGCCCAGGGTATTGAGCGCATCGCGTACATCGATGTGGATGTGCACCACGGAGATGGTGTCCAGGCGATGTTCTACGACGACCCCCGCGTCCTGACGATGTCAATCCATGAAAGCCCACTCACGCTCTTCCCCGGCACGGGTTTTGCGGATGAAATAGGAGGCCCCGGAGCCCTGGGAAGTGCCGTAAACATTGCCCTTCCTGCCGGTACAGGGGATCAGGGGTGGCTGCGCGCCTTCCATGCCGTTGTGCCCATGGTGCTGCAGTCCTTCAACCCGCAGATCATCGTGAGCCAACAGGGGTGCGACACACATATTGATGACCCGCTCGCTCATCTTTCACTCACCATGGACGGGCAGAGGGCTTCGTACGAAGCCATTCATCGGTGGGCGCATCGCTATGCCGATGGTCGTTGGATTGCTGTCGGCGGAGGTGGCTACGAGTGGGTTGATGTCGTGCCGCGCGCATGGACGCATTTGATCGCCGAGGCTGCAGGTGCACCGATCGCCCCCGAGACACCGACACCGGAGTCATTCCGCGCCTTCGTTGCCGAGTCGATGGGCCGTCCGGGTCCGGCACGGATGACCGATGGACGTCATCCCTGGGCCAAGCCGTTTGAGCAGGGGTTCGATCCGTCCGATCCCGTGGATGCATCGGTGGCGGCCACCCGTAGCGCTGTCTTCCCGTGGCACGGGCTCGAGGCGGATCCGGACCCGTGGTTCTAGCCTCGGCGCTCGCCCCCGATGTGGGTCCGACGGACTGCCCACTAGGGTCGATTTTAGAATCTGGGTGACGAGCGGTGAATGGTGGAGTACCGTCGCGACGTCACGCGGTGCGAGACATTCCGACCGGAGTCAAGGAGCAGAGCATGAGTGGTGGATCAGAGCGTCCGCTGGCGGAGGTGCGTTTCCTCACTGTCGCCGAGGTGGCTTCGCTGATGCGAGTGTCCAAGATGACGGTCTACCGCCTGGTCCACGCTGGCGAACTCCCTGCGGTGCGCGTCGGCCGCTCATTCCGGGTCCCGGAGCAGGCAGTGCACGACTATCTGCGGGTCTCCTACATCGAAGCTGGCTGACTCCGCATCCGAGGGACCCCAGCCGATCGGATAGGGTCAGGGTTTCCCGGAATGCTGCCGGGGTTCGACCCCGAATGAATGAGGTAACCGATGGGCTCGGTGGTCAAGAAGCGCCGCAAGCGCATGGCCAAGAAGAAGCACCGCAAACTCCTAAAGCGCACGCGCGTCCAGCGCCGCAACAAGAAGTAGCCCCGCGGTGGGTCGCGTCGTGCTGGTCACGGGTGCCTCCCGCCATCTGGGTGGTCTCATGGTCCGGGCCCTGGCCCGGGATCCCGGAGTTGCTCGCGTCATAGGTGTTGACGTGGTCCCACCGCATCGACCCCTACCCGGGGCTGAATTCATCCGTGCCGATATTCGCAATCCCGTGATCGGCAAGGTGCTCCGCTCCGCGGATGTTGACACCGTGGTTCACATGGGAGTCATCGCGACCCCCATGCAGGCCGGCGGTCGCACAGCGATGAAAGAGATCAACGTCATCGGGACGATGCAGTTGCTGGCCGCGTGCCAAAAGGCTCCATCTGTGACTCGCGTCATCGTGAAGTCGTCCTCGTCGGTCTATGGAGCAGGCCCCCGTGATCCGGCGCTCTTCACCGAAGACATGTCGCCGCAGCACCCTCCAACGTCCGGATGGGCCAAGGACTCTGTCGAGGTTGAGGGCTACGTGCGAGGGTTCGCGCGTCGCCGCCCGGATGTATCCGTGGCCATCCTGCGACTCGCCAATGTCATTGGCCCTCGCGTCGAGACGGCCATGACCGAGTACTTCACCCTCCCCGTAGTGCCGACCGTCCTGGGCTACGACGCACGACTGCAATTCGTCCACGAGGACGATGCCATCTCCGCACTTCACCGTGCGACGAGCAGCGGGATCTCCGGTGTCTTCAATATTGCGGGGGAGGGGATCATTGCCCTGTCCCAAGCGGTACGTCGCACCGGACGACCGAGCGTCCCCGTGCCGGGTGCACTGCTCGGGATCGTGGGTCGGGGCATCGCACCGACCCGGCTGGTGGACTTCTCCCGAGAGCAGGTTCGCTTCCTCACCTACGGCCGAGGCATCGACACCTCCCGGGCCACCCGTGACCTCGGATTCACCGCACGTCGCAGTACGGCGGTGGCATTTGATGAGTTCCTCGGAGGGTATGACCTCAGTCCCGCGCTCGCGGAGTCGGTCATCTCCGGGGTCACGTCTGCCGCGCGGATGTTGACTACCCGGGGCGGCTCCCGTGCCTGATGCTCGCGTCATCCCCTTGGATCCCGAAGGTCATCAGCCGACGGCGACGCCGTCGCCGCGGAGCACCTTCTGGGACTTTGTGCGTCGCCGGATCATGGGTAACTATGTGGTCGATGACTTCGGTTTTGATGCTGACCTCACCGAGCACCTGCTCCTGCCCCCACTTCGACCACTGTTTGAGCGCTGGTTCCGCGTGGAGGTGCGCGGGATCGATCGGGTGCCGAGCGAGGGCGGCGCGCTGATTGTCGCCAATCACTCGGGCACGATCGCGGTGGATTCCGTCATGACGCAGATGGCGCTCTTTGACCATCATCCAGCCCATCGTCACCTGCGCATGCTCGGTGCGGACCTTGTGTTCGACACTCCCTTCGTCGGTGAGGTTGCCCGCAAGGCTGGTCACACGCTTGCCTGCATGCCCGACGCACAGCGGTTGCTCTCCCGCGGAGAAGTCGTCGGAGTGTGGCCCGAGGGCTTCAAGGGCATAGGCAAGCCCTTCAGCGAGCGATACAAACTGCAGCGTTTCGGGCGCGGAGGTTTTGTCTCGGCTGCCTTGCGGGCCCGGGTGCCGATCATTCCCACCGCGATTGTGGGGGCCGAGGAGATCTACCCCATGATCGGCAACATCTCACCCCTGGCGCGACTCCTGGGGCTGCCCTACGTGCCCGTGACACCGACCTTCCCGTGGCTGGGTCCCCTCGGACTTATCCCGCTGCCTAGTCGGTGGATCATCGAATTCGGAGAGCCGGTGCACACCGAGGACCTGGTGGGGGACATTGATGACCCCATGGCGGTGCTCGAACTCACCGATGCGGTGCGGGAGCGGATCCAGCAGTCGCTGTATCGGCTCCTGGTCCAGCGTGAGTCGACCTTCTAAAATCGGTCGCCGGTGTCGGCGATTCGGTGGCGAGTGATTTAGCGACGTACGAGTCGGCCCACCGCGAATCCTGCGGAGATGCCCAGGCCGATCCCGACGCCGCCGGCAAGTGCGGGCACCGCGATACGACGTACCTTCTCACGTCGTCGAAAGTCGCGGATGGGCCAGTCATTGGCCCGAGCGTGAGCGCGGAGCAGCGGGTCGGGATTAATGGCAAACGGATGACCGACAAGGGACAGCATCGGAATGTCGTTTGCCGAATCTGAGTAGGCCGAGCAGCGATCCAGATCCAAACCCTCCCGGTCGGCAATGGCGCGCACAGCCTCGGCCTTCGCCAGCCCGTGCAGAGGAGCGCCCACGAGTCGTCCGGTGTAAACACCGTTGCGGACTTCGGCGACGGTGCCCAGCGCTCCGGTGAGCCCAAGGTCCTTCGCGATGATCGTTGCGAGTTCGACCGGTGTCGCCGTGACGAGCCATACCCGCTGACCCGCGTCGAGATGGCCCTGGGCGAGGGCCAGGGTGCCCGGGATGAGTTTGTCGGACATCTCCTCGGAGAAGATGCGCTCACCGAGGTCCACGAGCTCATCCACGCGACGGTCCTTGACGAATGACAGGGCCGACGCGGTAGCCGAAGCCATATCCTCGAGGTCTTCTGATCCGCTGAGCACGAACTTCACCTGTCGGCGACCGAAGTCGACGATCTGATGCATATTGAAGAACTTGCGTCGAGCCAGGCCGACGGCAAAGTGGAAGATGCTGGCGCCGCGCATGATCGTGTTATCAACATCGAAGAATGCCGCGGATGTCGGATCCATGGGGACGCCGACTCCCGGCTCGACATCTGCGGCGGCTGCCGCGGCTTCGCCCGCGCGGCGGTATGCGGGCAGGATCGGCGAGCGGCGGGGCATGGGCCCAGGGTAGGCGGTCACCTCAGTGACGGGGGGTGCGCGAGACTGGGGGCGTGGATGATCCCCGCGTCGTGCTCATCGGCAAACCCGGTTGTCATCTGTGTGATGACGCCCGCGTGGTCATCGACCAGGTGTGCGGGGACCTGGGCATCCCGTGGGTAGAAAAGTCCATCCTCGACGATCCCGATCTCGCCGACCGCTACTGCGAGCAGATCCCGGTCACCCTCGTGGATGGTGCGGTTCACGACTTCTGGAGGGTCGACCCCGAGCGCCTCAAGGGAGCCTTAATCCGATAATCGGTTGTAGGCGTCCGTTGAGGTTTGTACCGATCGTTCACAAGTCCCTACCCTGGGGTCGCTGCATTCGCGTCTTCCCTTCAGGTAGGTCCCACCGTGTCCCTTCACATAGCGCCGTCGCGCGCACGTGCTCAGGTGCCCACCGCCACTATTGAGCGCCTTCCCGCGTATCTGCATGTCCTAGAACACCTGCGGGACGCCGGCATCACCACCGTGTCGTCGGTCGACCTGGCCGCACGTAGCGGAGTCACAAGCGCCAAACTCCGCAAGGACCTGTCTCACCTCGGCTCCTACGGCACCCGCGGCGTGGGCTACGACGTGGACTTCTTGCATCGCAGCATTGCCGACTGGCTGGGCGTGCGGCAGCCGCTGGATGTTGTCATTGTCGGTGTGGGCAACCTTGGCCATGCCTTGGCCGCCTACCGCGGTTTTGCGGGCGGAGGCTTCCGCATTGTCGGGCTCATCGATGTCGATCCGGATGTCATCGGTCGCACTGTTGCGTGTGGAGATGCACTCATCACCGTCCGTCCCCTCGCCGACCTGGAATTCATCGCGGGCCGCGCTCAGATCGGTGTCATCGCCACACCGGATGCATCTGCCCAGGCGGTCTGTGATCGGCTCGTTGCGGCGGGCATCAGCCTCATTCTCAGTTTTGCCCCCCGATTCCTATCCGTAGCCCCGGGAGTCGAGGTCCGCGCCATCGACATGAGCGTGGAGCTCCAAATTCTTGCCTTCCGTCAACGTCAGACGCCCCTGAGCGCCGGGGCGGTGAGCGCCTGATCCGCCGCCCGCCCGCCCACAATCCATCTATTCGCCTCAACCTCGAAGGGGAATTCACCCCGTGAGCACACCTCGCCCCAAGAAGAAGCTCGGACCCGTCGCTCTCGTGGCGGCTGGTCCCGGTGACCCTGAGTTGCTAACCCTGCGCGCAGCCGAGCTGCTCCGCAGCGCGGCACGCATCATCGCTGACTTCGACGCCGTCGAACTCGCGCGACCCTTCGTCGGCCCCGACGCCGAGTTGGTGGCTGCCGTGGATACCAGAGGCCTGCCCCTTGACCATGCTGGCCGCGCGAAGCTCGTTATCGAGTCGGCTCGAGACGGACGGCGCACAGTACGACTGCTGGCCGGTGACCCCGTCCTTGACGGATCACTCGCTGTTGAGGCCGCCGCGCTGCGCAAGGCCAAGGTGCCCTTTGAGATCGCACCGGGTGTGAGCACCGCGATCGGCATCCCGGCCTACGCTGGCTTCGGTCTCACAGGACGACGCAGTCGTGAGGTGCACATCGTCAGCGCCGCCGATCCGGATATCGACTGGATGGTCCTCGCGCGCGATCGCGTCACCGTCGTCATCCCAGACGGTGCCGACTCTGCCCCCGCTGTCGCGAAGTCCCTCCTGGGAGCAGGTCGCTCCGGTGACACCCCGATGATCATCACGCGGGGTGGCACCACGGTGGAGCAGCGGTCCATCGTGACGACGTTGGACGATGTCGCCAATGATGTGAAGTTGGCCAAGCAGGCGGGCCCCGGTGTCGTCGTGGTGGGCGATGTCATCGAGCAGCGCGACCGCATGGCGTGGTTCGACGTCAAGCCACTGTTTGGTTGGCGCGTCCTCGTCCCCCGCACCCAAGAGCGTTCCGATGATTTGCTGGACCGACTCGTGCGCCTGGGTTCCATCCCGGTCGAGGTGTCCACGATCAGCGTGGAGCCACCCCGCACGCCCCAGCAGATGGAGCGTGCCGTGCACGGCCTCGTGTCGGGTCGCTTTGAGTGGATCGGCTTCACCAGCGTTAACGCCGTACGCGCGGTCCGCGAAAAACTTGAGCAGTATGGCCTGGATGCGAGGTCCTTTGCTGGTCTCAAGGTCGCCGCTGTCGGAGTTGATACCGCCGCCGCCCTGGTCGCCTTTGGTGTGCAGCCTGACTTGATGCCGACCGGGGAGGCATCAACGGCCGCACTCCTTGATGAGTGGCCGCCCTACGACAGCCTCATGGACCCGATCAACCGGGTGTTCCTCCCACGCGCCGATATTGCGACGGAGACCCTGGGTGCCGGTCTGGCCGAGTTGGGCTGGGAGGTTGAAGACGTCACCGCCTACCGCACGGTACGTGCCGCACCACCTCCCGCCGAAACTCGCGAGGCGATCAAGTCCGGCGGTTTCGATGCGGTGCTCTTCACCTCGAGCAGCACGGTGCGCAACCTCGTCGGGATCGCGGGCAAGCCGCACACCACGACGGTGGTGGCATGTATCGGTCCGCAGACGGCCAAGACCGCGGAGGAGCACGGCCTGCGCGTTGACGTCCTCGCTGAGGAACCGACGCCCGTGTCCCTCGCCGAGGCACTGGCTGCCCACGGCGAGGAGTTGCGCCTTGCCGCACTCGCGGCTGGTGAATCGTCGTGGCGACCCAGTCGTCGACGGGCTGCAGCGCGCCGCAAGGCCACGTGAGTCCAGCAGTGGCAGATGAGCGCACTGTCGTCCACGTCCTACGGCATGGGGAGGTCCACAATCCGGAGGGCGTCCTCTACGGACGCCTGCCGGACTTCCATCTGTCTGACCGTGGTCGGGAGATGGCCGACCGAGCGGCGGCCGCATTGGCGGACCGTGATGTGGTCTCGGTCATCGCGTCACCCCTTGACCGCGCTCAGGAGACCGCCGGGCCCATCGCGTCGGTGCACGGACTGGAGATCATCACCGACCCCCGCGTGATCGAGGCGGGCAATGTCTTTGAAGGCCAACGGGTGGGCGTGGGTGACGGTGTCCTGCGCCAGCCACGCGCGTGGCGTCACCTGTGGAATCCCATCACACCCTCGTGGGGTGAGCCCTATGTCGACCTCGCCGACCGCATGACCGATGCGATCCGGGATGCACGCGATCAGGCTCGCGGACACGAAGGGGTCATCGTCAGCCACCAATTGCCCATTTGGATCGCTCGACTCCACGCTGAAGACCGACGACTCTGGCATGATCCGCGCCGGCGCGAGTGTTCGCTGGCCTCCCTCACCTCCTTTGAGTTCGACGGGGATCGACTCGCCAAGGTCTCCTACTCCGAGCCCGCCGCGGACCTCCTTCCGGGGGCGCGGGGACGCGGAGCCTGACGTTCCGTGTGACGATCAAGGTATGCGATGCATGCGACCGCTAGGCCTCGTCGCCGTGGCAATGGCGGCTCTGCTCCTCACGGCCTGTGGCGCATCGGACGCTGACACCGGGACGGCCTTTGTGGCTGGCGACGGCTCGATCGTGCTCATCGCACCTGATGAGCGCCAGCCAGCCCCCGACCTCGTGGGACCAACTCTCGAAGGCGGGGAGTTCCGGCTCTCCGATCACCTCGGGGATGTCGTGGTCCTCAACGTGTGGGCGTCCTGGTGTGCACCGTGCCGGGCGGAGGCACCGGTGCTGGAGGATGTCTGGCGCGAGGTGAAGGATGACGGTGTTCAATTCGTGGGACTCGATACCAGGGACACGGAGGCTGCTGCCCTCGCCTTTCTCGACCGGTATGGCGTGACCTACCCCAACGTCATCGACACCGATGGACGCCTTCAGTTGCTCTTCAGCGACACGCTGCCACCGCAGGCGATCCCGTCGACGCTCGTGGTGGATCGCGAGGGCAGAGTCGCAGGTCGAATACTCGGCCGCGTGACGGATGCCACTTTGACCGCCCTCATTGACGACGTCGCACGCTGATGCACCTGCGGCTGGGAGCGCACGGCCCCGAGCACGAATTAGGCTGAGCTCGTGGGCATAGGGGAGATCGTCGTCAGCGGGAGTCTGATTTTCGCTATCCTCCTGGCGTTTGCCGCCGGGGTTGTCTCCTTCGCCAGCCCGTGCGTGTTGCCCCTGGCACCGGGCTATCTGTCCTACGTAACGGGGCTCACGGGTGCCGAGATTGCGGGTGAGGAGCGCAGCGGCACCACCGTGGTGGCCGTCAAGAGCCGCGTCTTCCTGGGCAGCATCCTCTTCGTCATGGGCTTCTCCGTCGTCTTTGTCTCCTACGGGCTCCTCTTCGGGGGCTTGGGATCTGTCCTCTTGGAGTATCAGCCCATCATCAGCCGCATCCTCGGCGTCGTTGTCATCGTCATGGGGTTGTCCTTCATGGGCGTGATTCCGGGCATGCAGCGCGAATGGCGCATGCATCGCATGCCGTCGTACAGCGTGTGGGGTGCCCCCGCGCTCGGAGTCCTTTTTGGCCTGGGCTGGACGCCCTGCATCGGGCCGGCCCTGACAGCCGTGCAAAGCCTTGCCTTCACCGAGGCGAGTGCTGCCCGGGGAGCACTGCTGTCCTTCGTCTACTGCCTCGGTCTGGGGCTGCCCTTCATCCTGCTCGGCCTCCTCTTTCGGCAGGCGGCAGGTGCGCTGGCATGGGTGCGGAGCCACTACGTGCTGATCATGCGCCTTGGTGGGGCGATGCTCGTCGCCATTGGAATCTTGCTCCTCACGGGGGCCTGGGACTCGCTCACGATCTGGATGCGCACCATCGCCCCTGGCTTTGAGACACCCCTCTAGCCCCCCGGGAGCGCACCGTGTCGTCTCGGGGCAGACTGGAAGCGAGATGACCACAGCGACCGATCAGATGACCACCGAGCCGGCCAGTCCGCCGCCGCTCGACGGTACTGGTTTCCTGCGCTGGTGCTGGCGCCAGTTGACCAGCATGAGGATCGCCCTCATCCTGCTTTTCCTGCTCGCCCTGGCGTCCATCCCGGGATCGGTCTTACCCCAGCGTGGCCTGGATCCGATCCGGGTGACGGACTGGATGGAGGGCAATCCGACCTGGGGTCCCATCCTGGACCGGTTGGGTTTCTTCGATGTGTTTTCGGCGCCGTGGTTTGCAGCCATCTACCTCCTGCTCTGTATTTCCGTCATCGGATGCGTCCTGCCGCGCAGTCGGTTGCACTGGAGGGCACTTCGGAGTAGCCCACCCGCTGCCCCCCGTCGACTCGATCGACTGGCTGCCCACCGCGCGTGGCAGAGCTCGGCCACTGCCGATGACGTACTCGACGCGGCAGCAGCCACCCTGCGCAAGCGCCGCTGGCGCGTCGCTCGTGGTGGTGGGTGGGTGGCTGCAGAGAAGGGCTACTGGCGCGAGACCGGCAATCTTGTGTTCCACGCGGCGCTCATCGTGCTCATCGTGGGGGTTGCCTACGGTGC
>JANRCR010000050.1:51389-58251 GCA_030726915.1 Candidatus Nanopelagicales bacterium
GATCCTGCGGTTTTCCTCTCCGCGTGGGCCGGCGATCTCGGCCTTGATGATGGCGTCCCGCAGAGCATCTATCGCCTCGACACCGAAGGCATGACGCAGTTGGGGCTGCGGGCGCTGCGTCCCGGCGAGTCGTGGGAGATTCCGGGTGGCAACGGCACCGTGGACTTTGTCGGGTTCGAGCGGTGGGCGTCCTTCCAGATTGCCCACGATCCTGGCAAGGAGCCCGCTCTCATCGCCTCCATACTCGCGCTCTCGGGGCTCATGCTGTCGCTCTTCGTGCGTCGTCGCCGGATCTGGGTCCGAGCCGCCCCGGATGGTTCGGGGGAGACCGTCGTATCAGTGGCGGGATTGATGCGCAGTGATGATGGAGATCTCACCTCGGATGTTGAGGCCGTAACCGTGGCCGTCGTAGAGTCGACGGGCACCCAACCGCAGGGAAGGAGCACCGCGACATGACATCCGCCTCGCTGGCCGAGTGGAGCAATCTCGCCGTCTACGCATCCATGCTGATTCTCATCGGTGCCCTAGTGGCCTTCGCCATCTCCTTTGCCGCGAAGGGCCAGCGAGTCCTCACGCCATCCCTCGTCACCGTCGGTGGGACACCGGTTGAAGCGGGAGTCATGCCGGCTGACCGATCCGAGGTGTTGTCGGGTCGGCGGGCGGGCAACATCGCCATGTCACTCACGTGGCTCGCGACCGGGGTGCTCTTCATCGGCCTCGTGCTGAGGGGTCTGTGGGCCGGCCGGGTGCCCTGGGGCAACATGTACGAGTTCTCACTTGCCGCGAGTGTTGCACTCCTCGGCGTTTTTCTCGTGGTGTCGACCCGTCGGGATGTGCGCTGGCTCGGACTGCCCGTTGTCGTGATCGCCCTGCTCAGCCTCGGACTTGCGGTCACCGTGCTTTACACCGAAGCCGCGCAGCTGGTGCCGGCCTTGAAGTCCTACTGGCTGGTGATTCACGTCGCTGCTGCGGTCATCTGCGGAGGGGCTTTCGCTGTTGCCGCATCCATCTCGGGCCTCTACCTGTGGCGCGAGCGAGCAGAACAGAAGGGGCGAGTTATCGGCCTGGTCTCGTCCCTGCCGGATGCCTCGCGACTGGACACGCTCGCCTATCGCATCATCGCTTTCGCATTCCCCCTGTGGACCTTCGCGGTGATCAGCGGAGCGATCTGGGCCGAGGCCGCCTGGGGTCGCTACTGGGGCTGGGACCCCAAGGAAACATGGGCCTTCATCACGTGGGTGATCTACGCCGGATATCTCCACGCCCGTGCGACGGCCGGCTGGCGCGGTCGCCGGGCGGCGTACATATCGCTGGTGGGCTTCGCGTCGTTCCTCATTAATTACTTCGGCGTCAACCTCTTTGTCAACAGCCTGCACTCATACGCGGGTCTGTAGGGGCAGCAGGGGAGTTGAGCGACTGTGCCCGCGGTGACATTAGGCGGGGGCGGATCCGTCTGTTTCGTCCCGGCGGCGTTTCATCTTCTGTGACCAAGCGTTATCACCGATGTGGCGGAGGAAGGTGGGGTCATCGTCGGGTGCGGTGGGTCCACGACGTTTGCCACGGCGCTCCCGGCGGGGACGACCGCCGAGGTACCACAGGATGCCGCCGATCAGGGGAATGAGCACGACGATGAGCAGCCAGACGAATTTCGGCAGGGTACGCATGGATGACGAGGGCGTACGAATCACGTCGATGACGAACCAGATGTAGATAGCTAGACCCAGCAGGACCCCGGCAACCCTCAGCATGCACACCTCCGATCAACACGATAACCCCCGGTGGCGCGGTGCGCGCCCCCGCGCCTACCGTGGAGAGGTGAGCGGGATTGCAATGTACACGGGGCTGCGGATCGCCCTGCTCCTTGTGGTGTGGCTCCTGGTCCAGGCCGTTACCCCACTGCGCGGACTCATGGCTGTGGCACTGGCCCTGGTCATCTCCGGGATCATCAGTTTTGTTCTCCTGGATCGGACCCGTGACCAGGCGAGTCGGGGTCTGGCCGGCATATTCCGTCGCATTGATGATCGCATTGAGCGCAGCCGCACTGCGGAGGACTTCGACGACGACGTGGTCGTGACCCCAGCCGCGAACTCAGGACAGTCCGATGCCGATCCCGAGCAGGAGCCCAAAGGCGAGGAGCAGGATCCCGGTGGCCTGGAGGACCGGGATGAGCGCCGCCCCGACCGCACCGGTTGAGACCGACCGCACCGGCCTGAAGGCCAGTGGCAGTGCGAGGAGGGCGATCGACGCAAAACTCAAGCCGAATCCCACGGGAAGTGCCAGCACGGGCACCATCACGAAGGCCGCACCAATGAGTACGACGTAGAGCACACGTGTGGCGCGGTCGCCGATCCGTACGGCGAGAGTGCGCTTACCCGCGGGTGTATCCGTGGGGATGTCACGGAGGTTATTGGCCACGAGAATGGCGCATGCCAATGCGCCGACGGCTATGCCGGAGATCCAGGCTGACGTCGGCACGGACAGCACCTGCACGTAGGTGGTGCCGACGACCGGGACGATCCCGAAGAAGATAAAGACAGCGATCTCACCCAGGCCTAGGTATCCGTAGGGTGCCGGGCCACCGGTGTAGAGCCATGCCGCGAGCAGTGATGCGGCGCCCACGGCGAGCAGCCACCACTCGCCGGTCCCGATGATGAGAGCAAGCCCGGCGACCGCAGCGACAGCGAAGCACGCGAGTGCGGTGAGCGCGACGGTCCGAGGTCGGGCCAGGCTCTGACCCACAAGCCGGACGGGACCCACGCGACTGGTGTCTGTGCCGCGGACACCATCGCTGTAGTCATTGGCGAAGTTGGTGCCCACCTGGGCCGCGACCATGACGATCAATGCCAGGAGTGCTCGACCCACCTGGAGTCCACCAACGGCGGCGGCGACACCGGTGCCAACGGCGATCGGTGCGATAGCGGCGCCGAGGGTGCGTGGTCGCGCACCCTCGAACCACTGTCCTGCCGTGGCCATCCTGCTCCTGTCCTACTGTCCCTGCGGGTCTCCCTGCGCGAGGGCGCGCAGAGAGTGACGGTCGATCTTGCCATTGATCAAGAGGGGGAGTTGCGCGATCTCGATGACATCGGGACGCGCTGCTCCACCGAGGCGGTCAGCAACGAGGGCAGCGATGCTGTCCAATCGTGATGGATCAGAGAGCACGACGAAAGCAATGATTCGGTGTCCGGCGCGATGGTCGGGCACGGCCACGACAGCGACATCACGGACACTCGCCTCGCTGCGCACGACCGCCTCCACCGCATCGAGTCCGACATTGACACCATGGATGGACACCACATCGTCAATGCGCCCGGATACGTCAAGCCGTCCGTCGTGCCACGATCCCCGATCGGCCGTCATGAAACGCCGGTGCGCGTCCTGGCCGGTGAATGCTGCGGCAGTTGCCACGGGATCGAGCCGGTAGCCTGCCGCAACCGCAGGCCCGGCGAGGGATATCCGACCCAGCCCGGTGATGGGATCAACGTGGTCGACCTCGATGGTGACACCCGGCAGTGGCACTCCGTCATAGACACATCCGCCGGTGGTCTCCGTCATTCCGTACGTCGTTACCAGGTGAATGCCGGCATCACGCGCCCGCTCGGTGAGTTCCCGGGGCGTCATGGCTCCTCCCACCATGACCGCGGAGGCATCAGCCAGCCAACGCGTCGCTCTCGGTGAGGTGAGGACATCTGACAGTTGCGTGGGCACCAGGGAGATCGCAAAGGGTTGGGAGATTGGCAGTGCCATGAGTGCATCGGGGGTGAAGGGAACTGCTCCGCCGATGGAGTCAAGTGAGTGCACCGGTGTGTCAGCGAGGTGCGCTCGCACCAGGGTGGCAAAACCGGCTATAGAGGTGACAGGCAGCGCCACCGCCCACGCGCAGTCACGCAGGCCGGGGACGTGCTCCCAGGAAGACTCGACCGCGGCCACGAGGTTGTCCCTGGTGATGCACACTCCCCGCGGTGTCCCGGTTGAGCCGCTGGTGGCCAGGACCACCACCGTGTCGCCATCCTCGACGGGCTCATCGGGGTGGACGGCGAGGCGGACCGTGTGGCAGTAATCGTCGGAGATGTGCCGGGAGGCCCGGGGCACGAGCGCGAAGGGTGACCCCACACCCTCGAGGCGACTAGCCAGCGCTGAGCGCGCGGCCGCCAGCCCGGTGCGACCAGGGGCGACCTCCACCGCGCGCAGCAGGAGTGTCGTCATGCGCACGAGCGTAGGGCTGACTAGGTTGGTGGCCGCCGACCATCCCCGTCGGCTGGCTCGAGGGAGGCACGACGTGGCGCAGGAGTTCGACTCTCGAAAGCGCTATGTCCTCGCCCCCGTCGTGGCCGACGGGAGCCCGGCGTTCACCGACCCATCCCACTCCAGCATCGAACCTGCCTGCGAATGGGTGAGTGCGGGTGCCTACGGCGACATCCGCTACGAGCACTCGACGGGGGAGTCCGCCGGCATCGCAAAGATCACCATCAATCGTCCGCACAAGCGCAATGCCTTCCGTCCACAGACCCTCTTCGAACTGTCGGATGCGCTCAATCAGGCTCGCGATGACGACTCGATCGGGGTCATCATCCTGACGGGCCAGGGTGATTGGGCTTTCTGCAGTGGCGGAGACCAGATGATTCGCGGCGACGACGGATACATCGGGGATGACGCGATCGCCCGCAAGGGCATCGGACGCCTCAATGTTCTCGATCTGCAGGTTCAAATCCGTCGGACCCCCAAGCCTGTCGTCGCCATGATTGCGGGGTATGCGATCGGCGGTGGACATGTTTTGCACGTCGTGTGCGACCTGTCTATTGCGGCAGCAAATGCGCGCTTTGGCCAGACCGGACCCAAGGTCGGGTCTTTCGACGGCGGCTACGGCTCGGGGCTGCTGGCTCGCACGATCGGCCAAAAACGTTCACGAGAGATCTGGCTGCTGTGCAATCAGTACGGTGCAGAGCAGGCGTACGACTGGGGCTTGGTCAATGCCACCGTGCCGCTGGCCGATCTTGAGCGCGAGACTGTCTCCTGGGCAATGCAGATGCTGGAACTCTCGCCGCTAGCCCTGCGCATGCTCAAGGCATCGCATAACGCGGTCGATGATGGGCTGGCTGGTGTGCAGCAGTTGGCGGGAGATGCGACCCTGCTCTTTTACATGACGGAGGAGGCGCAGGAGGGCCGCGATGCCTTCGCGCAGCGACGCACTCCTGACTTCTCGCAGTTCCCCAAGCGACCCTGACCGACGTGGTCGTCACCCTGCCCGAGGTACTGCGAGACGCGGTGCCCTACGCGCTCCCGCTGTCGCAGCCCTTCCGTGGCATCACCGTGCGCGAAGGTGTGCTCCTGCGCGGTCCGAGCGGCTGGGGCGAGTTCGCACCCTTTGATGACTACTCGCCCCGCGGATGTGCGCTCTGGCTCGCCGCGGGAGTCGAGGCGGCTTTTGGCGTATGGCCGCAGCAGCATCGTGATCGGGTGCCGGTCAATGCCATCATCCCCGGCATTCCCGCGGATGAGGCTGCCGCGCTGGCCCGTCGCGCCGTCCTGGAGTTCGGCTGCTCGACGTTGAAGATCAAGGTCGCGGCGATGGGTGCCGTCCTGGCTGATGACGAAGCCCGCGTTGCGGCGGTGCGGGATGCCGCTGATAGCGCTTTGCACTCGTTGGGCCTCACCGAGTCGGCATGCCTACGACTTGACGCCAACGGCGGCTGGTCCGCAGCTGATGGCGCGCGTGCCCTGGCTCGCCTAGCGGCGTACACCATCGAATACATCGAGCAACCGTGCGCCACCATCGACGACACCATGGAATTGCGACGCCATGTCGAGATCCCCATCGCCCTGGATGAATCCATCCGACTCGCTGACCCCCGAGCCTTTGAAGCGGCAGACATCGTCATTGTGAAGGTGGCGCCGCTGGGTGGGGTGGCGGCGGCACTCGCGCTGGCGCGCGCCTGGGGAGGCCCGGTCGTCGTCAGCGGCGCACTGGACTCAGCGGTTGGTCTCTCGGCGGGGCTTGCGCTCGCGGCCGCCCTGGCCGGTGACCCGCCCGCCTGCGGACTCGGCACGGGCATGCTCCTGGCCCGCGACGTCGTATCACCGCCGCGCGTGCCGGTGGGTGGCTTCCTTGATGTGGGCCGAGTGTCCCCGGATCTGGATGCACTCATGGCGGCCCGGGATCGCCTCGGTGATGACCGTGCCCGATGGTGGAAACAGCGCGTCGTTGATGCGTGGGAGTCCGGTGGAGCTGAGCTCATCGAGGCCCTCGCAAGCTGACTGTCCTGCCCCGGAGGGGAATGTGTGATCAGATGGTGATCACACTGAGCCCCGAAGGACCTCTCCCCGACGCCGGTTCCCGAGGGAAGGCCTTTCATGCGAGCGTCGTCGATGTCTCTTCCGCCCGCACTCGGCCAGGCCCGCGCTGCGGTGCCGTCCGCACGCCTACGCGCTGTCCTCGGCAGTTTTGTTCTCTTGACGATGGTGCTCGTGCCGCTGGGCTCATCGTCGGTAGCAGTGGCTGCACCGGCAGGGGTTGACTGGACCAGCCGCGCCGCTGCCGTCAATAACGCATGGTGGTCGGTGGCCTACGGCAATGGCCTTTTCGTCGCGGTGTCCATCAACGGTACCCGTAACCGGGTGATGACCTCCCCGGACGGCATCACCTGGACCAGCCGAACCTCCGCCGCTGACAACAACTGGTTCTCCGTGACCTACGGCAACGGCGTGTTCGTGGCGGTGTCCACCACCGGCACCGGTAACCGGGTGATGACCTCCCCGGACGGCATCACCTGGACCTCCCGAACCTCCGCCGCTGACAACTCCTGGCGCTCGGTGACCTACGGCAACGGCGTGTTCGTGGCGGTGTCCACCACCGGCACCGGTAACC
>JANRCR010000050.1:58351-59302 GCA_030726915.1 Candidatus Nanopelagicales bacterium
GGGTGATGACCTCCCCGGACGGCATCACCTGGACCTCCCAAACCACCCCCAATAACGTATGGTGGTCGGTGACCTACGGTGGCGGCCTGTTCGTCGTGGTGTCCGTCGTCGGTCCCAACCAGGTGATGACCTCCCCGGACGGCATCGCTTGGACCTCCCGAACCTCCGCCGCTGACAACTTCTGGCAATCGGTGACCCACGGCAATGGCCTGTTCGTCGCAGTGTCCAACACCGGCACCGGAAACCGGGTGATGACCTCCCCGGACGGCATCACCTGGACCTCCCAAACCGCCGCCACCAACAACCAGTGGGTCTCGGTGACCTACGGTGGCGGCCTGTACGTCGCAGTGTCCACCAGCGGCACCGGTAACCGGGTGATGACCTCCCCGGACGGCGTCACCTGGACCACCCGCACGTCGGCCGCTGACAACGATTGGCGCTCGGTGACCTACGGCGGTGGCCAGTTCGTCGCGGTTGCCCAAGACGGTAGCAACCGGGTGATGACCAGCGTCTGGAGCGCAACGGCTCCCGGGGCGCCGGTGATCACGGGAGTTTCACCCGGTGATACGTCCGCGGGGGTGGCGTTCACGGCGGACGATTCGGGTGGGTCGACCATCACACGGCTGGAGTTCGCCCTGGACGACACCACGGCGGTGGATGACTCGACGACGTCGCTGTCGAGTCCCTACACGCTCAGCAACCTCAGCCCCGATACGCCGTACACGGTCTATATGCGGGCGGTGAATGCCGTCGGCGCGGGCCCGTGGTCGGCGCCACGATCATTCACCACGTTGGACGTGCCGGGCGTGCCGGTGATCACGGGCGTTTCACCCGGTGAGACATCTGCGGCGGTGGCGTTCACGGCGGACGATTCGGGTGGGTCGACGATCACGCGCCTGGAGTTCGCCCTGGACGACACCACGGCGGTGGATGACTCGACGACGTCGCTGT
>JANRCR010000051.1:0-11514 GCA_030726915.1 Candidatus Nanopelagicales bacterium
ATCGCGTCGTCGCTGATCTTCATGGCCGACGGCCAGGCTGTGCTGGTCGTTGCTTCTGGCGGTCACCGGGTCGACACCACCAAGGTCGCCGCCATCCTCGGTGTCGACGAGGTGGGCAAGGCCACGGCTGATGACGTGCGCGCGGCCACGAGTTTTGCCATTGGCGGCGTGGCGCCCATCGGCCACCCCGCTCCCCTGCGCACCATCGTCGACACCGACCTCGCGCAGTTCGATGAGGTGTGGGCCGCGGGTGGCCACCCGCACTATGTCTTCCCGACATCGTTCGACGAGTTGGTACGCATCACCGGGGGCACACCCGCCGACGTCGGGGCCTAGGCCTCGGACCCCTCTACAGGACGACGCACGGGGACGACGATCTCGTTGCGTCGCGCGAATGGGGGCTTCCACGGCGGGTCGAATCGGGCCCACCGCGGCTCGCCGGATTCCTCCCACCCGGCCTCGGCCATCGCCTGCCGAAGAGTCGCCGTGCGTCGCTCGATGTTCGACTCGGTCCAGCGCCCCGACCACCGAATCGCGGCCGCCGTCTCGCCCGGGACCGCGCGAAGCGACACGCGCGAATCGGTGGGCACCGGGTAATCCGATAGCGAACGCCCGGCAGGGAGTACGAAGGACACGGTCCACTCATCGGTGCCGACGGCCTCCTGGATGACCGGAGCCGTCATCGCCAGTCGTTCACTGGCAGGCTGCTGGATCACCGGCGCGGTCATCTCCAAGGGCTCAGCCCCGCGGTTCGCACCGGAGATGTATTGGAAGAGCGGACGGAATGCCGCGCTGCCCGCCTGCTCGGCCGAGCCGGACACGACGACGTCCGCGACAACGCAGGGCGCATACTCCCGCAGTTCTACGTCGCCATGGCTCTTCAGGACCCGGTACTCCTGCTGCTCGGTCACAAGGCCATCCTGTCAATGTCTTCCCGACGTCCTTCGACGAGTAGGTGCGGATCACCGGCGGCACTCCCGCCGACATCGGGGTGTAGAACTCTCAGTGTGCGCTGAATTCAATCAGCAACTCACGCGGGCATCGGAATGCCGGCGTCGCTCGCCACTCGATGGGGTCGTTGAGGATCCTCGCCCCGGGAAGTCGAGGGAGCAGCATCGCAATGAGTTCCTCCGTCTCGCGACGCGCCAACGCGGTGCCCGCGCAGAAGTGCTCTCCATGGCCGAAGGTGAGCGGCACTGGGCCGTTGCGGGTGACATCCATCCGATCGGGATCGGCGTACACATCGGGATCGCGGTTGGCCTGGGCCAGGTTAATCGCGACCAACTGGCCGGCACGCAGGTTTACCCCCTGCAGGTCGAGGTCGCGAACGGCCACCCGGCTGATGATCTGCGAGGGGCTCTCCAGGCGTCCGACCTCAGCGACGGCTCCCGGGATCAGTGAGGGGTCTTCCAGTAGCAGTTGGAGTTGATCGGGATGCTGCAGGAGCAGGATCATCGAGTTTGCCATCAGGCTCGTGGTCGTCTCATGCGCCGCGTTGACAATCCCGATGAGGTTCGCCACAACCTCATCGTCAGTGAATTCCCCGGCTGCTTCATCGGCAAGGAGTTCGTGCAAGAGCGCACCCTCGGCGTGTGCGGGCGGATTGCGCAGCCGATCAGTGACGTAATCGCGCATGTGCTCCGTGGCATCCATCGCACGCTTCGTGCGCACCTCAATGGAGTCGGGGCTAGAGGCGAGCCAACTGTAGAAATCGCTCGTCCACTGACGAAGCTGAGTGAAGTCGGCGGGTGGAAAACCGAGCACAAGCAGGATGATCTTGGACGGAATAGGTAGGGCAATTTCGTTGAGGAAATCGACCGGCTCCGGCCAGTCGATGGCGTCGAGGTGATCGCCGATGACGTCGCGGATCATCGGCGTATAGGTACGCACCCGACCAGCGGTGAATGCCTCACTCACCTTCCCACGCAGCAGGCGGTGTCGAGGACCGTCCGTCATGACGAGTCGGTCGTGGAGAATCGACGCTAGGCACTGAGCGGGTATGCCATCGGGAACTCGGCTGAGTCGATCCTGCACGCGGTTGTTGCTGAAGTTGTCGGTGTCCATGAGCACCGACTTCACATCCGTATACCGAGAGACATAGACGTGACCGGTCTCCGGTTGCAGCCAGACAGGTGACTCCTCAGCCATGACGCGGTACGTCGGATAGGGGTCGGCTACGTAGTCGGGGCAGTGCAGAACGTAATCGACCATGACGCAAGCGTATGTGCGCGGGACGCATTGCACGCAGACTCTGACCGACTCCAGAGCCCCGACGTCGGCGCTTGGCATAGGCCTGGTCTCTACAGTCGCCGGCGCGATCCTCCGGCCGCGTTGGCCTTTACAACTCAATGATGAGGCTGGAGTAGTCGCGAGCTACAGCCGGTCGGTCCAACAGTCGACCATCCGGGAGCGGGACAGCCGCCGGCACGCCAGCCTCGTCGACAAATGTGACCGACGAATAACCGGCCCCCGTAAGGCTGAGAACGACCTGTCCCAGCATGAGAACCTGTTCTCCCGGCGGAAGTGCACCCACGGCGGGAGTGATCACGACGATCACCGAGCCGATATCGGTCACTGCACCCTCCACTGGCACGGCCACAAGGGGCGTGTCCGTGATCGGGTCAACGACCACCGTGCGCAAACCGCGCTCCGCGTCCTCGGAGTTGGGACCCGCAGAGAGCGCCTGAAGCAGCAACGATGGATCGACCGTGGGCATGGCAGCCAGGTCAGACACCACGGGCACGAGACCATCCTCGCGAACGAACCACACCCGCACCGCCCGGGTAAGCGTGGCCGTGGGGGACGGGGTCACGGTCGAAGGTGCCGACAGACTCGGTACAGCACCCGGCGGGATGGGTAGGGGCGCATCATCCAGGCCTACGCCGCATCCAGCAAGCATCAGCCCTGAGGCCAGACCCGTCACTATCACTCGCAGCGGCTGGATCACGGGGATCCAGCCAGCGATAGGGCGATGCTCACCCGAGCGCCGCCCAGGGGCGATGCCCCTATCGATACACGGGCATCGATGCGCGCAGCGTGTTCTGTGACGATCGCCATTCCCAGTCCGGCACCCGACGTCGGGTCCGCCTGATCCCCCCGCACGAAGGGCTCAAAAATGCGCTCAGCAAGCCCGGCATCAATCCCCGGCCCACCATCATCGAAGTGGATGAGCGCCTGATCCAGCGTCCTACGGACGATGACTGACCGGAGCCCTTCACCATGGGTCTCAGCGTTGCGCACAATGTTGTCAACAACACGCTCCAGGTGGCGGGCATCGGTGTGCAGGATGACGTCCTCCCCCATGACGATCCCCTCATCCATCCCTCGCGACACGAGCACCTGGCGCACCAGATGGCCCACGTCGACGGGCTCCATTTCAAGGTCCTCCGATGCGCTCATGCGGCTAATTTCGAGGAGGTCGATCAGCATCCGAGACAGGCGGTGCACCTGGCGCGACAGGTGATCCACCACCTGCGCATCCTGAGGCGACATACGCTCCATGCGCTGCTCAAGAAGTTCAGTGACACCAACGACGGCCGTCATCGGCGACCGCAGTTCGTGGCTGACATTGGCAGCAAATCGTTGCTCGCGCGCGATCCGGGTCTGCACGGCGTCAGCCATGTCGTTGAAGGCATGGGCGATGGGATCTAAATCCGGGTCCCCCATATCGGGAAGGCGCGCGTCCAGATCACCCTCAGCCACGGCGAGAGCTCCCGATCCCAGCCGGTCAACGGGCACCAGCAGTCGGCGCGCGACGAACCATCCGAGGACCGCCCCGAGGACCCCCACCAGAGCGGTCATCCCGGTCAGGCCCCAACCCCCAAACGTGAGCGTCCGATCCAAAGTCCGCAGTGGGAACACCTGCACGAAGAGCGCTCGATCAATCGGCATGCCGATCACGAGATAGGGGTCTCCGGCAATGTCAATGCGCTGCTGGGCACCGCCCTGCTGCGCGCTCAGCAATAGTCCCGCCGGGAGTGAATCCGGTAGAACGGAGACCGTGGATGTGAACCACGCGTCGCCGAGGCGGAGCATGGGCTGAGACCCATCCGTCACCGGGAGTTGAGCGAGAGCCTCGCCGGGGCGCACACCCGCATCAAGATAGGCATTGACTGCGCGAGCATCCAGCGAGGCCCGAGTGATTGCGGAGTCGGTCCGTTGAGCAGCCAGATACCAACTGGCGACGAAGTACGTCGCTCCTGACACAGCCGCGGCCACACAGAGTGACAGGACGGCAAATGTCATCGTGACTCGCCAACGAAGCCCGATGGAACCCACGGCTAACCCTTCATTCGGTAGCCGAACCCACGAATGGTGAGAAGCAGTTCCGGGCGCGCCGAATCGGACTCGATCTTGCCACGCAGGCGATAAATCAAATTATCAACGACGCGACCATCACCCGCGTTGGAGTAGCCCCACACTGTGCGGAGGAGGTAGTCCCGACTCAACACTCGTCCCTGAGCGCCCATCAACGCCTGGAGAACATCGAACTCGATTCGTGATACGGCAATGGGTGCACCATTTCGGTGGACTTCACAGGTATCTAAATGAACTTCCACGGGACCACAGCGAAGCACGTTTCCCTGGCCTGCCGGCGCTTCGGCGGGTGGACGGCGTAACTGCCTCCGGATGCGCGCCATCAATTCCTTGGTGACAAAGGGCTTGGTCACGTAGTCATCGGCTCCAGCTTCAAGTCCCGCAACAACATCGTGGCTGTCCGTATTGGCGGTCACAATGATGATCGGGACCTCACTCCGGGCGCGCAGGCTGCGCACGAGGTCAAAACCATGGAGTCCGGGGAGGCGCAGATCCACGAGGACGATGTCGGGGGCTTCATCCTGGATCATGAGCAGTGCGGCTTCGGCCGATTCCGCCTCCAGCACCCGATGTCCGTCATTTTCCAGGTTGGTGCGCAGCACCAACCTGATTGTCGGATCGTCTTCAACCACGAGTGCTGTCTTCACCATGGAGAGCATGGTGCGTGGCAACCCCTTGTGGCAAGTAGCGGGCGCGACCTGAGCGACAGATCTGCGACATAGTTCGGTCTCGCCTGTGACCGTGCACACAATGCTCCGGGACATTCCCGTGGTCCAGTAGCGGAATGGACCCACGACCACCGAGTATCAGTGTCTGTATACCTGCCCGAAATGAAGCAGCCACGGTCGGCAACCTCATTGCGGAACTTGTGCTGGCAACACGCGACAGGGGCGGATTCATTGACGAACTGATCGTCTTTGATCACCAATCCACCGATGACACGGCGCGCATCGCCGCTCGTCACGGAGCCCGGGTGATCGATGCCGATGCCGTTGTGACCCACTGGGGACCCGCGATGGGCAAGGGCGACGTACTGTGGCGATCGCTCGTGGCCTCACGCGGCGATATTGTTGTGTGGGTTGACGCTGACCTCACCAATCTGACGTGGCGACACGTTAAAGATCTCGTCACTCCGCTGATCCAGGATCGCTCCATCCATCTCAGCAAGGCGGCCTTCACTCGCAGTATGGGCGGCGTCCTGGGTGAAGGTGGGCGCGTGACCGAGCTCGTCGCAAAACCAGCCCTGAGACTCCTCGCACCCGCCGTGACCCACCTTGCCCAGCCGCTCTCCGGCCAATGTGCGATTCGGCGTTCTGTCGCAGAGCAGCTGGTCTTCGAGGTCGACTATGGCGTCGAGATTGGCTTGTTGCTTGACATCATCGACGAGTTTGGCCCCGAATCCGTGACACAGGTGTCCTTGGGCTCACTGGATCATCGACACCGCACACTTGCTGAACTCAGCATCCAGTCGGAGCAGGTCCTGCGCGCGCTACTGTCCCGCACCGGCCTTCGCGGGCTGCGAGCGCACGCCATCGGGCGCCCTCCGGTCGCCTCCCTTCGCTTCCCTGCCGCCTGAAGCCATCCGGGGCATTCCCGCGCCGGTGTCCGAGCTACTCGTCGGCGCAGTGGCGCGGTAACGGGACTATCCCTACGCCCTCATGATGGCTAGGGCCAGCAGGACACCGACCGGAGCGAAGACCCAGCCTCTCTTCTCTACCGGGTGGCGTGCGAAGTATCCGGGATGGCGCATCCCGCAGACATGGGACCCGTCAATCCGTGATCAATCGCGCCATCGAGTCGATAAAGACTCCAGCAGCCTCGGGCGGCACAGCACCCTCAACCAGGAGTGTCGCCATCCCGTGGGTCGCTGCCCACACGATGAGATCGAGACCGTCGCGGGTGCCAGACTTGAGCAGTCCCCATCGATCAAGGTCGTCAAGGGCTGCCATGAGTTTGAGGTACGGCCCGGTCCCCTCCGGAGGGATTTCCTTGACCTCACAGATCGGACCGAAAGTGAGTTGGAAGAGATGGGTCTCGTCGATCGCGAAGGCAAGATAAGCGCGCCCCAGCCCCGAGAAGCGCGCACGCGCGGCGTCGGGCGTGTCGGGCAGGTGAGCGGCGAGCACGCGTGACATGCGCTCGTCGAGCGCCGCAAGTCCGCAAGCGCCCACAGCCCGCAGAAGGTCGTCCTTGTCGGCGAAGTGGTTGTAGGCCGCGCTCGGAGAGACATCCAGAGCCTGGGCGATGGCCCGGAGGGAGACCTGGTCTGCCCCCTGGCCCCGGACGCTGGCTAGCGCCTGATCGACCATCGCCTCGGCGAGGGCCCCGTGGTGATATGAGCGACTCATCACCCTCCAATATTGACAGCGTTCACGTCCCGTGCCAAGGTCCGGATATGAACAGTGTTCAGTCTAGCGTGGCTCCGGCCAAGACTCCGGCCTTCTACCGCTTCGGCGGCTGGGTGGCCCGCCACCGGTGGCCGGTGCTCATCGGCTACCTCATCGTCTTCGTCATCGTCGGGGTCTTCGGCGTACGCGTCTTCGGCGCGATGCAAACCGGAGGATTTGACGACCCGGCCAGTGACTCAGCTCGCGCCGCGACCGTGCTGGCGGAGGAGTTCGGCACGCGTGACCCCGTCGTCGTGCTCGCCATCGAGTCCCCCGAGGGCGTGGACGCGGGTGCGACGCAGGCCCAGGCACTGCTTGACGATATCGGCCAGGTCAGCGGGGTCTCAGAGGTCGTGTCCTACTGGTCCACCGGTGGTGCACCCACTCTGCTGAGCGAGGACGGACTCACCGCACGAGCCTTTGTGTACGCCGACGAAGGTGCTGACACGGAGAAGATCAGTGCCGACATCGTCGCCACCTACGCGGGGCAGCAGGGCGACGTCTTCGTCTACGCCTTCGGCAACGACGTGGTCGGCAACGCCTTCACGGACACCATCACCGGCGACCTGGCGCGCGCCGAATCGATCGCTATCCCCATCACGGCGCTCATCCTGCTCTTCGTCTTCGGATCGGTGGTCGCCGCCGGTCTGCCCTTCCTGGTCGCGGGTGGCACGATTCTCGGGTCGTTCTTCGCTCTCTGGATCGTGTCGACGGTCACCGACGTCTCCGTCTTCTCCCTCAACCTCGTCACCGGCCTCGGCCTGGCGCTGGGCATCGACTACTCCCTGCTCATCATCAGTCGCTTCCGAGAAGAGCTCAGTGCCGGCAAGAGCGTGCCCGACGCCGTCGCCGCCACCGTGGGGAGCGCGGGCAAGACGGTCTTCGTCTCAGGCATCACCGTCGCCTTTGCGCTCGCGGCACTGCTCATCTACCCGCAGTACTTCCTCAGGTCCTTCGCCTACGCCGGCATCGCCGTCAGCTTCCTCGCCATCGCCGGTGCACTCACGGCGATCCCTGCACTGCTGGCCATCCTCGGCCGCAACGTCAACCGCCTCAAGGTCCGGCGAGGCGACCTCGCGCCCAAGGACACGGGTATTTGGGCGAGCATCGCGCGCTTCGTCATGCGCTATCCCTGGCCGGTGCTCGTCGCCACCGTCGCCTTCCTGCTCGTACTCGCTGCTCCCGCACTCGGTGCGGTCTTCGGCCAGGTGGACGATCGCGCATTGCCACCGGATCATCCGGCAGCAGCAGCCGGTCAGGTCCTTCAGGACCGCTTCCCCGGCAATGACGCTGCGCCGTACAACATCATCCTGCGCGAGCCGTCGAGCGATGCCGACGTCCTCGCCTACGCCGAGGAGATCTCGCTCCTGCCTGACGTGGAGCGGGTCACGACGCCGACCGATGTTGTCGTCGACGGGGCCGTGGTGGCGCCGAACCCCGACCCCGCCACGTGGACGACCGCCGACGCCGTGCGCCTGGAGGCGGTGAGCAGCGTGCGGCCTATCGACCCCGAGGGCGCGGAGTTGGTAGCCGATATCCGCGCGGTCCCCTCCCCGGCAGCGGAGACGCTCGTCGGCGGCACCGCAGCCACGTGGGATGACGCCACCTCCAGCGTGCTCGACCGCATCTGGATCGTCTTGCTCTGGCTGGCCATCACCACGATGGTCATCCTCTTCCTCTTCACCGGCAGCATCCTCATTCCCATCAAGGCATTCGTCCTCAACCTGCTGAGCCTCGGCGCGACGCTGGGCGTGCTGGTCTGGGTCTTCCAAAACGGACACCTGCAGTGGCTCACCGGGGACTACACCGTGACCGGCACCGTCGATCTGCCGACGCTTGTCCTCATCGGCGTCATCGCCTTCGCCCTGTCGATGGACTACGAGGTCTTCATGCTGTCGCGCATCAAGGAGGAGCACGACACCGGCATGAATACCACCGATGCGGTGGCCTTCGGTCTGCAGCGCACGGGTCGCATCATCACTGCGGCGGCCCTGCTCATCGCCATCGTCTTCGCATCTTTCCTCACGAGCTCGGCCACCAACATCAAGCAGTTGGGCCTCGGCGTAACCGTGGCGATCCTGCTCGATGCCACGGTCGTCCGTGCGTTGCTCGTCCCGGCATTCATGCGCATCGCCGGCGGCGGCAACTGGTGGGCGCCCTCCTGGCTGCGCAGGGTGCACCAGCGCGTAGGGCTCCAGGACGGGTAACGGGACTATCCCTACGTCCTCATGATGGCTAGGGCGAGCAGGACACCGACCGGAGCGAAGACCCAGCCCAGTCGCGATGCTGCAGCGACGACGGAGTCCGCATAGCCGTAGAGCACGGACAACTGGGGTGGATAGAAGGCCGGAATACTGAAGGCGCACAGCACCAGGACAGCGGCAATGGGTGCATTCGGTGCTATCAACACCAGCGGCACCAGGAGCGCGATGCGCATCGCGATGAGGAGGAGCCATACGCGAATGCCGGGTCGCCACGGGATCTGCTGTGACGGATGGAGCACTGAGCCCACGAACATCGCTGCGCCGATCGCTGCCAGGAGCGGGACGCTCCACACGAGCACCACGCCCGTCCACGCGGGCGGCTGAGTGAAGGCGTTCAGCACAAGGCCGATGAGGAGCGCGATCAGCGGCGACTGGTCGATCCACGAGGTCCGCATCTGCTGCTTAATCGGGGCCTGGCGGCGCAGGATCCAGACGAAGAAGCCGAAGAAGAAGATCATCACCCGGTCGATGAACACCGCGACGATGAGTCCGACCGGCCCTGCGATGGCAGCAGCCAAGGGCACGACCCAGAAGCCGGGATTGGGGATGGAGGACCACCCGCGCAGGACGGCGCGTCCCACCCGCTCCGATGAATTCGGCGTCAGCAGGTAGGCCACGCCCACCAGTGCGATCGCGATGATGGTCACGAAGGCAGGCCAGATCAGATCGGCGGCGGCGGGCAGTCGCCACGCCGCGAGGAAGGACAGCACGGCACTGACACACAAGAGCTGCACACGGATGAGGCGCCGCCACTGCGCCGCGATCCGATTACCGCGCGAAGCGGCATAGCCGGCCAGGGCTCCGATGAGATACCCCGCGGCGATGGCGTACGCCACTGTGACCACGACCCTTCCACGTCACCGAGCGGGCGCAGAAAGGCAGCCGTGCTTGCCCCTGTGCCTTCAGCACTTGCACCGCGCAACCTATCGCCCAAGCCGTCGCAAGACAGGTGGCTGTCGCGACAGGGGCACCCGCACCTGGAGGATCGCCGCGGAGCGAGCCCTTCGCGCGGTAGCGTGGCGCCATGTCCACGGAGACGCCTCGGGCTGGCTGGCCCATAAGTCCTGGCTTTGTGTGGAGAGCCGGCTTCATCGTCATGGCACTCGTCTTCATCTTCTTGCTCATCCGCTTCTTCCTTGAGGATGGCGGCGGCGTCATCTTCACCGTGCTCATGTCGTGGTTCTTCGCCCTCGCCATGGCCCCGGCCGTCAACGTGCTCAGCAAGCGGATGCGCCGCGGCCTCGCCACGCTCATCGTGATGGGAGGTGTTGCGCTCTTCCTCGTTGCTTTCTTCGCGGCCTTCGGCGCGCTGCTCGTCGACCAAATCATCGAGATCGTCGAGAGCGTGCCCGTGCTCGCGGCGCAGGGACTCGAATGGTTCAACCAGAACTTCGGCCAGTCCTACACGGCCGAGGAGCTTCTCGCCCAGGTCAACCTGGACCAGGAGGCGCTCAAGCAGATCGCGGCGGATGCCGCCAAGGGAATCTTCGGATTTGCCGTCTCCCTCATCGGCGGGATCTTCGGTCTCTTCACCTTCGGCCTCCTCGCGTTCTACCTCTCGGCCGATGGCCCGCGCCTGCGCCGCTACCTCGCGACCATGCTCCCCACTCAGTCACAGTCGGTCTTCCTCAACGTCTGGGACATCACCGCCGACAAGACCGGGCGCTACGTCGCCGCCCGCGCGATCCTCGCCGCGGTCAACTCCTTCTGTAGCGGCATTGTCTTCGCCATCATCGGGCTGCCCTACTGGCTGCCCCTCGCGCTGTGGACCGGCATCGTCGCGCAGTTCGTGCCGACGATCGGCACCTACATCTCCATCATCCTGCCGGTCATCGTCGGGCTGCTCAGCGGCAATCCGTGGCTGGGCCTCATCGTCCTCGTCTATGCACTGATCTACCAGCAGATCGAGAATCTCACCATCGAACCAAAGATCAGCGCCAGAGCGGTTGATGTACATCCCGCCTATGGGTTTGTCTCAGTTTTGCTCGGCGCTTCTCTCTTTGGCATCGCGGGTGCTCTCCTCGCCATCCCCGTGGGGGCCATGGCGCTGGCCCTGGTCCAGCTCTATGTCAAACGTCACGACCTCGTGGAAGAAGCCGAGTTATCCGAGCCACCGGAGCAACTGGAGCAGGAACTGCAACGGGGGGATCCCGGCTAATCAACCGCGTACGACGTACGCGGATCACTCCGCGATCGCGTCGATCGCCTGGGCAAGTTGCACATCAAGATGGGTGACCTGGCTGCCCGCCGAATGCGTTGTCAACGTCACCCGCAGGCGACGCCAGCGAATGTCGATATCCGGATGGTGATCCATGCGCTCGGCGACCTCGGCAATGAGCACAACCCACTCGATAGCCGTGGGGAAGGTGGGCGCCTCAAAAATGCGCACAAGGGTGCCGCCCTCCTGGGTCCACAGGGGAAGCACGTGTGCGAGCGCGGCGCTCTCCTCAGCATCCAGGGGATCAGGCATCCCAACCACCGGAAACATCAAGTCGCTGCATGGCTCCGGTGACAGCACGCGCCAGTGGCACTTCGTGCGTCCTCAA
>JANRCR010000051.1:11614-33806 GCA_030726915.1 Candidatus Nanopelagicales bacterium
GTCGAGTCGAACGTCGGTGATGTCCCGCACGGTGCGTCCCGCGACGTAACAGATGATGACGGTCGCGCCGAATTCAGCCGCCAGGTCAAACATGCTCTCCTGATCAGCCGCACCGGTGAGATTGAGGACTGTGGCTCCCGCTTTCAATCCCACTGCTGCCACGGCGGGGTCGTACGTTTCGAGGGAAATGACGATGCCCTCATCAACGCACTGCTCGATAACAGGCAGGAGGCGTTGCCGTTGCTCATCACCAGTGACGCGCGACGCCTTTGCCGTGGTGGACTCCGCGCCAATGTCGACAAGGGCGGCACCCTCGGCCACGGCGAGCCGCGCCTTGCGCACGGCTGAGCGGGTGCCCGTGGCAATGCTCTCGCGATACGTCGAATCGCGGGAGAGGTTGATCGTCCCCATCAGGACAGGCTCGTCCTGCCACTCCCTATCGCCAATGCGCAGGGGCACCACGGGATGGCGCAGCGCCTCCGGGTAGCGATCGGCCAACTCAGCCAGTGCCGCCAGCGTGATCATGAATCCCCCTTGGTGACAAAGCGAGTGAAGACAAACTCGTCCTCACAGTGGGCGCTCACGGGCACGAATGACCCCGACGGGAGCGTTCCCGACAGGGTGAGTGCCCACTCATCAACGACGCCCGCACGCAGGAATTCGGCAAGCACTCCGGGTCCTCCCTCGCAGACGATGCGACTCAGCCCTCTCTCGACGAGGGAATCTACGAGCCAACCCGCTTCCACTCGATCGGTCGGTGCGATGAGCAATTCACAGGTCTGCGGCACGCGCTTGCGGGCATCCACATCCGACGCCGCCCCGGTCACGATGATGGGCGGCATGGCCGATTCGGAATACACCGGGTCAGCCCAGGGCAACTCAAGTGATCCGCTCAGGATGACCAGTCGGGGTGCGGCCGCCAGCCCCTGTTCTGTGCGCGCTTTCGCGATCGCGGGGCTGGTGCGCATGGGGTTGTAGCGCTCTACGCGCATCGTCTGGGCGCCCACAACCACCGCATCGCAGTAGCGGCGTACCGCGGCAAGCACCTCGCGATCCGCGGGACCCGAGATGCTTCCCGAGCGGCCATCGATCCCGGAGATGGCCCCCTCAAGGGTCATCACCAGGAGGGCTCGCACATATCGTCCGGGGGGCCACGGGTAGTCCTCGGAACGCTCAGGCATACCGGTCAGTCTTGCACCGCGCGCCGCGTGAGGGTGGGCGGGTGCTCAGGTGCCGTCACGCCGAATCCGCGGACCTCGCACATAGTCATCATGGGATCGGGGGTCCTCACGGGGTTCGAGATGGGTATAGACCTGGACCTGGGGAAGTGCTTCGCGCATCGCCATCTCGATCTCCTCCACGAGGTCATGCGCCCGGGCGACGCTCCACTCCCCGGGGACGAGGACATGCACCGACACGAAGCGATCCCGCCCTGCCTCGCGCGTCTGCAAGCCGTGGAACTCGAGCTCTCCCGCTGGCCTGTCATCAACGAAGGACTGCAGGACATCAATCACTCGCGCATTGTCGTCCTCGGAGAGAGCATGGTCGAGCAATCCGCGCCCAGCGTTGCGTACGAGTATGAATCCGGTCCAGAGAATGTTGATTCCCACGGCGATCGCAACGAAGGAATCGAGGGGAAGCCATCCGGTGACGCCGACGAGCGCGACTCCCACAACCACGCCGATGGAGGTGTAGACATCGGTCATCAGGTGCTTGCCATCAGCGATGAGCGCCACCGATCGATGACGTCTGCCCTGGCGCAGTAAGGCGAAGCCAACGACACCATTCACCACGGTGGCACCGATGGTGATCGCAAGACCAATGCCGATGTCCTCTAGCGGACGAGGGTTCAGCAGCCTGTCGATAGCGGCATAGATGATGAGCGTTGCCGCGACAAAGATCATGACACCCTCGGCACCCGCCGACAGGTACTCAGCCTTGCCATGACCGAAGTGATGCTTATCGTCCGCAGGCTTGGCGGCCGCGGAGATGGCGATCAGGGCCAGAATGGCCGCCACGAGATTGACGACAGACTCCAGCGCATCCGAGAGCAACCCGACGGAGCCGGTGAGCATGAAGGCAAAGAACTTCATGCCGATCGTGACTATCGCTGCCCCGACGGACAACCATGCCCACTTCGTCAGCGAGTGGGTGTGAGCTCCGGACACCGCGTCAGCATCCCACGAGCCTCCAGGTCAGAAGGTGCCCTCACCCGGAGGCGTCGGAACCGGGGGTGAACCGTCGTCGGTCTCCACCGGACCGGTGAGGTAGCGCATGGCGCCGTACACGCCAGCGGCAAGAGGGACTCCGATCAGGGCACCCAGCAGACCAAAGTAGGCAGCGCCCACGGCCGTCACAAGCACGATCGCCACCGGATGCAAATGCACCGTCTGCCCCATGATCAGCGGCTGCAGCACATTGCCCTCCAGCTGGCCAATGACAACGATCAGTGCGATCACGAGGGCGCCCGACAGCGGACCGTCGGTCACCAGGGCGACGAAAGCCGCCAGGAGCATCGCGATGGGCGCCCCGATGTAGGGGATGAACGCTCCGAAGAACACGATGATGCCCAGCGGGATAGCCAGGGGCACATTCATGATGAGCAGGACTATGGTCACAAGGGTCGCGTTGGTGATCGCCACCAGCACGAGGCCTTGTGAGTATTGGGAAAAGCCACGCCAGGCAATCTTCACGGACTGCCCGATCACCTCACGGTTGCGTTCGGGCATCCACCGAACAAGCCAACTGAAGAGCACGGTGGGTTGCACCAGCATGAAGATAAGAATGAATATGCCGGCGGCCAACGCGGTGCCAACACCTAATGCGCTGCCCACGCCTGAGAGCACACCCAGGGCTATATCACCCCCCGACTCCCGTATGAAGGTCTCCACTCCGAGGTACACGCTCGTGAGTTGGGCATCCGTCACCTGCAGTGGCCCCAAGCGCAGCCAGGTCTGCAGGTCTAGCACTCCCTGATTGAAGGCCGCGGAGATTCCCTCCCACTGCGAAGCGGTCTGCAAGCCGATGAACGTCACGACCACACCGACCGCGAGTGCGAAGGTGAGCAGAGACACTGCAGCCGCGAGCCATCGTGGCAGGATTCGCGCCAGTCGATCGGTCAGCGGCATGAGCCAGGCGGCCACCAGCAGCGAGAAGAAGAGCGCGAGGATCAGGATCTGCAGGGGCGAAATCAGGAGAAGCAGACCCCAGGCGACAACACCGATGGCCGCCAGACGCCACGCATAACCACCGATCCGCCGGAAGGCCGGAGAGACGAGGTCGGGGGTGTCAAAGGGCGCCGGGCGAGCAGGGCGGGCGGGGATGTGATCGCCTATGGATCCAGATCTCCTCACCATCCCACCTCCTCGCCGAGAGCGTAGTCCCGCGAGCGCCCCTGACCCCCCAGCGCACTTAGGGTGTGTCACACGACAGGGTGGTGCACAGAGCACCGGCAGATCGGTGAGAGAGAGGGCGGGCGATGGCGGATTTGGCTTATGACCGTGCTGGCTCCGGGCCACCCCTGGTGCTCATCCATGGACTCGCATCTTCTCGGCGCTGCTGGGACCTGGTGATGGGTGATCTGTCCAGCGACTTCACGGTCTACGCCATTGATCTTCCCGGCCACGGGGAGTCTGACCCGATTCCGGGTCAGACTCAGACACCGGCGACAGAGCTGGCCCTGGCGGTCGGTCGCTTCCTGGACGAGCACGATGTGACGTCCGCCCACCTCGTCGGCAATTCCCTGGGCGGGTGGACTGCGCTTGAGGCCGCAGCCGATGGTCGTGCTCTGAGCGTCACCGCCCTGTGTCCGGCGGGCCTGTGGGAGCCGCTGCGCGAACCTATGTCAGCGATTCAATTCAATCGCCGGGCTGCCGTCACCACCCGACGGGCGATACCCACGATGATGAGAGTTGCTCCTCTGCGGCGAACCCTCATGCGCGCGGGATCCGAGCGCGCGGCGACCGTGCCCTACCGGGTGGCCGTGGACGCCGCGTACGCCCAGGCCGACGCACGTGGCTTCGCCCAGGCACACGATGGTGCCCTACATCGCTCCTTTGAGCGCGCGGCAAGCATCCCTATCGATGTTCCGGTCACCATTGCCTTCGGCGATAACGACCGGCTGCTGCCGGCGCCGCGCTTCCAGCGCCGCGACCTCGCCCCCGCGCATGCACGCTGGGATGTGCTGTGGAATTGCGGTCACGCTCCCATGTGGGATGTGCCAAAAGTGACAACGCAGCTCATCCGCGCAACATCACGGGTGTCGAGACAGCAATGAGCGTTCGCGTCTATCAGGGGCCGCACTCCGACGGTCGCCGTATGCCCATCTCCTGGCAGTGGGTGCCCTGGCTCTTTGCCGGGGTCACCGTCGGCGGACAGATCATCTGGCTCCTGTCCGATGCGTCCCGCGACGTTCTCACGATCGTGACCGTGGTGACCTTTTTCCTCGCCTCGGTGAGTCATGCCGTGCTCACCCGCGGTTGGCTGTGGGCGCTGGGCTTCGTCGTCATCGCCGGTGGCATCGGTTGGGCGGCGGAGTACATCGGCGTCTCCACCGGGTTTCCCTTTGGCCTGTACAGCTACGCGGACACACTGGGATGGACCGTGGCCGGCGTCCCCATCGTGGTCATGATGGCCTGGGCCATGATGTCGTATCCCTGCCTCCTCGCCGCGCAACGCTTGTCTCGCACTCGCGCGGGAGTCGTGGTCTTTGGAGCGTGGCTGCTCGCCTCGTGGGACCTCTTCCTGGATCCGCAGATGGTGGGTGAGGGGCATTGGACCTGGGCCTCACCCGACCCGGGACTTCCCGGCATCCCCGGCATCCCCCTCACCAACTACCTCGGCTGGATCATCACCTCGCTCATCATCATGACGCTCCTCTCCCGGCTGCCGGAGCGGCGCTCCAGCGGCGACGGCGTACCCACATTCATGCTCCTGTGGGTCTACTTCTCCAATGTCCTCGGCAATGCGGTCTTCTTTGGTCGCCCGGGGGTGGCGATCTGGGGCGGCATCGTCATGGGCGCCATCGTCATCCCCTGGGCCTGGATCACATGGACGCGACGGCCTTGACCCTGCGTCGATGGGCCACATTCGTGGCGCGCGCGGGAGCTCTCAGCGCGGCAGCGCTCACCGTGCACACGGCCGTCAACCTGCGGGTGATTCGTCAACCTCGAGATGAGCCCATCGTCATACACGAGCGCGTGTCGATCCTGCTACCCGCACGCGATGAGGCACATCGCATCACCACCACACTGCAGTCGCTGCTGGCACAGGAGGGACTGCCGAATCTGGAAATCCTGATCCTCGATGACGGCTCCACCGACGGGACCGGCGATGTCATACGTCAGGTCGTGGGCTCTGATCCCCGCGTCACGATCATCGAGGGACCGGATGATCTGCCGCCGGCGGGCTGGCTGGGCAAGTCCTGGGCCTGCCACCGCCTTGCCCAGCAGGCCACGGGCAGCGTGCTCGTCTTTGTCGATGCCGACGTGCACTTCCGTCCCTGGGCCGTGGCCTCCACCATTCAGGAGATGCGCCGCGGTGACCTCGAGTTGATCTCGCCCTACCCCCGACAGATCGCCGTGACAACTGCCGAGCGCCTCGTCCAGCCCCTCGTGACCTGGTCATGGATGACCGCACTGCCCATGCGCATGACCGAGCGCGGCCACTATCCATCGATGGCCGCCGCCGTGGGTCAATTCCTCGTCGTCGACACGCGTGCCTACCGGATCAGTGGCGGACATCGAGCAGCCGCCGACATGATCCTCGAGGATGTGGGCGTCCTGCGTGCCGTCAAGCGGGCCGGATTCCGCGGGGCGCCCGCGGATGGCAGCGCAATCTCCCGTTGCCGCATGTATGACGGCTGGCAGGAGATGTACGACGGCTACACCAAGTCCGTATGGTCCATCTTCACGCCGGCGGCGGCGTCGTACGGCCTGGTTGCGGTCATGACATTGACCTACGTAGCCCCACCGATCTTTGCGCTGGTCGGACCCGGTCGGCAGGCACGCATCTGGGGTGGGGTGGGTTACTCCGCCGGCGTACTCAGTCGCTATCTGGTGGCCAAGCGGACGGGTGAACGCGCGTTGCCGGATGCGCTGGCGCAGCCCGTGTCCATCGCCGTGGCCGCGTCCCTGCTCCTGGCATCACTACAGCGGCACCGAGCCGGGACCCTCACGTGGAGGGGGCGACCCCTACCGTGACCCGCCCATGACCGCCGTTGTCATCCTTGCCTACGCGGTAGGTGCAGCCGGTGGCGCGATCGCCTCGCGCAGCACGCGAATCGCGAGCACATGGCGGGTGATCATCCGCGGCCAGATCGTGCTGGTCTCGGTGATGGTGTCGATCCTCGCGGCGTGGCGCCTCGAAGGATTCGACGACCTCGTCTGGCCGTTGCTCGGCGGCCTCTTCTCAATCCTCGTCGTGGCGTGCGCATGGTTCGTCACACCCCCGGGACCCGACCGCCCGGGTCGGGCTGTCCTTCGGGGTTGGTCAGCCAGCGCCAACGGCGGTTTCTGGGTCATTCCGATCGCCACGGCCATCGCCGGTGCTCCCGGTGCTGTCTTTGCCGTGCTTGCCGACCGGGTCTTCATCACCATCTTCGCCGTCTTCACCTGGATCCTTCGACGGCATGCACCGCGGCCTCAACGCATGCGCACTTCCTGGATTGATCAGGCACCTCTCATCGCGCTCCTGGTGGGATTCGCCCTCAACATCACCGTCGCAACACCCGACTGGACAGCGACCGCGCTCATGTGGAGCGCTCCCCTGATGGCACTCGCGGGGGCCGGAGTGTTTGTGGGCTCTGTCCTTCATCCATCACAGCGCATCCCGTGGCGACCAGGCGTCCCCGCGTGGGCCTTCCTCAGTGCCGTCCGCATCAGCCTCTTCCTGCCGGCGGCCCTGCTCGCACCCAGCAAGCCGATCGCGGTCGCATTCGCGCTGTTCGCCCTGACCATCCCGGCCTTTTTCCCGCCGCAACTGTCGATTCTTTACGGGTACAGCGATTCCGTGGTGGCTGCAGCCGCCCGATGGGGATGGATCTTTGCGCTCCCGGGAATCGCCGTCGCCGCTGCGCTGTGGTGGGCGCACTGATTGAGTCCTACGCTGGACCCATGGCTCGGGTGATCGTCATCGGCGCCGGTGCAGGTGGGATGGCAGCCGCCGCGCGTCTGCGAGTCAAGGGACACGATGTCACCCTCCTGGAGCAGGGCGAGCGTTACGGCGGCAAACTGGCCCGCTACGAACGCGACGGTTTCGTCTTCGACACCGGACCCAGTCTCCTCACTCTCCCCGCCGTCTACCGCGATCTCTTCCTGAAGACCGGCGGGCCGCTCGAAGACGCAGTGGATATCCAGCCGCTGGACACCGCCTTTTCCTATCGATTCTCCGACGACACCTCCCTGGAGTTGCCCGGCACCGACCCGGGACGCATCGCCCAGGCCATGGGTGAGCAACTGGGCGGGACCGCTGCGCACGATTGGCGCGACCTGATGGCTCGCGCCGCCGACGTATGGCGCATCACCCGTCAGCCCTTCATCCAGTCACCGTTGGACGGGGCTGGCACCCTGCTCAGACTCGGCTTGACCACCCATCCGAGTGCTGTGCGTGCCGTTGCACCCTTCACCACGCTGCGACGCCTCGGCCAGCACCATCTGCGCGACCCCCGTCAGGTGCAGATCCTGGATCGGTACGCCACGTATCAGGGGTCTGACCCTCGCCGCGCACCGGCGGCACTCATGACGGTGCCGTACGTCGAGCAGGCCTTCGGTGCCTGGCACCTGGGGGGTGGACTGGCGACCTTGGCCGATGCACTCGCCGCACGGTGCCGCGAACGAGGCGTGGATATGCGGTTGGGAGTCGATGTACGGCGCATCACGACAAACTCCGCCGGCGTGACGGGTGTGGAAACCGCCGATGGTGAGCGGATGGCCGCCGACATCGTGGTGGCCAATACCGATGCCGAGCACCTCTACGCGAGCATGGTCGATGACCCCCGTGGCCGCAAGCCGCTGCGGACTCTGCGCCGGGCCACCCCGTCACTCGCCGGCTTCGTCCTCATGCTCGCCGTCCGCGGTCGCACGCCCGGACTGCGCCATCACAACGTGTGGTTCCCCTCTAATTACGACGCGGAGTTTGACGCAATCTTCGATGGGCGCCCCGTCGATGATCCGACCATTTATGTGTGCTCGCCGGACGATCCGCGGATGCGTCCCGACAGCGACCACGAGTCGTGGTTCGTCCTGGTCAACGCTCCGCGCCACGGGCCCATCGACTGGGATGCCATTCGCGAGTCGTACGCCGATCATGTGCTGGAGGTCATGGCACGACGCGGATTCGACGTACGCGATCGGCTGCTCTGGCGAGAGATTCGCACTCCGGCGGACCTGGAGCGTGGAGTCCGCACACCCGGTGGGTCGATCTACGGAACGAGCAGCAACGGGATCCGGGCTGCCTTCCTGCGTCCCGCCAATATCTCCCCGGTCCCGGGCCTCTATCTCGTCGGTGGGTCCTCGCATCCGGGAGGAGGGCTCCCCCTGGTGGGGATCAGTGCCGAGATCGTTGCGGATTCCATCGGGCGCGCACGTCCGTCGCCGTCGGCCTAGCAGCGAGCCCATGACGGCAGCAAGCCCTGCCGCCCCGGTGAGCCCCATGAGGGGCTCTACGTATGCCGGGCCGCCCTTCTGCCCGTAGGCTCACGACATGGGATCGCCCTTTGACGTCGAGGATGTACGCCCCCGCGTACAAAAAGTCCTCGACGACGTCATCTCGCGGCAGCGGCAGTTGCTCGATGGCGTGAGCGAGGATCTCGATCCACTCGTCGAGGCCGTGTCTGACCTCCTGCGCGGGGGCAAAAGACTACGCCCGGCATTCTGCTGGTGGGGCTATCGCGGCGCGGGGGGTGCTGACACCGAATCAGCGTTGCAGGCTGCGGCAGCACTGGAATTCCTCCAGGCATGTGCACTTATCCACGATGACGTCATGGACGGCTCCGACACCCGTCGCGGCATGCCCTCCGCCCACCACCGCTTCGCGATGCTGCACCGAGGATCGGCGTGGCTCGGCTCCCCCGAGGCCTTCGGTGTCGGCGCCGCGATCCTCCTCGGTGACATGTGCCTGTCCTGGGCCGACGAGGTGCTCCTGACCAGCGGCATGCCCACCGCGCCCCTCAACCGCGCCAAGCGCGTGTACGACGAGATGCGCACCGAGCTCATGGCTGGGCAATACCTTGACCTGCTCGAACAAGCACGGGGCGGTGGCTCGGTCGAACGTGCCATGACCGTGGTGCGCTACAAGTCAGCGAAATACACGATCGAGCGGCCCCTCCACATGGGTGCGACCCTCGCGGGCGCTGACGACGCAGTCCTCACGGCGTACTCCGGATACGGCCTCCCACTCGGTGAGGCCTTCCAGTTGCGCGACGACGTTCTCGGTGTCTTTGGTGATCCCGCCGAGACAGGCAAGCCCGCCGGTGATGACCTGCGCGAGGGCAAGCGGACCGTCCTCATCGCCACCGCCATGGATCGGGCGACTCCTGCCCAGGCCGCCGAACTCCGGCGCCGACTCGGTGACCCCGGGCTCGATGCGGACGGTGTCGCCCTGCTGCGGTGCGTGATCTCCGATACAGGCGCCCTCGCACACGCTGAGGCCCTGATCGAAAGTCTCACCGATGACGCCCTCACCGCTCTTGACTCCGTCGACCTTCACGATCCGGCCCGCGAGGTGCTCGCGGGTCTCGCCTACGCCGCTACCCGCAGGAGTGTTTGATGCGCACCGTCACCGGCCCCACTGATCATGTCGTCATCGTTGGCGCTGGGCTCGGAGGTCTCTCCGCCGCACTACGTCTCGCTGGTGCTGGGCGATCGGTCACGGTGTTGGAGCGCGAAGACATCCCGGGGGGCCGAGCCGGGCGGCTGGATGTGCAGTCGGAATCCGGCACCTTCCACTTTGACACGGGGCCCAGCGTGCTGACGATGCCCGACCTCATCGCCGACGCCTTCGACTCCGTCGGCGAAGACATGGCGGACTGGCTCGAGCTCACTCCGGTTGAGCCTCTGTATCGCGCGTTCTACCCGGACGGCTCCAAACTCGATGTCCACGCCAATGTCGATGCCATGGCCGAGGAGATCCGCACCGTCATCGGCCCCGGCGAGGCAGCCGGCTACCGCAAATACGTCGACTTCGTCTCCAAGCTCTACACGTATGAGATGACCGATTTCATCGACCGCAATATCGATTCCCCCTTCGATTTGCTCACACCCAATCTCGCCCGCCTCGCCGCGATCGGTGGGTTCCGTCGCCTCGCACCCCGCGTTCGGGAATTCCTGCGTGACCCACGCACCGAGCGTGTCTTTTCCTTCCAGGCGATGTACGCCGGCCTCTCCCCCTATGACGCGTTGGCCATCTACGCCGTCATCGCCTACATGGACTCCGTCGCCGGGGTCTACTTCCCCAAGGGCGGCATGCACGCTGTCCCCCTCGCCATGGCGGCTGCTGCCGAGAAGCACGGTGTGACCTTCCAGTACGGCACCGAGGTCACCCGAGTTGAGACCAGAGGCCAGCGGGCCATCGCGGTCCACACCGCTGCCGGTGAGCGCATTGAGGCCGACACGATCGTGCTCAACCCTGACCTACCGGTGGCCTATCGCGATCTGCTCGGTCGTTCGCCCTGGGGGGTCCGTCGCCTCAATTACTCCCCCTCCTGCGCCGTTCTGCTGACCGGATCGTCAGCGTCGTACTCCCAGATTGCCCACCACAACATCCACTTTGGACAGTCATGGAAGGGTGTCTTCCGCGAACTCATTGACGAGAAGCGGCTGATGAGTGACCCCAGCCTGCTCGTCACCAACCCCACGCATTCGGATCCCTCGCTCGCCCCGGACGGCAAGGAGATCTACTACGTACTCTTCCCCACACCCAACCTCGACGCACCCATCGATTGGCGCACGGAGGGACCGCGCTACCGCGATGAGATGGTGCGGGTCCTCGAGGAGCGCGGCTACAAGGGTTTTGGTGATGCCATCGAGATCGAGGCCCTCACCACGCCACTGGACTGGGAACAGCGCGGCATGGAGCGCGGTGCTCCCTTCTCGGCCGCGCACTCTTTCCTGCAGACGGGACCCTTCCGACCCCGCAATATCTGGGGCGAGAACGTTGTTTTTGCCGGCTCCGGCACCCAGCCGGGGGTCGGCGTGCCGATGGTCTTGATCTCCGGCCGACTCGCCGCTGAGCGCATCCTGGGCAAGGACCCCCTGTACCGCTCCCGAGCACTTCGCTGAGTCGGCAGGATGCGCGCCCCTACCCTGTCACCATGACGGCGTGGGATGTGCGGCTTCTCGCGCGCTACGCCCTGCCGGGATTCGTCGGATCCCTCCTCCTCTCCATCGGCGCCCTCGGCGTGGGCTGGTTGCCGTTAGACCCGGGCATCTTGGAGTTTGCCTCCGTTGAAGCACTGCGTGGCACGACAGCGGGCACCCTAATCGCACGCGCCCTGGTGTTCGTCGGAGTGGCCCTCATCCTGCAAGCCTGGCTCATCCTCGGCCATGACCTGCTCGCCGGATCCGACGATCCGCACAGCCTCCACGGAATCGCCCCCATGACCCTCGTGACCGTTCTCGTCGCGTGGTGCGCACCCCTGCTCATCACGCCGCCCCTCTTCAGCCGAGACGTCTACTCCTACTTTGCCCAGGGGCGCGTGCTCGCGGAAGGGCGCGATCCCTATGCGACCGGTGTCGCCGTTATCGATGACTGGTTTCAAGATGGCGTCGATCCGATGTGGGCCGAGACGCCCACCCCCTACGGACCACTCTGGCTGCTCCTCGCGCGAGGAGTGGCGAATTTTGCATCGGATCAGCCCGCGCTCGGGGCTCTGATCTTCCGACTAATGGCCCTCGTCGGCCTCGCCCTCCTGGTCGTCTACGTTCCTCGGCTTGCCGCATCACTGGGCATTGATCCGGCCGCAGCCATGTGGCTCACCGTCCTCAATCCGCTCGTGCTGATGCACGTCGTCGCAGGCGCCCACAACGATGCCCTGATGGTGGGCCTCACCGTCACGGGCCTTGCCCTGGCAGGTCAGGGCCGGCCTGTCTTCGGTGTCGCTGCCATCGCGGCAGCCGGTGCGGTCAAACCCATCGCCCTCCTGGCCCTCCCCTTTGCCGGTCTCCTGTGGGCCGGTACGCAGGCTGGATGGTGGTCGCGGATTCGCGCCTGGGTTCTCACGCTGCTCGTGACGGTCGTCATCTTCGTCATCGCGAGCCTGCTGGCCGGAGTGGGTCCCGGCTGGATCACGGCCCTGTCGGCTCCAGGAGAGGTGCGCACGTGGCTCTCGCCCTCGACCGCTCTCGGCATGCTCACCGGCATGGCCACCACTGCTGCGGGCATCACGATCAACGATGCCTTCGTCGTGACCATCGTTCGCACCATCGGGACCATCACCGGCGTCGCCATCATTGCGTGGCTGATCCTGCGGCCCGAAGGTCGCAGTCCCGTGCGCGGAGCAGCCCTCGCGTTCCTCACCGTCGTCCTCTTGGGACCGGTTATTCAGCCGTGGTATCTGCTCTGGTTCCTGCCGCTCTTTGCCGTGGCGGGCCTCACCCCCGTGCAACTACGCATCGCCATCATCACGACAGCCGGCTTTGCCCTCCACGGAATGGCCGAGTCGAGTTCGACCTCGGACAACCTCTTCGAGTTTAGTGATGGACTCGCCATCGTCGCGGCCTTCGCCGTCGTGGGACTCGTCTTGCTCGTGAGTCCGCGTGAGCGGCGGCTCGTGCTCGGCGCCCCACTGAATCACGGACTCGTACCATCCGACCCCGAAGCCCAGGCGCGTGCAGCCGCCTCAGTCTTCCGTGGCAGGATCGCCACCCGTGAATGAATGGGATGCCGCGGGGATCGTCGATCCATCGCTGCGCGCCTCCTACGAACGGTGCAAGCGACTCAACGCCCAGCACGGCAAGACGTATTACCTCGCCACGCTCCTCCTCCCACCGCACAAACGGCCGTATGTTCATGCCCTCTACGGCTTTGCGCGGTACGCCGATGAGATTGTCGACGATCTCTCGTCCACCCTGACGGACGCCGAAAAGGCGGACTGGCTCGGCTCATGGGGTGACGACATTCTCAGTGATCTGCGACGAGGACGGTCCCACGACCCGGTCGGCCGGGCACTTGTGGACACCGTGCGCACCTGGGACATACCCCTGGAGCATTTTGAGGCCTTCCTGCATTCCATGCGGATGGACCTCACCATCACCGAATACGCCACCTACGACGACCTCTTTGAGTACGTCTACGGCAGCGCCGCCGTCATCGGATTGCAAATGGTGCCCATCCTTGAGCCCACATCGCCGGAGGCCTACGACCGGGCGATGGACCTTGGCGTCGCCTTTCAACTGGCCAACTTCATCCGGGATGTCGGTGAGGATCTCCAGCGCGGACGCATCTATCTCCCCATGGACGAACTCGCCGCACATGGAGTGACGCGAGACGTCCTCCAGGACCGCGTCGCGACACCCGAGGTCAAGCGGGCACTCGCGCAACAAATCGCTCGGGTTCGGGACCTCGAGGAGCGTTCCCGCTCGGGGATTGCCCTGCTGTCAGCGGATTCCCAGCCGTGCATTGAAGCGGCTCGCGTGCTCTACTGCGGCATCGTTGATGAGGTCGAGCGAATCGACTACGACGTGTTCACCCACCGTGCCAGCGTGCCGCTACGGCGACGCTTGGCTGTCGCTGGACCCGCCTGGGTGCGTGCTCGGCGTCGTCGTCGCCCCCGTGGCCGAGGCACCGGTTGACCGACGCCAGATGGGCGGCCCGGATCGCGGCAACGGCTGCACCCCTCGGCGCCCCCAGTAGATCCACAGGGCCATGGCCAGCAGGCACAGCGAAAAACCCATGAGGAGATCCTCGAAGGGCTGAAAGGCGATGCGCCCCTCGCCGAAGAATGGCGGCGGTCCATCGTCAGCAGGTTGATTGCCCACGATGACGGCATCGGAGTAGCGGAACACCCTTAACCACGTAAGCATGCCGTTGGTGAGGAGCTGAAAGAAGAGAACGATGGCATAGGCGACCCAAAACCCGCGCCGGGTGACGAGCCGGGTGCGCAGCACCAGGAGGTCCACGGCGACCACGCCCACGACCATGGCGATGGCGATCTGCGTGTAGGTCATGAGCGCGCTGTCCGAGCATCCGTGTGGCCAGGCTCATCGCCGCGCGAGTCGGGATGCTCGTCGCCGAGAGGCCAGCCCTTGACAGACCGGACCGCCTCAAGGCTCAGGATGGAGGCGATCGGCACCACAAGAAAAAAGATGAGTTCCTCAATGGGGATGGTCCCGAAGAGGACCACGCCCACCGTGCGATCGGGATCGATGCTCCAGTGACCACTCGCGATGGCCCAGATATCCCAGATCACAAAGATCAGGAAGGGGATCGACAGGGCCAGAAGCAATCGCTTCCAGCGTCGGAAGACCCGCGTACGCAGGCCAATCTCCAACCAGGCTGAGCCCGCAAAGATAAAGAGCAGCACGCCGAGATACGTGAGCCTCTCCATCAGCCAACCTGGATCAATTTTGAGTGATCCCAGGAGACGGTCCGCTCTGTGACAAGCCGCATGGCGACCTGCTTGACCGCGGTGGGTCGATAAGCCTCGCGCACGGCGGGCACATCCGCGGCGTTGAGTCCCTCGTACTTCACCAGGAGGGCAGCTGCGATATCGCAGATTCGATCAACGTCCTCACTGATCTCCAGGTGACCGGTGAGTTGCACCCCGCGGAGTTCGGCGTAGTGCTCTCCATCTTCCACCAGCGCCGAGACGCGCGGGTCTCGCCGGATATTGGTCACCTTCTGCGACCTGGCGTAGGTGCGCATCCATATCTCACCCTCCACGAGCACAAACCACATCCCGACCGGATCCGGGACGCCGTCGGGACCGATCGTGGCCAAGATCATCGTCTTCGCCGCCGCGAGATACTCCCCCACCTCGTCGTCCGTCATGGTGATCTCAGCCCGTCTGCTCACATATCCATCATGCCCATGGTCGGTGCCGGCTGCCACGCCGGATCCGCGCATCCCCGGCTCCGCCACGGCTGCGACCTAGACTCAAGGCACCATGGAGTCCCCGACCGCCCCGGTCTCGAACCTGCCCCCCGATCCCCTCATCGGGACCCTTGTGGACGGCCGTTACCGGGTGGTCAGTCGGATCGCTCGGGGTGGCATGGCCACCGTTTACGAGGCCGTCGACACCCGCCTTGATCGCACCGTCGCCCTGAAGATGATGAGCACGGCTCTGGCCGAGGACCCCGGATTCGTCACCCGCTTCCGTCGCGAAGCTCGGGCGGCAGCGCAGTTAAGCCATCCCCACGTGGTTGGTGTCTTCGATCAGGGTGAGGCCGATGGCCTGCCCTACCTCGCTATGGAGTACGTCCAAGGCCGGACATTGCGTGACGTCCTTCGCGACTATGGCGCGCTGTCACCCGAGCAGGCACTCACCGTTCTCGATCCGGTCCTGGAGGCGCTCTCCGCTGCCCATGATGCGGGCTTCGTACATCGTGATGTCAAGCCCGAAAACATTCTCATTTCCGATGACGGCCGGGTGAAGGTCACCGACTTCGGACTGGCACGCGCCGTCACGAACACCACGACAGCAACGCAGGGAATGATCATCGGGACGGTCGCCTACCTCTCACCCGAGCATGTGGAGCACGGCGACGCAGATGCCCGATCCGACGTTTACGGCTCCGGAATTTGCCTTTTCGAGATGGTGACGGGCCAGGTGCCCTTTGCCGCCGAAAATCCCATAACCGTGGCCTACCAGCACGTCAACGCCGATGTGCCCGCGCCATCGTCACTTCGCCGGACGATCCCGCCGGACGTCGATGCCCTTGTCGCCACCGCCACACGTCGTGACCCGAATCTTCGCTACCCCGATTGCCGAGCCTTCCTTGCCGACGTCCGCCGCGTGCGTCGCTCACTTCCTCCCCCCCAGCCGCTGAGCAAGGACTCCCACGACACGCTCGTGGTGCCCGACGATCTCGCACTTGCTGCAGCGGCGGGGGCCACACCCGTGCCTGCCGTGACAGCGCGTCCCTTGACCCCGGGCGAAGCCGCGGTGGGCACCACCGGGAGTGCCGCTAAGTCCGGCGGACGCCGACGTCGCGGCCGTGGTTGGATCATCGCGATCCTGCTCCTGCTCGCGGTCGGCGGTGCCGCCGCTGCCGGCTGGTATCTCGCTGCCGGACCAGGCAAGCAGGTGACCGTGCCCGGGATCCTCGGCCTCGACGAGCGGGCGGCCGCGACCGCCCTCCAGGACGTGGGGCTGCGTCTGGAGGTCAGCGGTCAGGAGTTCAGCGAGACCGTGGCTGCCGGGTTGGTCCTGTCGTCGGACCCAGCGCCTGGCGCCAGCACAGGCGTCGACTCGATCATCTCCGTGGTGCTATCCCAAGGCCCCGAGAGGTACGCCGTACCCGATGTCGTTGGGGAGCCACTCGCCATCGCGCGGACGACGCTCTCGGAGGCCAATCTCGGCGTCGGCATCATCACCGAAGCTTGGGATTCATCCATTGCCGCGGGCTCGATCGTGTCCACGGTGCCCGGAGTCGGTGAGGAACTCATGTCGGGCACCCTCATCGACATCGTGGTCTCCAAGGGCCCCAAACCTGTGAAGATTCCGGGTCTCACGGGAGTGCCAGCCGATGAGGCGAGCGCCCAGTTGGAGGCTGCGGGTCTGATCGTGACGACGAGCGAGGAATTCTCGAGCAGCATTGCCTCGGGCCTCGTCATCTCGACAAGCCCCGACAAGGGTGCACGCGTCGACGTGGGTGGCACCGTGGCGCTCGTGGTCTCCAAGGGGCCGCCGCCCGTCGAGGTGCCCTTCCTGATCGACATGATCAAGGAGGACGCGGTCGCCCTGCTGCAAAGTCTGGGACTCAACGTTGACATCAACGAGCCGCCCTTCACGCCGCTGAATCGAGTCATCGCGCAAGACCCATCCTCCGGGACGCTGGTCCCCGCGGGGAGCACCGTGACGATCACCATCATCTGACGATCACCCCCACTCACCACCCAAGGTTTGTCATCCGCCGACGCGCCCACAGGCCCCACACGCGCGTCATCGGATGACACAGTTGCCCGTGGATGTGGGGCGTACGCCGGCAGAGGCTGCTAGAGCAGCGCACCCTCATGTTCGAGCAGCAACACCTTGAGTTCTGGCCCGAATCCGTAGGCGCTGATGGTGCCATCGGAATGGATGATGCGATGGCAGGGGACGAACGGCGCCACGTGATTGAGGGCGCACGCCGTGCCGGCAGCCCGCACCGCCCTGTCATTGCCCGCCATGCGCGCCAGGTCGGCGTAACTCACCGTCGTTCCACCCTGCACGCGCCTCATGGCCTCCCATGCCCGCTGCTGGAAGGGGCCACCCGGCTGATCGACCGGGACACTGAGGAGGGCGTCAACGTCACCGTCAACCCACGCCGTGATCGCATCGCTGGCACCGGGGATGCGGCGCACCCGACGGGCGGATTCCAGATCAATGTGGGCAGCATCCGAGGGGCGGGGCGCTCCAAACCAGGAGGCGACAACGACACCATCCTCATCCGCAACGATGCCCACCGGAAGCCACGGCGTGCGGACAGTCGCCTGGCGAAGTTCGGCAAATCGTCGCGAACTCATCCAATGAGCTCTCGCGGCGAGAGACCCGTGTGCTGACGCACAAGCCGGCGCAGGTGACGTTCACTCACGTGGAGGCGAGCGGCTGTGTCAGCCACACCCACTCCGAGCCGAAGGTAATCACGCGCCTGGCTCACGACGGAGTCACGGAAAGCCTCCTGCGGATGCACATCATCGGGTCGACATCTTTTGCAGGGGCGAAAACCAGCAGCGAGCGCCTCGTCAAGGTGAGTGACCCAGACCACGTTCTCCGGATTCGGACGCCTACTCCCACATCCGACTCGGCAGACGATGCCGGTCGTGCGTACGGCGTACAGCGGTGTCATGGGTCCATCCTGCACCCGGAGAGGCCTTCGACGGGCGATGACGCCGGACCTGCAATTGCCCAATCCGGCGCGGGGGTGCCGCCGAGGATCAGTTCAGCGCTTGAGCAGCATGTCGGCGACGAGGAAGGACAACTCGAGGGACTGCTCCCGGTTGAGCCGAGGATCGCATGCGGTCTCATAGCGGACACCCAGCCCATCCTCGGCGACCCCGTGGGTGCCGCCCACACACTCGGTCACGTCGTCGCCGGTGAGCTCGACGTGGATACCGCCCGGGATGGTGCCGACCCGTCGGTGCACATCGAAGAAGCCCTCGACCTCGGCAATCACATCGTCAAAGGATCGGGTCTTGTGACCGCTGCTCGCCTCACGAGTATTGCCGTGCATCGGGTCACACACCCACACGACAGGGTGGCCGCTGGCCTCGACCTTTTGCACGATGGCAGGCAGTGCGTCGCGCACCGTGCCCGCCCCCATCCGCGTAATGAGACTGAGACGGCCGGGAATGCGATCCGGATTGAGTCGTTCCACTGCTTCGAGGACATCCTCGGGGGATGCGGTCGGACCGACCTTCATGCCCACGGGATTGCGGATGCTCGCGGCAAAGTGCATGTGCGCCCCGTCCAACTGGCGTGTTCGCTCCCCCACCCAGAGGAAGTGGCCGGAGACGTCGTACAACTCACCTGTCCGCGAATCAACACGCGTGAGCGCACGCTCATAATCAAGGCTCAGCGCTTCGTGTGCGGCGTAGAACTCGACCCGGGCAAACTCCTCGGGATTTGCCCCACAGGCATGCATGAAGGACAGCGCCCGATCGATCTCTGCCGCGAGTCGCTCATAGAGCTGCCCGGCGGTCGAATCCCGTACGAAGTCTTGATTCCATGCGTGCACCTGACGCAGATCGGCATAGCCACCCTGGGTGAAGGCGCGAATGAGGTTGAGTGCCGAGCCGGACGCGTGATACGCCCGCAGGAGCCGTCGTGGGTCAGGCTGCCGTGAGTCGAGGGTGAAGTCGAGGGCGTTGACAGCGTCACCGAGGTAACTCGGCAACTCGACTCCGTCGCGCACCTCCATGGGGTTCGAGCGGGGCTTGAAGTATTGACCGGCGACACGGCCCACCTTGATCACGGGCAGGGATGCGGCGTAGGTCAACACAACTGACATCTGCAGGACCGTCTTGAGCCGAGCTCGAATCGAATCCGCTGTGTTGGCCGCGAAGGTTTCGGCACAGTCGCCACCGGTCAAGACGAAGGCTTCGCCGCGGCTGGCTTTGCCGAGGTGATCGGTGAGAATGTCGCATTCCCCGGCGAAAACAAGCGGAGGCTGCGCTCGCAGCTCCGCGAGCACCTCCTCCAGGGCGGCAGCATCCGGCCAAGCAGGCTGCTGAACAGCCGGTAGGTCGGGCCATGTGATCGCGGACATAGCCACAGGGTACGGGGGTCGAAACTCAGCCGAAGAAGGCGGCCGCCTCCTCATAGCGCGCCAGAGGCACGGTCTTGAGTGTGCCGGTGGCTTCGGCCAGGGGCACGCGCACGATGTCGGTGCCGCGCAGTGCCACCATCTTGCCCGAGTCGCCGTCTTTCACCGCGTCGATGGCATTGAGGCCGAAGCGCGTGGCCAGGACTCGATCAAAGGCGGTGGGCGTGCCGCCGCGTTGGATATGACCCAGCACCGCGGCACGTGACTCCTTGCCGGTGCGCTGCTCGACAACCGAAGCCAGCCAGTCACCGATACCGGCCAATTTGACGTGGCCAAAAGCATCGACGGTGGCGTCCTTCGTCATCAGGTCCCCATCCTTCGGGAGGGCACCCTCGGCAACGCAGATGATCGGGGCGTACTGCTGCTGGAAGCGCTGCTCCACCCAACCGCACACCTGATCAAGATCAAAGGGCACCTCTGGGATCAGAATGACGTTCGCGCCCCCAGCCATCCCCGAATGCAGTGCGATCCAGCCAGCATGGCGGCCCATGACCTCAATCACGAGCACGCGGTGATGGGACTCCGCCGTCGTGTGCAACCGATCAATCGCCTCCGTGGCAATCGTCACGGCCGTATCAAAACCAAAGGTGTAGTCCGTCGCGTTGAGGTCGTTGTCGATTGTCTTCGGCACACCGATGACGGGCAAGCCGTGCTCAGCCAGTCGCGTAGCCACACCGAGCGTGTCTTCGCCGCCGATCGCGACCAGAGCGTCAATGCCGAGATCAGACATGTTCTGCTCGATGCGCTCAATGCCGCCCTCGACCTTGATCGGATTGGTCCGTGAGGATCCCAGGATCGTCCCGCCACGTGGCAGAATCCCCCGCACCGCAGCGATGTCGAGTGGCATTGTCACGTTCTCGAGTGGGCCCTTCCAACCATCACGGAAGCCGACAAAGTCGAAGCCGTACTCCTTCGTTCCCTTGCGGACGACAGCGCGAATGACGGCGTTGAGACCGGGGCAATCGCCTCCGCCAGTCAGGACTCCCACTCGCATGTCGACTCCTCGGGTCAGATGCCCACGGGTGCAGTCGCACCCCTGGCCTATGTAAGCGTGTGCAGAAAGCCTAGCCCATGGGCACCCGTCCCCCGCTAATGTCGCGCCATGGCGATCCTCTCGCTCGACTGTGGCACCACCGGCGTGACGGCACTTGTGGTCGGTGCCGACACCCGCATCCTGGCGCGCGGCTACCGAGAGTTCCCCCAGCACTTCCCTGAAGACGGCTGGGTGGAACACGATCCCGGCGACATCTGGGCCGCAACACTCGATGCGACGCGCGAGGCCCTGGCCGGATCACCGGTTGCTCCCACGGCGATCGGCATCACGAATCAGCGCGAGACCATCTGCTTCTGGGATAGGGAGACGCTGGGGTCCGCGCGCAGGGCCATCGTGTGGCAGGACCGGCGTACAGCGGCGATGTGCACCGATCTGCGCGCAGCCGGGCACGAAGCCAGAGTCACAGAGCTCACGGGTCTGCGCCTTGATCCCTACTTCAGCGGGACCAAGATCGCGTGGGTGCGCGATCACGACCCGCAGACCTGGGCGCAGGTGGTCAGCGGTCGCGTGGCGATCGGCACCGTCGACTCCTACCTCATCGCGCGCATGACACGCGGCCTGCATCACGTCACGGACCCGACCAATGCATCGCGCACGTTGCTGTTCGACATTCACAGCGGCACCTGGAGCCCCGAACTCGCCACCATCCTCGGCGTGCCCCTTGATGCCCTTCCCGAGATCTTCCCGTCGTACGGCGAGATCGCGCGCACGGACCCGGCCACTTTCCTCGGACTGGATATCCCCATCGCCGGGATCGCCGGTGACCAGCAGGCCGCACTGGTGGGCCAGGCCGGATTTGCGCCCGGGGCAGCGAAATGCACCTACGGAACCGGTTCTTTCCTGCTGGTCAACACGGGAGATCATGCGGTGGCGACATCATCGGGGCTCCTCACCACCGTCGCCCTCGGCCGACCCGATGGCTCGCTCAGCTACGCCCTTGAGGGGGCGGTGTTCGTCACGGGGTCAGCGATCCAGTGGCTGCGCGACGGACTCGAGATCATCGAGAGCGCCAGCCAGACGCAGGCCATCGCGGAGTCGGTGCCGGACAGCGGCGGTGTCGTCTTCGTGCCCGCGCTCACCGGTCTCGGCGCACCCGATTGGGATCCCTATGCGCGCGGCATGATCATCGGGATCACGCGCGGCACAACACGTGCGCACATCGTGCGCGCGACATTGGATGCCATCGCCTTCCAGGTGCGTGACGTCGTCGATCTCATGGCACGGGAGGGCGGCGTCGACCTCAGGTCACTCGCGGTGGATGGCGGTGCTGCCGCCAACAATCTGCTGTGCCAGATCCAGGCTGATCAGGTGCGGATGCCCGTGGATCGTTCGGCGGAACTTCAAACCACCGGCCTCGGGGCAGCCTTCCTTGCCGGGCTCGGCACCGGAGTCTGGAGCGATGAGTCGGAACTGGTCGATGCGCGACGACGCGATCGCGTCTTCACCCCGCAGTCCGACGGAGAGGATGCCCACCAGCGCTGGCGCCGAGCCGTCGACCGCGCCAAAGGTTGGGCACTCGACTCCTGACCCGACCACTCCCCTGGGTGCGCGGGGCCTCCTCCTTCCACTGGGCGCGCGGGGCTCCACTGGGCGCGCGGGGCCTCCTCCTCCCTCGTTCTTCGGGGAAAAAAGTGAGTTTTCCTCGCTAATTTTCCCGAAGAACGACGAGATGCGGCCA
>JANRCR010000051.1:33906-59134 GCA_030726915.1 Candidatus Nanopelagicales bacterium
CCCGAAGAACGACGAGATGCGGCCATCGACAGACCGAACCGCTCACCGTGACCCACCCGGCTGCGAAGCGGGCAGTGTTACGTGAGGCACCCAAGCCAGCAGCCGGGCAAGGTGAGTGAGTCAACGCGAGGTCTTGACGCCCGATCCCGGACTACTTAGGCTCCGCTACGAAGGATTGTCAACAATCAACCATGTGGGGGCTCACGTTGGGGACAGCTCTTGTCACGGGGGTCGCCAGCGGCATGGGGCAGGCGACGGCGGCCATGTTCCTCGAGCGTGGCTGGCGAGTCATCGGTCTCGACAGTTGCCCTGACGCCGGGCTGGACCATCCCCATCTCACACCGGTGACGGTGGACGTCCGGGATGGCGCCGCCGTGACCGATGCCATCGCTGGAGCCATGTCCGAGGTGGCCACCGGACTTATCGACGCCGTCGTCAATGTCGCCGGGGTCTATCCCCCCACCACCTTGGCGACCTACACCGACGACGACTTCCGCGTGATCTTCGACGTCAACGTGCTCGGGATCCTGCATGTCACGCGCGCAAGTGTTGACCACATGGGGCCAGGATCAGCGATCGTGAACTTTGCCTCCGTCGATGCCTTCACGGTGTCACCGGGTCAACTTCTCTACGGGGCGTCCAAAGCAGCCGTTGTCATGCTCACCAAGGCACTCGCGCTCGAGCTCGCACCCCGACGCATCCGCGTCAACGGAATCGCACCCGGATGGGTCGACACTCCCGGCAATGCTGCGACGGGTCGCATGGCGGAGGCTGCAGCCACCATCCCCCTGGGACGCGTGGCACAGTCGGCAGAAATCGCCGAGTGGGTCTGGATCCTCACCGGTTCGGGTCAGGCGGGCTTCGTCGATGGCGAAACCATCGTCATCTCCGGTGCGGACGTGATGCGATGAGTGCCGCCTTCAGCCCCCTGCCCGAGGCGTCAACAGCCGACCTCGTTGCTCAACGCCTGCGCGATGCCATCCTCGACGGGTCCCTACGCCCCGGTGATCGGCTCGTGGAGCACGACCTCGCCGCCAGATTCCAGGTGTCCCGCGGGCCTGTTCGTGAAGCCATCCGACTCCTCGTCCCAGACGGACTCGTCGTCCTACGACGCAACCGTGGCGCCATCGTTGCCAGCCCCACGTTCGATGACGTCCTGGAGGTGTACGCCGTACGCATGTCACTGGGGTCTCTCGCCCTCGCACAAGCGGTCTACGTCGATGCCGCTGCCCATCCGGAGTTTGGCGGGGTGCTGATCCTCCTCCAGCGCCTGAGCGATCCGGAGGTCCAGGCGGACGCCCTCCTCATGATGGAGGCCGACCTGCTCTTCCAGGATGCCCTCCTGGCCACCAGCGGACTGCCGCGCATCACATCCATGCTGGACCAAAGCGCGCGCGACGTTGCCTTCTTTGTGCGCATGCTCGGCATCACCTACGACAGCAGTGACCATACCGACCTGATCCGCCGTCATGAACGCGTGATCAATGCTGTGCGCGAGTGTGACCCTGAGGCCGCAACCGAGGCCTGGCAGGCCCACATCCGTCACACCGTCGGTGAGTTCGCTCGCCGCTATCCCGACGCCGACATCAAAGGCGTCTTTAGCCACCCGCTCACGGAGCAACTCTTCGACGGACCCATAGGTGAGGACTGATGAATCGCTACTGCATCATCGGCGCCGGCCCAGCCGGCCTGGCTTCGATCAAGGCCATGCTGGATGCGGGCCACGAGATCGACTGCTTCGAGAAGTCTGACGTCATCGGCGGTCACTGGAACCACGACTACGACGCTCTCCATCTGATCACGTCACGGCAGGTGACCGGCTTCCCTGAATTCCCGATGCCCGAGCACTGGCCGCTCTTCCCCCACCGCGATCACATGCTCGAGTACTTCCACCTCTACGCAGAGGCCTTCGACCTACGCCGCCACATCACCTTTAACACCGCCGTTGAGCATGTCGAGCCCCTGCCCACCGACGGGCCTGTGGGCTCGGCCGGCTGGTCGGTGAGGACGTCCGATGGAGTGCAGCGCGAGTACGACGGCGTCCTTGTCGCCAACGGCCATCTGCGCGACCAGAAGATCCCCGAGGTGCCCGGCATCTTCACCGGCAAGCAGGTGCACTCGGGGTCCTACCGCAACATCGACGACATTGATGGGTGCCGGGTGCTGGTCATCGGGTCGGGCAACTCCGGCTGTGACCTCGCCGTGGACGCCGCACAGGCTCGCCTGGACACGCACATCGTGATGAGGCGTGGCCATCACTTCCAGCCAAAGACGTTCTTCGGCAAACCCCGCTCCGAACTTGCTTGGATGCAGGAGTTCTCCTTTGAGGAGCAGGACCTGCTCGCACGACTCATGATGCGGGTGTCCGTCGGTGATGCCTCCAACTATCCCGGCATGCCGATCCCCGATCACCGAGCCCTGGCAGACGGGCCCCCCGTCGTCAACGATCTCCTCCTCTACTGGATTCAGCACGGCCGCATCCGGGTGCGACCGGCCATCGAGCGATTCGACGGTCCTACCGTGCACTTCGCCGATGGCAGCAGCGAAGACTTCGACACGATCCTGTGGGCAACCGGATTCCATGCGTCGTTGCCCTTCCTCGATGAGGAACTCCTCGTGCGCCAGGACGACGTGCCACTGCGTGTGGGAGGGGCCGTCGTACCCCTTAACCTTGAGAAGCTCTACCTCGTGGGCATGATCGGTGCTCGCGGACCGCAGCCCCCCATCTACACGATCCAGGCCGACCTCGTCCTCCGCATGATTGCCCTGCACGAAGCCGCGGGTGGCTTCGTGCCCATCGCCGAACCGTTGACGGCGGCTCAGGCCCACGAGTCGCGCATCGACATCCTGCGTCCCGTCTGGCTGGAGCAGGTCGAGCAAACCAAGGTGGCACTGCAGATGCTCGCCTCTGCCCGGGACGCTGTCGGTGTCTGACTGGCTGGGACTCACCGGCCGGCGTGCGGTTGTCGTCGGGGGTGGAAGCGGGATAGGCCGAGCGGCTGCGCTGGCACTGGCCACCGAAGGAGTCCTGGTCACGGCCGTCGACCGGGATGCGGTGGGGCTCGCCCAGACGAGGGAGTCATCCGGAGAGACCGTCGCGACGTACGTCTGCGACGTCACTTCCGAGGATGAACTCACCGAGGCCGCTGAGGCCATCGGGCCCTGCGACATCCTGGTGAACTCAGCGGGAATCCTGCGCCCGGGGGGTCTTGCGGACGTCAGTGTCGCGGACTGGGATGCACTCCTCCGCGTCAACCTCACCGGATTCCTGCTCACGTCACGCGCATTCTCGACCGGGATGACAGTTGGTGGATCACTCATCCACGTCGCGTCCATCTCAGCCCACCATGCGCAAGGCTTAAGCGGTGCCTACAGCGCATCCAAGGCCGGTGTGGTGCTGCTATCCCAGCAACTCGCGCTCGAGTGGGGACCGCGTGGGATCCGCAGCAACACGGTCAGCCCGGGCATGGTCCGTACGCCGATGACGGAGGAGTACTACCTGGCCCCGGGTGTCGCCGTGAGACGAGATCGCGCCGTGCCTGTCGGCAGAGTCGCCCTCCCCGAGGATGTCGCTGACGTCATCGTCTTCCTCGCAAGCGACCGAGCTCGCTACATCAGCGGGGCTGACATCGTGGTCGATGGTGGATTCACCACGACCTTGATGAGCTCGGTCCCCCGTCCAGGATTTGAGTAGGAGCTGGTCTCAGGACAGCCGGAAGGGCGGGTAGCGATCCGTGGCCAAGAGGAAGGCATACGCCTGTACGCGCCAGGACCAGCGCATAACACCCACCACGAAGTCGAAGAATGACCTGGGGTAGCGGCCGGTGAAGATGATGGCAAACCACGACAGCAGGATGAGGACGAGTGCCGCGATCCAGAGGAAAAAGAGAATCACATAGTGGGGAATGGCCAGGAACCACTTCACGAGCGGCATACCCCGGGAGAGTTGCGTCTGGGCGTCTGGGTAGTCGAGGTCCAGGTGGACGTTTTGCTCATCCTCGGTTGACGGATACCTGTCGGTGAGGAAGAAGAGATAGGTGAGGACGCGCGTGATAAACCGGTGGAGGGCGAGGGCAAAGTCAAACCACCACCGCGGATAGCGCTTGCGAAAGAGAATGAGCAGGAGTGTCACGAGGAAGAGTGAGCCCAGGATGCCCGCGCCAAACGATGAACTCTGGCTGACAAAATCACCGGCCCCGTTGACGACCACCACGGTGCTTTCTCCGCCGGACACCAAGATATTCAGCACGATGGCTATAGGAATGATGAGGATGATGCGAAAGATTGTCGAGGCCCTGCCCAATCGATCCTGTGCATCAATCGTCAAGCGTGCCGGATAAACATCCGTGTTGGATGCGGTGGGTCCAGACATGGGGTCTCCCGAGAGTCGATTGCCCATCAGCGTAAGGCCCGTGGGAGCCCTGGATCAGCTCCCGCGCCCATCAATCGTCGACTTCGGCCTGGATCTCCTTAGCCCTAGTCGCGTACATGTCGACGTACTCCTGGCCTGACAATTCCATGAGTGAGTACATGATCTCGTCCGTGACTGACCGCAGAACAAAACGATCCGACTCCAGCCCCTCGTAGCGACTGAAGTCCAACGGTTCCCCAAACCGCACTCCCACACGCCTGATGCTGGGCCTGACGCGTCCGGGTGGCTGAATCTCGTACGTGCCGATCATGGCAACCGGGATGACGGACGCATGTGCCTCCAAAGCCATCCGGGCAACCCCGGTCTTGCCTCGATACAGGCGACCATCAGCGGTGCGCGTGCCCTCGGGATACACCCCCAGCAAATGGCCCTCACCCAGGAGGCGAATACCGGTGGTGATCGCGGCCTCGGCCGCACGACCGCTGGTCCGATCGATCGGGACCTGGGCTGTTCCGATGAAGAAGATCCGCGTCAGCAGTCCCTTGATGCCCTTGCCCTCAAAGTATTCCTGCTTCGCGAGGAATGTCACTCGCCGATCTGTGACCAGGGGCAGGAAGAAGGAGTCGGAGAAGGACAGATGGTTGCTGACGAAGATGCCACCCCCCTCACGAGGCACAACATCCAGGTTGTGGGTCCATGGGCGGAAGAGGACACGCAGCCACGGTCCGATGAAGATCCACTTGAGCACCCAGTAGAGCACGACGCTCACCCTAGCCGTGTGGCACTATCGGACACGTCAAAGGAGGCCAACATGCCGCTCTTCCCCGGTGCCGAGCCCTATTCCGCCGACGGCGGCTCCACAGGCATCCTGCTTTTGCACGGCTTCACCGGCTCCCCCAAGTCGATGACCCCCTGGGGACAGCAGCTGGCCGCGCAGGGCCACACCGTGCGTGTCCCGCGGCTGCCCGGGCATGGCACCCGCTGGCAGGACATGAATCTCACTCGGTGGGAGGACTGGTACGCCGAGGCTGATCGGTCGCTGGTGGAGTTGCAGCGCGCATGCAACATCGTCTTCGTCTGCGGATTGTCCATGGGCGGTTCGCTCACCCTGCGCCTCGCCGAAAAGCACGGCGACGCCATCCGCGGCATCGTCCTGGTCAACCCCGCGGTGCACTCTGAGCGTCCTGACCGATTCCTGCTCCCCGTGTTGCAGGCCGTCATTCCTTCCTTCCCCGGGATCTCCAACGACATTAAGAAGCCGGGGCAAAACGAGGGTGCCTACGACAAGATTCCGCTCAAGGCGGCCCATTCGCTGACCAAACTGTGGAAGGCCGTGAAGGAAGATATCGCGTCGGTGCGGCAGCCGCTCCTGCTGTTTCGCAGCGCGGTGGATCACGTCGTCGAGGCCTCCAACTCACGTTTCATACGTGACCACGTGTCCTCAACCGATGTGACGGAGGTCGTCCTACCGGAGTCCTACCACGTAGCGACTCTCGACAACGATGCCGAGACAATCGTTGCCGGCAGTATTGACTTCGTCCGACGCCTGTCCTAAGTCCATGACGTCACCCGGACTGCCCGCTGCGGCCTACGCGAAGCTCGTCGATGTGGATCCCCCCATCGCCGACCACGTTCTGGAGTTGCTAACCCGCGCCGGCATCCCCGCGTACGCCGAGCCACTCGTGGGCGAGACGGGTCCCTATCGGGACGTGCGCGCGCCGGATCGTCCGACGACACGCATCTACGTCGAACGCACGCGACTCACCGAGGCCAGGAATGCCATCTCGGCGAGCCTGCCGACCCTGAGGGCCGAATTCCAAGCCGATGCGGCCGCTCGAGTCGATGCCGATGACATGCGACGCGCCTCGAGCGAGCAGATTGATGCGGCCTGGGATGACCTCGTTGCAGGCTTCCATACCGCCGAGCCGCCGGCACGTCCCGACGCCGAGGCACATCCGCCGACGGGCGATGAGGGTGGCTCCGGCCTATCGAGTCGCCTGGTGCGCGAACACACCCTTCCTCCGGAGCCTGCTGCCCCCTCGACCGCGGGGCCACGTGACTACGCCGTGTCAGACATGGATGACGACGAGGGCTTCACTCCCCCGACGCCACCCCCCCTGCCACGGCCCCGAGATCGATTCGACTCGCTCGCGTGGGCGGGGGTGATCGGCGGGCCCATCGCCATCATTGTGGCCTTTGCTCTCGGCATCGGAGGTTGGCTGGCCGCGGCCGGGTTCGTCGCCTTCACCGCGGGCTTCGTGACACTGGTCGCACGCACATCTGATCGGCGCGACGATGGTGACGGGGCTGTGGTCTAGTCCCGATTCGATCTCACCGGATGCGCTCAACCCTGACTGATCTCGGCGACGCGGCGGCGTAAGCCCTTCAGCGCCGTATCCACGATGACCTTTTCGGCCTTCCGCTTGATCATGCCGATCATGGGGATCTTGACGTCCACCGCTAGTCGGTAGTGCACCGTGGTGGAGGAGCCGTGCTCCTCCAGTTGATAGGTCCCGTCCATCCCCCTCAGCATGTCCCCGCTGGTGAGTTGCCACGACACCCGCGAATCACCCTCCCAGGAGTAGAGCAACTCATAGGTGTCGCGGATGGGGCCGGACTCCAGGTGGAAGCGAGCCCGCAGTGGTCGCCCACCCTGCTCCTCAAGCACGGTGACCTCGGTGATCCCGTCACTCCACTGGGGATAGGCCGGTAGGTCCGCGATCACGGCCATGATGGTGGATGCGGAAGCGTCGATATCGATGCTTGACTCGGTCTGCTCGGCCATGGAGGTCAGACTAACGGGGCTCCCCCGGACGACGGTCGCCCTCCATCTCATCCTTCAGCGACCAGACATTGCGCTTCCATGCGATGGCGAGGCGTTTGCGCAGGCGATCGATCTCCCTGCGGCCCCGTGCCGAGTCAGGCAGGGTGCGCTGCTGAGAGGACGAACCGGGCACCGTGGGGTTCCCCCGCAGGTAGTAGTGCAGCAACACCCCATCACCGTGGGCCTCGAGCCAGATCTCGGCGGATCCCGCGAGTTCACCGGTGATCGACCAGCGGATCCCCTGGAGTCCGCGATCCATGAACACGGTCAACTCCAGCGTCGGCCACCAGCCACGCCAGCGGCCAGGATCCGCCACTACCGTGGCGATTCGGGCGGGCGCCACCAGGATGAACGTCTCATCCACGAGGTCAACACCGGTCATGGCCCCAGGATAGAAGAGCCTCCCCCGGTGCCCCTCCTGGAGGCGCAGCCCCCAGCCCGAGGTGCAGATCCCCCACCAGATCAGCGATTTGGTCGCCACCCGGTGTCTCATCCCCTAGCGTGAGGAGCACAGACGTCTCACCGCTTCAGCGGTGGACCCAACCGTGGGAGAGATCGTGAAGACCGAGTTCAGCGTCGCCGCCATCGTTCCACCGCCCACCTCGGGCAGCCTCGTCGATGCCATCGTCGATAACGCCCAGAGCACTCCCCACCACATCGCCCTGTCGATCAACCGAGGCGGTGCGTGGGTTGGGGTCACCTCCCAACAGTTCCTCGACCAGGTCAAATCGGTCGCCAAGGGCATCGTTGCCTCCGGGGTCGAGCCTGGCCAACGCGTCGGCATCATGTCGCGCACCCGGTATGACTGGACCGTTGCCGACTACGCGATCTGGTACGCCGGTGCCACTGTTGTCCCCATCTATGAGACCTCATCAGCGGAGCAGGTCGAGTGGATCCTCGGTGACTCCAACGCCGTCGGCGTCTTCCTGGAGAGCACTAAGAACAAGAAGGTCTTCGACGAGGTATCTGACCGCATCCCCGATTGCACTCGCGCATGGATCTTTGACGACGGTGCGCTGGACACTCTTGCGGCCGCTGGCGCAGGAGTCTCTGACGAGGAGTTGGAGAAGCGTCGGGCCACGCTCAACCCCGAGTCACTCGCCACCATCATTTACACGTCCGGCACGACCGGGCGCCCCAAGGGCTGCATGCTCACACATGGCAACTTCATGTTTGAGGTCGACAACATCGTCGCGGGCATGCCGGAACTGTTCAAAGTCCAGGGGGCATCCACACTTCTCTTCCTCCCTCTGGCGCACGTATTTGGCAGAATCATCCAACTCGGCTGCATCCGCTCCGGCACGCGCCTGGGTCACGCACCCGACGTCAAGAACCTCCTGCCTGACATGCAGTCCTTCCAGCCCACCTTCCTGCTCGCCGTACCCCGAGTCTTTGAGAAGGTCCACAATTCCGCCCAGCAGAAGGCGGCGGCTGACGGCAAGGGCAACATCTTCAACGCCGCGGCCCAGACGGCGATCGACTACTCCAAGTCTCTCGATACGGGCGGTCCCGGCCTGGTGCTCAAGGTGAAGCACAAGGTCTTCGACAAGTTGGTCTACTCCAAGTTGCGAGCGGCAATGGGCGGCAAGGTGGCGTGGGCGGTCTCGGGAGGTGCACCTCTCGGTGATCGACTCGGACACTTCTTCCGTGGCATCGGCGTCATCATCCTCGAGGGCTACGGACTCACGGAGACGTCAGCGGCCACGACCGTCAACCGGCCCGATGCTCTCAAGATCGGCACCGTGGGTCAGCCCTTCCCGGGCGCATCCGTCAAGGTTGCCCCGGACGGCGAACTCATGCTCGCCGGCGCTCAGATCTTCAAGGGGTACTGGAACAACCCGACCGCAACGGCTGAGGCCATCGAGCCTGACGGCTGGTTCCACTCCGGTGACATTGGCGAGATCGATGACCAGGGCTTCGTCAAGATCACCGGCCGCAAGAAGGAGCTCATCGTCACGGCCGGTGGCAAGAATGTCGCCCCCGCCGTCCTCGAAGACCGCCTGCGCAGCAACTGGCTGGTCAGCCAGTGCCTCGTCGTGGGAGACGCTCAGCCCTTCATCGCCGCTCTCGTGACGATCGACCCCGAGTCCTTCCCCGCGTGGCTCAAGCAGAAGGGCAAGCCGGCGACCACCACAATCGCCTCCATGACCAGCGATCCGGACCTCATCGCTGAAATCCAGGGGGCGGTCAACGATGCCAACAAGGCGGTGTCGAACGCCGAAGCCATCAAGAAGTTCACTATCCTTCCCGAAGACTGGACAGAAGAGGGCGGTCAGCTCACGCCCTCCATGAAGTTGAAGCGCAATGTCGTCATGAAGGAGTATTCATCCGAGGTCGACGCGCTCTACGCATAACGCAGGCCCTGGCCTCGCGTCTCGTCCGTGATGGACTGACGCGAGGCCTTGGCTTTGTCGCGGTCCTTATCGTGGCCGTCGTCACCGGGGACCTTGACACGTCCGTGGGCCAGGTGGGACTCGTCGCGGCCGTTGCCGTGGCGGCGCAGATCGGGACGACACCGGCGCGGCCGCTGGCGCTGCGCTACTCCGTCCTCCTCGCCGAGGCCGCCGCCATCTCCCTCATCGTGATCGCGTCTGCTCCCGGTGACCGCCCCTCGATCGCCTACCTCGCGGTCCCCCCCATCCTCGGTGCTTTCGCGCTGGGCGTGACCGGCCTGGGTGCCACCGTCACCGTGCAGGTCCTCGTCCTGTCCGTCGGCACCGTGCTGCGGTTGAGCGACAATCTGCCCATCGGTGTGCTGGACCTCATCGTCGTCCTCGCACTTGCCGCCGCCTTGGGCCTCGGTGCCGCACTCACCGCGCATCTACGCGAACGCATCGCACCGGAGAGTTCCGACTACGACCTGGCGCGCCAACTCCTCATGTCCCTGCGCGACATTGCGCGCCAGTTGCCCGGGGGCCTTGAGGAGTCAGCGTTGGCTCAAGCGGCACTCGTGCGCTTCAGCAGTGTGCTTCCCCACGATCGTGCCGAGGTCGTCGTACGAAGCGACAGCGGACGGCTGCTGCCGATCGCGCGCAGTCCCGAGGAGGCGACCGGCTGGTCACCGTCCCTCACGTCGGGCCTGTGGGCACAGGCCTGGGAGTCCGGCGTAGCGGTCCAGCGACTCGGACTCATGAATGGTCCCGAGATCGGCACGTCGCACGCCTGCGCTGTCATCCCCCTGAGACTCAAGGATGAGCGCATCGGTCTCGTAGGCCTGGAAAGATCCGGGGGCCTCTGGCCGGTCGAGGACCTCACGATTGCGCAGTCGATGGCCGATGAAGCCGCCTTGCGACTCGACACCGCGCGACTCTTTGACGAGGTGCGCGACCTCGCGACGCTGGAGGAACGCCGGCGCCTGGCGCGCGAGATTCATGACGGCATCGCTCAGGAGGTCGCGGGACTCGGCTTCCTCGTCGACGATGCCATGCACTCCCACCCTGACGACGCGGTGCGCTCCGATCTCCAGCGCATCCGTGATGAACTCACACGAATCGTCACCGAATTGCGCCTGTCGATCTTCGATCTGCGTACCGAGGTCGGTGCGGGCATCGGCGAGGCGCTCTCCGGTCACGTCCGCACCGTCGGTGCCGAAGCCGGACTGACGGTGCACCTGGTCCTGGATGAGGATCCCACCCGCCTGCCTCCGGGCGTCGCCCAGGAAATCCTTCGGATTGCGCAGGAGGCGGTCGCCAACACTCGACGGCACGCCCAGGCCCGCACCCTGTGGGTGACCTACCGGGTGACGGAGGGCAGCGCCTTCCTTCGCATCGCCGACGATGGTCGGGGAATCCAGGACGGAAGGGCACGCGCCGACAGCTTCGGGCTCCACATCATGCGTGAGCGCGCCACCCGGATCGGCGCGAGTTTGACGGTCAAGCGACGCAGCCCACAGGGCACTGTGGTGGAGTTATCCCTCCAGGGCGCCGGGCCGATCCCGACTCCACACCGGGAGGACTCCGTATGACCATCACCGTCCTCCTCGTCGACGATCACGAACTCATCCGCGAAGGTCTCCGCCGGGCCTTCGAACGCGAGGACGATGTCCAGGTGGTGGGAGAGGCAGCCAGCGTCGCGGAAGGCATCGCGATGGGTCGCAAGACCGAGCCAACGGTGGCCATCGTGGACCTTCGGCTACCCGATGGCAGCGGACTCGAGATCGTCAAGAGCCTGCGCGCGCAGTCAGCGGACATGGGCATCGTCGTCCTGACCATGTACGCCGGTGACAACCAGCTTTTTGACGCTCTCGAAGCCGGGGCGAGTGCCTTCGTCCCCAAGAGTGCTCCCGCTGAGGAGATCGTCGCAGCCGCTCGCCATGCCGCCAGCGCGCCCCGCTCCTTCACCGCCGCCGATCTCGCCGATGCACTGAAGCGCCGCACGACACCCCAGGGGCCACAGTTGTCACCTCGCGAGGCGGAGGTACTGCAACTGCTGGCTGAGGGTCTTGGTGTTTCACAAATCTCGCGTCAACTGTTTATCTCGGATTCAACGACGAAGACACACATCTCAAAGCTCTACGACAAACTCGGGGCGGGCAATCGAGCTCAGGCACTCATGACCGCACTGCGTCTGGGTTTGCTCGCAGCACCCGACAATTCGCAGTGAGCCTCGCCGGAATTCGTACGAGTCCGGACGCTGTTGGCGTCGCCTGGGTCATCTCGCGCGTGATCCTGGTCGGCACTGTTGTCGGCTATGTCCCCTACCCCGATGGACCCTCCGTCATCAACGACGTCCGCCTCTACGCGGAATGGTCCAATCTCCTTGCCAGCGGGCGCTTCCCCATTGGTGATGACATGTGGCAGTACCCGCCGGGTGCGGGTGTGGTCTTTGCCTTAGCCGCCGTCCTCGGATCCAATCCCATCGCCGCCTTCCTCCTCATAGCTCTGGTGTGCGATCTTGCCGTGCTCATCGTCCTCATCACGGCCGGTCGCCGAAGGGGCGTCGGACTCGATGCCGCCTGGGCGTGGATCATTGGCGCACTGCTGGTCGGCCCGGTCTTCATCGCCCGCTTCGATGTCGTCCCCACTCTGGCGGCGGTGGTCGCACTCGTACTCGTGTCGCGCCCGGTGTGGAGTGGAGCCGCGATTGCGGCTGGCGCACTCCTCAAGGTGTGGCCCGGCCTCATGCTGATCGCCCTCCCCCGTCACGCACTGCCACGCGGCATCCTCGGCTTCGTCGTGGCCGGCGCCGCAATCCTCGGCGGCGTCCTGGTGTGGTCCACCGGTGGCGTCTCCTTTCTTGGCGAGCAGGGTGCGCGCGGTCTGCAGGTTGAATCCGTCGGTGCCCTGCCCTTCATGACGTGGAATGCCGTCACCCGTGCTGTGCCTACCGAATTTCGATTCGGTGCCATGGAGGTCGACGTACCCATCGCCATCCCGCTCGGCCTGGCCATCACCCTGGGTGGCCTCGCCGTTCTGGGGTTCCTCGGCATCTTGCGTCTCGCCGGGCGACTCGAGGACATCGGACCCGGAGATATTGCGCTCGTCGCGCTGTTGGTGAGCGTCGTGACCAGCCGGGTGCTGTCACCGCAGTACTCCGTGTGGATCATCGGAGTCGCAGCGGTGACATTCCTGGATCCTCGCAGCAGGATGCGCACCGTCGTCTGGCTCCTGGTGCCATCGATTCTCGTGACGCAGGTCATCTACCCGTTTGGTTACGGCAGTTTCCTGGATGGCGTGTGGTGGGCGGTCGCGCTCCAGGTCGCGCGGGTGGGCCTGCTCGTGGCCGCCACCGGGCTGGGACTGTGGATCGTGGTGCGCCAGGCCTTCAGGGGCGGGATCCCGATCCCGCGTCGACAGCGGCCAGCCGCTGCAGCGGGGTGGGATGGGTGAAGAGCATCGCGTATCTCCACTGCGCTGGCACCAGCGTGGACTTATTGGTGATCGCGAGTCGATAGATCAACCGCGCATAGGCATCAGGGTCACCCGTCACCTCCACCGCCTCGCGATCCGCGCGTGACTCCAGGGGCCGGCTGATGGTGCTGCCCGCCACGGTGGCGATCACGGTCATGACCAGGACCGTCGCCACGATCACGGGGGTCACGCGGGGATCTCCCGGCGATGCTGCACTCACCCGTCGACGCACGCGCGATGACAATGCCAGTCCTGTCGCGAGTGCGGCCGTCCCACCCGCTGCCAGGATCGCTAGGACTGTGCCGAGTGCGACATCGCGATCACGCACGTGGACGAGTTCGTGAGCAATGAGGGCGTCGATCTCCGCGGGGGTGGCGCTCGTGGAGAGGGTGTCGTAGAGAGTCACCGTGCGCGTGGGACCCCAGCCCGACACATGCGCGTTGATGCTCGGTGACCGATCACTGACCTCGAGCACGGTCACCTGGGCGACATCGACATCCAGTCGCTGCGCCAGGTCGAGGACTCTGGCGGTGAGTTGCGGATCTGCCACGGTGCCCTCGGCTCGCTGAAGGAGCGGAATGAGGGCGGATGCCACACCGGTGACGATGAGGGCCGCGGCAACAATGCTGATCCATCCCCACCGCGGCCAACGCCGCAGGACGGCGAGCCCGACGGCCAGCGCAAGTGCACCCAGGGCGACGTAGATGGCCGACTCCATCGCCCAGCGCGCCCACCAGTCCGACCACGGCTCGATCAGGAGTCCATTGTCACGTCGCACCTGTGCCGCCCACGCGGCGAAGGGCACAGAAGCCAGACGTACGCCGAGGAGGAGCACCGCACCTGCAATGAGTCCGGCGAGAAAGGGCAACCGATCAGGCCCCAGTGCCGCAAGTCGCTCGCGCAGGCGCGGGATGAGGAGCACACCCACGGCGAGGGCGGGTCCGGCCAGCCAGGCCAGCAGATTGGGCAGCCACACGGCAGCAACGTAGGCATCAATCGTGGCGATCTGTTCGGCGCTGAAGACCGAGATCGTCGCGAGGTCCAGTGGGGCCCAGGGAGCGACATTGGCGTCCCACGGGACCGCGAGGGCGGCGACACCCACCGCGGTGAGAAAGAAGACCCCGGCGGTGGCGATCGCGATGCGGGCGTGGGTCACCCCGACATCATGCGACGCCCTGGTCCCCCGTGACCAGTCGCAGGGGTGGGACCAGGCCGGAATCAGCCAGGACAGCGAAGGCGACACGCTCCTCCTGGCCCACCATCCCGATCGGGCCAAGCAGAACGGTGACGATGCAATCACCGCATGCGGCTGGACGCGCAAGGCACGATCCGCAATCGATGGAGATATCGCCGGACGTGCTGTCGCTGCCTTCGCTCATGCCTCGTCTGCTCATGCCTCGAAGGTAGGCAGGGGGTCTGACAGTCACCGATATCCCGTGCATCAACCCTGTCCACGTGGGCACCCGGGTGTCGTAGCCCACCGATGTCGGACCTCCCGCCTAGCGTCAGGCCTCATGGGTGGTCACTCGGTGGAGGTGCAGTTATCCCTCGACGACCTCGGCACGCCCCTGTGCGATGTCACCTTCGTCGTCGTCGATCTCGAGACCACCGGCGGCAAGCCCGTGGATGCGGGCATCACCGAGATCGGCGCGGTCAAGGTGCGCGGCGGCGAGGTGATCGGTGAGTACCAGACCTTCGCCAATCCGGGCGTGCCCATCCCGCCCTTCATCGCTGCCCTGACCGGGATCACCGATCGGATGCTTGCCGGAGCGCCCTCGGTCACCGCAGCGGTCGCGGGATTTTGGGAGTTCGCGCGCGGAGCAGTGCTGGTGGCGCACAACGCGCCCTATGACATGTCCTTCCTGCGCGGAGCGTGCGACAAGGCCGACCTGCCGTGGCCGGCACCCCGCGTGGTCGACACCGCCCGCATCGCCCGTCGCGCCCTCTCCCGCGACGACGTACGCAACTGCAAGTTGGAGACTCTCGCGCGCTACTTCCGGGCCGCCACTCCCCCCTGCCATCGGGCCCTCGACGATGCCCAGGCCACCGTGTCGGTGCTGCATGGGCTCATGGAGCGCATGGGCCCGCTGGGCGTGCACTGCCTCGAGGACCTCCTCGCCTTCGGTGGCCGCACCACGCCCCAGCAGCGCACCAAGCGCCATCTGGCCGAGGCCCTCCCGGAGGCGCCGGGCGTCTACATCTTCCGCGATGCCCAGGGTCATGCGCTCTACGTCGGCACCTCACGCAACATTCGCACGCGCGTGCGCTCCTACTTCACCGCATCGGAGCAGCGCAAGCGCATGTCCGAGATGGTCGGGCTCGCGGCTCGCGTCGATCCCATCGTGTGCGCGACCGATCTCGAGGCGCGCGTGCGCGAGTTGCGGCTCATCGCCGAGCACAAGCCGCCCTACAACCGTCGCTCGCGCCACCCCGAGCGACAGGTGTGGCTCGCCCTGACCCGCGAGCCACATCCACGCCTGGTCACCGTGAGTGGCGTGCGCGAGAGCCACCTCGCCGCGATCGGGCCCTTCTCCGGCCGCGGTGCCGCCACCCTCGCGATCGAGGCCCTGCAGGCGGCGCTACCCCTGCGCACCTGCACCGACCGTCTCCCCCGCAATCCGAGCCGCGACGCCGGGTGCGTGCGGGGCCAGTTGGGTCAGTGCGCTGCACCGTGCGCGCGCTCAGGAGATCCCGATGCGTACGCCGCCACCGGGGTGCAGGCACTGCGTGCCCTGTCCGGCGATAGTCGCGAGGTCGTTGCATCGATCACGGTCCGCATGGCCGAGCAGGCAGATGCCGGCCGCTTCGAGCAAGCCCGGGGCTGGCGGGACCGCCTCGAGGCCTACCTGCGCGCCAGCGTGCGGGCCCAGCGCCTGCGCAGTCTGACCGAGGCGGCCGAGATCGTGGCGGCCGAAGCGATCGACGGTGCGTGGCACGTCCACGTCATCCGTCACGGCCGGCTCGCTGCCGCAGGAGTGTCCCCGCGTGGTGCAGACCCTCGCCCCATCGTGGATGCCCTCGTGATGACGGCGGAGACGGTCGAGCCCGGATCCGCGCTCACCGAGGAGACCGAGGTCCTCAGTCGGTGGCTGGCTGGCGCACGCCTCGTGCGGGCCTCCTCGACACTCTCACTGCCCCTCCATACGGGAGGCGCCATGGCCGAGTCGCTGCGCCAGGCGCGGGAGGCAGCGGAGTCCCTGCGCTACACCGATGATCGGCGAGGCCTGCGCCCGAGCGCGTGACTTGGGGTACGACCGAGCGGAATTCCTTATCGTGCTGGTCGCCCACTGCACAGGTCGAGTGCGACCGGACACAGCACATGATCGTGCGCCCAAACGTCGTGTTGCGCGATGGACAGGATGAAGCAAGGCTTCAAGATTGGCAGGTGCAGCGCGCGCCGTACGCCTCGCTTGACATCGGGAGGGACCATGGGTCGCCCCGACGTCCAGGTCGTGTGGTTCAAGCGCGACCTGCGCGTGCGCGACCACGCGGCTCTCACCGCCGCGGTGGACTCCGGGTCACCCGTCCTGCCCCTCTACGTCATCGAGCCGAGCCTGGTCGCTCACCCGCACACGTCACCGCGGCACGTTGAGCTCGTGCTCGATGGCCTCACCGACCTGCGGGAGTCCTTGGTCGCGCTGGGGGCTCCCCTCATCGTGAGGGTTGGGGAGGTCGTCGAGGTACTCGAGGACCTCTCGACCCAGGTCGCTATCGAGGCGGTGCACTCCCACGAGGAGTTCGGCATCCTGGCCACCTGGGAGCGCGATCGCGCGGTGGCAGCCTGGTGCCGTGCGCGCAGTGTGAGATATCGCGAGCACCGTCAATCAGGTGCCATGCGCGGGCTCACCTCGCGGGATACCTGGAGCCGACAGCGCATGGCGCTCTTCAATCAACCACTGCATCGGGTGCCTGCTGCCGTCCGCCCCACCGACGTCGCGCCGGGTCCGATACCGCAGCTACGCGACCTCGGCGTTACAGCGGAGAACATGGTCTATCGCCAGCAGGGTGGCGAGCGCGCCGGCCGCGAGGTGATGCGGTCATGGCTCACGGAGCGCGTCCCCGGATATGAGCGTCACCTATCGAGCCCGGTGAGCGGCTGGTCAGGCTGCTCCCGGCTGTCGGTGCATCTGGCACTCGGCACGGTCAGTGCGCGCGAAGTCCACGCCCGCGTGCAGGCCCGCAAGGGCGAGCCTGCATCACCGAAATTTTCACTCAAGGCCTTTGAGGAGCGCCTCGCCTGGAGGGACCACTTCACCCAAAAGATTGAGGACGCTCCCCACATCGAGCACAGCGCCCTGCACTCGGCCTTCGATGGCCTGCGTCCGACCACGCCCAACGCACGAGCGTTGGAGGCCTTCACCCAGGGCATGACGGGCTATCCCATGGTCGATGCGGTGCTGCGATCCCTGACCGCCACCGGCTGGACGACCTTCCGGATGAGGTCGATGATCGCGTCCTTCGCGTCCTATGACCTGTGGCTGCCGTGGCAGGAGTCCGGTCGCGTGCTCGCGCGATGGTTCACCGACTACGACCCGGGGATCCACTGGCCGCAGATCCAGATGCAGTCAGGAGTCACGGGCATGAATGCCCTGCGCATCTATGACCCGGTGAAGCAGCAACTCGATCACGATCCGACGGGTGAATTCGTGCGCCGATGGGTGCCGGAGTTGCGGGATGTGCCCGGCTCCCTGCTGGCGACACCCTGGCTGATGGCGGTCGATGAGCGGCACGACTATCCCGATCCGATCGTTGATCATGCAGCGGCGGTGTCCCAGGCCAAGCGACGCATCGGCGCGGTGCGAGCGCAGATTCGCGGCGATGGCTCGACACGGGCACTGCTGGAGCGCCACGGCTCGCGGCGCCCTCCGCGGGCACGACGACGCCGTTAGTCGGCAGATACCTGCGAACTGCGCAACGCACGCGAGGTGTCGATCCACCGGCGCAGCAGGTCACCCGCAGCGCCGGACTCCACGGCGGAGCGCGCATCGACGAGGTGCTCACGCATGCGCTCAGTCACGCTGCCTGTCACCGCGTCCCCCGACTCGGCGGCTCGCAGTGCCGACAGGCTCGCGAGAGCTGCAGCGGCATTGGCAATCACGACGCGGCGTACCGCATCGACGTCGCACACCAGGGCCAGATCGGGATACGCACGCGCCATGCCAAATGCGGCCCGACATACCTCGGCGTTGTCGATCGCCGAACCACCCGCGAGCGCACCGGGGGCGATGCCACCCATATCAAGGTCCTCGGCTTGAACGCGCTCGACAACGACGCCACCCCCCCGTGTGGTGTCCCACACCGTGGTGGCGCCGTACGGGGAAATCTCATCCCAGCCGTTGTCACCGCGTACGACGAAGACGCGATCTCCGCGCTGAGCAAAGACATCGGCCATCACCGGAGCCATCGACTCCTGGGCGCAGCCGATGTGACCGGCGCGCGGACGCGCCGGATTGATCAGCGGACCGAGCACATTAAAGATTGTGGGGATGCCGAGTTCGCGGCGGATGGTCGCCACGTGGCGCATCGCGGGGTGCAGCACCTGGGCAAAGGCGAAGGCGATCCCCACCTCGCGGGCGCAGGACTCGATGCCCGCCGGTTCCAGGTCGATGGCAAGGCCCAACTCCTCCAGCACATCCGCGGTGCCGGTCGCCGAACTCGCGGCGCGATTGCCGTGCTTGACGACGGTGGCGCCACAGGCAGCAGCCACGACAGCCGCCATCGTGGAGAAGTTGACGGTGTTCGCCCCATCGCCACCCGTGCCCACGACGTCGAGGACGTCGCCCAGGACCGTGATGGCGCGCGCGTGCTCGAGCAGGACGTCAGCAGCGGCCGAGACCTCGGCGGCCGTGGGCCCCTTGGCCTGCACTCCGAGGAGGAAGGCCTTGACGTCCTCGGGATCGGCCTGGCCGGACATGATCTGCTCGACCGCCCAGCGGGCTGAGTCGGCGTCGAGGTCGAGCCCGCCGTCGAGACGGCCGAGGATGGCCAACCAGGAGGGTGAGGCGGGGCTGGTCATCGCTCGCCCCGGAAAGGCAGGAGCTCGGGTGCGCGCCGAACTTTGGGACAAAAGTGGAGCTGGACGCGCGAAACGTCCCGAAGTTCGGGGGAAGACACAGTCGAAAAGGTATTCATATCGGGTAATTCGCCCAGATCACTAGCGGACCGGCATGCCAGCAAGGCGCTGGCGCAGGAGCGCAGCTGCGGCATCAGCCATGACCATGGGGTCCAGGGGGCGCGGTACGACCGCGTCGGCTCGGGACCAGGTGGCCAGCCATGCATCCTGAGGGCGTCCCGTGAGGACCAATATCGGTGGGCAACGGAAGATTTCATCCTTGAGCTGGCGGCAAACGCCCATACCGCCCGCTGGGACCGCTTCCCCATCCAGGACGGCTAGATCGATCCCACCGGCGTCCATGGCCCTGATGACGGCCGGAAGGGTGGCGCATTCGAGGTAGCGCACCGCCGGGAGTTCGGCCGCGGGCCGGCGGCCGAGAGCCAGCATGACCTGCTGGCGAGCCGTACGGTCGTCGCTGTAGACAAGGACGACAAGGGCCGAATCAGGGCCCGCGGATCCATGGTCACTCACGGCGCTAAGGCTAGCGGGGGGTCTAGTCGCCCATATCGCTCCCCTCTGGCAGACTGCCAGATGTGTCGAGTGCATCCCCTTCCGTGACGCAGGCCTTCTCGCACGCCCCGGCCAACCGCCCCAACCCGGTGGCTATCGGAACCATCGTGTGGCTCTCAAGTGAGCTCATGTTCTTTGCCGGTCTTTTTTCGATGTACTTCACGCTCCGGGCCATCAATCCTGAGCTGTGGGCACAGGAAAGCGCCCTGCTCAACGTTCCCTTTGCCAGCATCAACACCACGATCCTGGTGCTGTCCTCCGTCACCTGCCAACTCGGTGTCTTTGCCGCTGAGCGTGGTGACGTCAAGGGATTGCGTCGCTGGTTCACCATCACCTTCCTCATGGGCTCCGTCTTCATCGCCGGTCAGGTGACGGAATACGTCGAGCTCGTGCACGAGGGACTCACGCTGTCGAGCAACGCCTACGGGTCAGCCTTCTACCTCACCACCGGCTTCCATGGATTGCACGTCACCGGAGGCCTCATCGCCTTCCTCCTCGTGCTGGCCACGACCTACGTCGTCAAGCGGTTCACGCACGATCAGGCCACGCGTGCCATTGTTGTTTCGTATTACTGGCACTTCGTTGATGTTGTGTGGATTGCCCTGTTCTTTATGATCTACATCCTTAAGTGACGTGTTTAATCAATCGCTCGCCCGCCCCGATGGAACGGAAGGGAATCCTGGTGAAGGGACTGGTCGCTCGGCGACGCAATCCGGTCGTGGCCACGCTGCTCCTCCTGGCGGCGCTCCTCGGTGTCGGTGGCGTCTACGCGGTGGCATCGTCGACGGCACCAGCCGAGGCCACTGCGAGCAACGATCAGACCGCGATCGATGAGGGCAAGCGTCTTTATCTCGAGGGCTGCTCGTCCTGTCACGGACTCAATGCCCAGGGCAGCAGCAACGGCCCAACACTCATCGGAGTCGGTGCTGCCTCCGTGCACTTCCAGGTCGCGACCGGCCGCATGCCCATGGCCGCTCCCGGTGCCCAGGTGGCGCGCAAGCCACCCATCTACAACGAAAGAGAAGTAGCCGACATGGCGGCGTACATCGCCTCGTTGGCCCCCGGACCCGCCATCCCCACCGCCGAGCAAATCGACTACACCGATGCCGACGTCGCTGAGGGCGGTGTGCTCTTCAGGATCAATTGCGCCCAGTGCCACCAGGCCGCCGGAGGTGGTGGCGCTCTCACCGCGGGCAAGTACGCCCCGAGCCTCATGATCGCGACGCCGCAGGAGATCTACGAAGCCATGCTCACCGGGCCGCAAAACATGCCGGTCTTCGGTGACGGCACCCTCCCTGTCGAGGACAAGCAGGCGATCATCGCCTACGTCATGGACCTCCAGCAGGCTCCCAGCCCGGGCGGTATCGCGCTGGGTCGCATCGGTCCGGTGGCCGAGGGACTCTTCCTCTGGGTCGGCGTCATTGGCGCCTTCATCGGACTGGCCGTCTGGATCGGAATCAGAGCCCGATGAGCGACCTCACGACACGCGACGGTGCTGGAACCCCTGACCACGGGCACGACTTCACCTCCGAGGGGCAGGACGACCTCGCTCGCCCACTCTTCCGGGGTCCCGGTGGGTTGCCCGCTGCTGATATCCCCCACCGCCCCCGGCGCAGCGACATTGATCCGAAGGCGGCTCGACGGGCAGAGCGCCAGGTAGCCAGCCTCTTCATCCTGTCCATGGTCATGGTGGTCTTCTTCGTGGTGGCCTACGTCGCCATCGATCCCTACGTCAATATCTACGTCCCCGTCTTCGGTGAAATCGGCTACCAAAACTTCGCGCTCGGGCTGACGTTTGGCCTCGGCGTCTTCTGTATTGGCGCCGGTGCCATCCAGTGGGCCAAGAAGCTCATGCCCGATACCGAGGTCGTCCAGGAACGCCACTCCCTCCGCTCGACCAAGCACGAGGATGTTGAAGCGGCCGAGCAGTATGAGCGCGGCAAGGAGGAGTCCGGCTTCGGGCAGTACCGCATCATCCGCCGCACACTCATTGCAGCACTCGCCCTCTTCCCCATACCCCTGATCGTCATGCTGCGCGATCTGTGGAGCCCCAAGAATGGCGGCTTCGGTCCCAGTCCGGTCGTGCTGCTCAGCCAGACGGCATGGGTCGAGGGCATGCCGATTGTGACGGACGGCACCTACGTCAAAATCCGTCCCGAGGACATCCCCGTGGGTGGTCTCGTCTCCGCACTGCCTGAAGACATTGAGCGAATCCAAAAGGAAGAGCACAATCTCAATGCGCGTGGGAAGGCCGCCATCATTCTCGTGCGCATGGAGCCGGATGAGATCCGGGCCCAGCAGGGTGAGGGATGGGATTTCCAAGGGATCTTGGCCTACTCCAAGATCTGCACCCATGTGGGCTGCCCGATCGCCCTCTACGAGCACCGGACCCACCATCTCCTGTGCCCCTGCCACCAGTCCACCTTCGATTTGGCCGATGCCGGCAACGTCATCTTCGGGCCTGCGGCTCGACGCATGCCCCAGTTGCCGATTGGCGTGGATGAGGAAGGATTCCTCGTAGCACGGGCACCCTTCGCAGAGCCTGTCGGACCGAGTTTCTGGGAGCGCGGATGAGCACCACGGAGCAGGTAGGCACGTCAGTCGCCACCTACATTGACGATCGCGTCGGGTCCAACCGCTTCCTGGGTCGAAGCCTCAAGAAGGTTTTCCCAGATCACTGGTCGTTCATGCTCGGTGAGATCGCCCTCTACAGCTTCATCATTGTCCTGCTCACCGGGGTGTTTCTCACCCTCTTCTACAAGCCGAGCATGGTCGAGGTCGTGTACGACGGCTCCTACGTCCCCCTCAGGGGCATCATGATGACGGAGGCATACGCCTCTACGCTCGACATCTCCTTTGACGTGCGCGGCGGGCTCCTCATCAGGCAGATGCACCACTGGGCAGCACTTCTCTTTATCGCGGCCATGGCCGTGCATATGTTCCGCGTGTTCTTCACCGGAGCCTTCCGCAAGCCGCGCGAGTTCAACTGGTTGATCGGTATCGCCCTCATCACCTTGGGTCTCGCCGCCGGTTTCACCGGCTACTCCCTCCCCGATGACCTGCTGTCGGGCACGGGACTTCAAATTGCCCGAGGAATCGTCCAGGCGATTCCCATCGTCGGCACCTGGGTTGCCTTCCTCCTCTTTGACGGTGAATTCCCCGGGACAGAGTTCATCTCACGCATCTACGGCATACACATCTTGCTCGTGCCAGGGCTGATCCTGGCCCTCATCACGGTCCACCTCATGATGGTCTGGGCCCAAAAGCACACCCAGTTCCCCGGGCCGGGGCGCACCAACGACAACGTCGTCGGCTACCCCCTCATGCCGATCTACATGGCCAAGGCCGGCGGCTTCTTCTTCATTGTCTTCGGCGTCACGGCACTCATCTCCGGGCTCGTAACCATCAACCCCATCTGGATCTTCGGCCCGTACACCCCTGACCAAGTCAGCGCCGGATCCCAGCCGGACTGGTACATCGGCTGGCTCGACGGGGCCCTGCGCATCTTCCCCAATATCGAGACGGTGCTCTTCGGTTACACCATCTCCTGGAACATCTTCATCCCATCGGTGATCGTGCCCGGCATCGTCTTCACCGCTGCCGCGCTCTATCCCTTCATCGAATCCTGGGTCACCGGCGACAAGCGCGATCACAACCTGCTGGACCGACCCCGCAATGCGCCCACGCGCACAGCTATCGGCGTCATGGCGATCACGTGGTACTTCCTCCTCTTCATCGGTGGCGGCAACGACGTCATCGCCTTGACCTTCGACCTGTCCATTAACTGGCTCATTTGGTTCCTGCGGATCGCGGTCTTTGTCCTACCCCCGATCGCCTTCGTCGTGACGAGGCGGACCTGCATCGCCCTGCAGCGCAAGGACCGCGAAAAACTCCTGCATGGATACGAGTCCGGGCGGATCCTGCGCCTTCCGCACGGGGAGTTCATCGAGGTCCACGAGCCGCTCAACGTCAAGGACCGCGCCGTTCTGGAGTCCGCAATCGAGGCCTACCGGGCGCCCCTGCCGGCACCGGAGCGGGTCGATGCCAACGGCGTGGCCAACAAGCGCTATCACCTCCATAACCTGCGCGCCAAACTCTCACACTGGTACTACGCGGACGACATCGTGCCCCCGACACGCGCCGAGATCGAGGCCGGTCAGGCTCACGTCTCCCACGAGGCGGCCCTTGAGGAGCCCCTGCACGAGCACGAGGAGCTCGACTACGTCAACGTTCCATTCCATGGCGGGATCCTGCATGAGAAGGGTGCGGCCATGACCAATGAGGAGCAGTTGCGCGAGCGCGGCGGACATCTGTAGTCCCACCTCATCACCCGGGGGATGAGACAGGCTCAGGCCCTTGGTCGATCGATCCGAATGAATGACCGCGCCCACCGAGGGTGCAGATCATGTGGCCGTGAAGGTGAAAAAGCGCAAGGACGGGGAGGCCGGACGCGTGCATTACCTGCGACGCCTGCAGGTGCGCATCCTCGGCCCTAACGGTGCACCCATGATCGACGAACGCGGGGAACCCGTGACCTCGGTGACCATGGAACACGCCCGCGCCGATGACACCAGCGTGCCGATGCGGGAACGGGTCCTAGCCCACCTCGCCCAGGCTGGGGAAATCGGATCGACCCCGCGGGAAATCGCCACCGATATCGGCGTGGATCATGGGACGGGCGGTTACAAAAAGGTCCTAAACGGGCTGAAATCTGAGGGCCTTATTCGTACTGAGGGCCGCACGAACGCCACCCGTTATTTCCTCACCGAGGACTAACCCCCTCCCCTAACGACCGCCCAGGTGCTGCCTCTCCCCCGTGGTGGCCCTGGGCGGTCCCATGCCCGGTGCGGGTCAAGTGCCTGCGGTTCGCCCTCGACCATCACGCCCTGACCGGGGTGTGGGAGGGCACGACGAGCGCGGAGCGTCGACAGCTACGCGCCCGACAGCGGGGGGGCGTGCATCGTGTGGGGTGGACTCCGCTGCGTGGGCCGTTTACGGTCTAGGCATGTCTAGGCAGGGTGTGTGGTGGCGTCGGGTGTTGGTGGCCGGTACGGCTGGGCTGGTGTTGGCGGGCGGGCTGATCGCCCCGACAGTGGCGGCCTCGCCAGGAGATCGGATCGGCACCGGCAAGCAGACCTGTGTGCCTGGGCCCGGGGTGAATTGTCGGGATGTGGTCCACAAGTGGACGTTCGAGCACCATGGTGACTTGTCGGGGGCGAAGTTCGCTCGGGCGAAACTGCATGGAGCCGATCTGCGTGGTGCACGCCTGAACAAGGCCAACTTCCGGGGAGTGGCCCTGCGCCACGCGGACCTACGTGAGGCATCCCTGAAGGGAGCAAACTTCAGTCCCACCAACCCACGCGGTCGCCTGGTCCGGTCAACACCCGCGTGCGACCCAAACTGTCAATACGCTGACCTGAGTTACGCAAACCTGACCGGCGCGAACCTGGCCGGCGCAAACCTGACCGCCGCGGACCTGACCGGCGCGAACCTGGCCGGCGCGAACCTGACCGGCGCGAACCTGGCCGGCGCAAACCTGACCGCCGCGGACCTGACCG
>JANRCR010000052.1 GCA_030726915.1 Candidatus Nanopelagicales bacterium
CTCGCGTGCGGCTGCTGCGTCGTACGCGGCGAGGGCAGCCTTGGACGCGGAGTACGCCGCCATGCCCGGCTGCGGCTGCTCCGCCACGACCGCACTGATGTTCACAACGAACGGATGTCGGCCCTGAGCCGCAGACACCCGCAATGCCGGCAGAGCCGCGTGAAGGAGCCGTATGGGTGCGAGGGTGTTGAGCGTGAAGAGATCGATGACGACGTCATCCGACGTGTCCTCGATGGTGCCGAATGCGACCGCCCCGGCTGCGAACACCACGCCATCGACGCGCCCGTGACGGGCAAGGGCTTCCTGCATGACGCGTTGGGCCGCCCCCACCTTCCGGATGTCTGTGGCCATCACGTGTCCCGCTAGTCCAAGGGCATTCAGTCGGTCGCGGTCACGGCCCACGAGGGTGAGGAGCGCCCCGGACTGCGATAGGCGCTCAGCAATAGGCCGACCGAGTCCGCCCGTTGCGCCAACAATCACGACCGACAGGGGCTGCTCTTCCTCAACCGTCACGGTCCCACTCTGCCATCGACCCCGGCGGGCAGCATCCCATGGCCATCGGGTCCTATGCTGGCATCACCAGGGGAGCTCGATGGAACGTCGGGCTGAGAGGGCGATCGCCATCGCCGACCCACGAACCTGATCTGGGTAATGCCAGCGGAGGGAGTTCCATGTTTGGCTTGCAGCGCACGGCAATCACACAGTCCAGCAGGTGTGCCCCACCGTTCCCGACCCCCGTCCATCTCGCCTCCAGACTGCTCATCGGGGTGTTTGTCCTCGTCGGACTGGGCGCCTGTGCGTCGAGTGCCTCACCGGATTCGGCTCCCACGACCGAGCCGCGGGTCGTTCGGGTGGTGACCCATGATTCCTTCGCCCTGACCGAGAGCCTCGTCGAGGCATTTGAGCAAGCGAGTGGGATAGACGTGGAATTCATCCCGGGTGGCGACGCTGGCGAGATGGTCAACCGCGCCGTCTTGTCCACGGGCAACCCCGACGGAGACGTTCTCTACGGCATCGACACCACGCTGCTGACCCGCGCTATCGACGCTGATGTTTTTGAGCCCTACGTCAGCACACCCGAAGCCCTGCGCCCTGAGCTGGTGGCAGCAGGGCTGGAGATGGTCACTCCCATCGATGACGGCGACGTGTGCATCAACATCGATGACGGATGGTTCGCTGAGCGAGGGATCGATCCGCCCACCACGTTGGATGACCTGGCGAATCCGACCTACCGGGGCCTGCTCGTCGCTCAAAATCCCGCAACATCATCCCCCGGACTGGCGTTCCTCCTGGCTACCATTGCGCGCTTCGGCGAAGGCTGGGTTGACTATTGGATGTCGCTTCGCGACAACGATATTGCCATCGTGAACGGATGGTCTGAGGCGTATCTGAGTGAATTCACCGCGGGGGGCGGCGGTGGAGACCGACCACTCGTCGTCTCTTACTCCACCAGCCCTACGGCCGAGATCGTGTACGCCGAGGGACCCGCGCCGGAGCAACCGTCCACCTCCGTGCTGGTGGATAGTTGCTATCGCCAGATCGAGTTTGCCGGTGTTCTCCGGGGTGCCTCCGACCCGGCGGCAGCGCAACAGGTGATCGATTGGTTGGTCTCCCCCGACGTCCAGGCCGATATCCCCCTGTCGATGTTCGTCTTCCCGGCGCGCACGGACACCCCCCTCCCCGACGTCTTTGAGCGTTTCGTGGTGAGGCCCACGGCTCCTCGGGACCTGCCAGCATCAGATATTGCGCGCAACCGGGATGCCTGGATCGACGAGTGGACCGAGATCGTCCTCCGGTGATCCTGCCCACGTCTCGCCCCGGACAGGCGCAGCGGGGGACCGTCTGGGCCATAATCCCGCTAGCCGCGGTGACGGCGCTGGTCGTCGTACCGGTCATCGCTGTCGTCATCGCCGGACTGAACGCACAATCACTATCAGAATTCACCGACAGCACAACGTGGCGCATCGTCGCCTACACGGCATTCCAAGCTCTGGTCAGCACGGCTCTCAGCATCGGCTTAGCAATGCCTGCGGCGTACGCGTTGTACCGACTCTCGATGCCGGGCCGACGAACTCTCCTCGCGGTGCTCACGCTTCCCTTCATCCTGCCCACGGTCGTCGTCGGACTTGCCTTTCGTGAGCTGCTGCCTTTCCCAGGGACGACCGCCGCCATCGTCATTGCCCACGTGTTCTTCAATGTCGGTCTCGCTGTGCGCGTCATCGGCAGCCTGTGGGGACATCTGGATCCGCGCATGCGCGAGGTTGCCTCCACCCTGGGCCTGACACCAATCCACGCTTTCGTGCGGGTCACGCTGCCCCCGCTCACACCGGCGATTCTCAGTGCCGCCATTCTCATATTCCTTTTCACATTCACATCCTTCGGCGTGGTCCTCATCCTCGGTGATCCGTCCCTGCCCACCATTGAGGTCGCGATCTACACGGCGGCTGTGCAGCGCCTGGACCTCTCCGAAGCGGCCGCTCTGGCTCTCCTGCAATTCGCCTTCGTCGCGTCAGCCGTGCTCGTCATGACGCGTTTGCAGCACCGCCTGAGTGTGCGCCAGCAGTTGGGTGACGCCTCGCCGCCCCCGCACGCATCCTCCGCCGGTGAGCGCCTAGCCATCGGATGGACGTACATCCTCGCTGTCGCCGTTGCTATCCCGCTGACCGCACTTGTCGGTCGGTCCCTGCGTGTCGGGGATGGCTGGGGTGTGACCTGGTATCAGCGGGCATTCGTGCCGGAGGAGGCCACCACGCGCGCGGTATCAGCCGCGGAATCCATCGCACTCTCACTGCAATACGCGGCCACCGCCACCGCGATGGCCCTCGCCCTCGGCGCCCTGGCCTGCGTGGGAATTCTCGCTGCACGACAACATGGCGCCTGGCTGGACGCTGCTCTGGCACTACCCCTCGGCGTCTCCGCGGTGACCATCGGATTCGGACTTCTCCTCGTGTCACTGCGTGGTCCGATCGACATGCGGGGCTGGTGGGTGCTCGTGCCCCTCGGCCAGGCCATGGTGGCGTTGCCCATCGTTGTCCGTGTCGTCCTCCCCCTGCTGCGCTCCATGGACCCGCGCCTTCGACACGTTGCCGCGACCCTGGGGGCTCCACCCGTGCGGGCGTGGTGGGCAACGGAGGGTGCCCTTGTCCTGCGGGCGTTTGCGGTCGCCGCTGCTTTGGCCGCGGCAGTTGCCCTCGGTGAATTCGGCGCGACAGCCTTCCTCGTGCGCCTGGATACGCCCACGGTCCCGGTCCAGATCGTGCGGCTACTCGGCCGCCCCGGCGAGGCCAATACCGGAGTGGCCGCCGCGCTGTCCGTCATGCTGCTTCTCATGACGATTCTCATCGTGGGCGCGGCGGAACGTCTACGCCCACGACGCAGCGGGGGGTGGTGATCCGTGGAGCAGGGGCTGAGCGTCTCCGGGCTTGTGATCGCCTACGACGGACGCACCATCGTCTCCGGACTGGACCTTGCCGTCCCGCCCAGGGAGATCGTCGCCGTACTCGGACCCAGCGGATGTGGCAAGAGTTCCGTCCTGCGGTGCATCGCTGGAGTGCAGGCACCGCAGGCAGGGACGATCGGGTGGAATGGGAGCGATGTCACGCGCGTACCGGCGCATCTGCGTCGCATCGGTCTCGTCTTCCAAGACCCCCTCCTCTTCCCGCACCGTGATGTCGCCGGCAACGTGGGTTTCGCGCTGCCGGGACGGTCCTCCCGTGAGTCCACCGCGCGTCATGAACGTGTCCGTGAACTCCTCGACCTCGTAGGGCTGCCCGGCTTTGAGTCACGCCACATCACGACGCTGTCGGGTGGCGAAGCTCAGCGCGTCGCACTCGCCCGCGCCCTGGCCCCACGTCCTCATCTCCTGCTGTTGGATGAACCCTTCGGGGCGCTTGATCGGGACCTACGTGACCGACTGGCTGTCGACGTGCGTGCACTCCTGGAGCGCGAACGCACTCCCGCCCTGCATGTGACTCACGACCGCGCCGAGGCAGATCTCATTGCCTCGCGCGTGGTCCACTTCACAGCAGCGCCGGCCTAGCCCCGGGCCTTCTTCGGGATGACGCGCGGCCTTCTTCGGGATGACGCGCGGCCTTCTTCGGGAAAAATACCGAGGAAAACTCACCCACACTCCCGAAGAACGCCCAGTCAACCCGGTTGAACGATCGCCCGTGTGCCCTCTAGGGTGGAATGAACTCCGCGGCAAGGACTCATGCGGACTCTCACCTGCGGGATTCCGCATGTGCCACACCACTATCTGGGGGTTTCATGTCAGACAAGACCTACGTACTTTTCGCGGCCAGCTATGCCTCGAAGGAGGATGCGACCGCAGATCTCAAGGCACTCAAGGAGATCAAGTCCGAGGGCGAAATTCGCGACCTCACCGCAGCCATCGTGTCCAAGAATGACAAGGGCAGGCTGCACGTCCACGAGACGACACATGCTGGCAAGGTCGCAGCAGGCGTCGGCATCGTGGCCGGTGCGATCATCGGGGCGGTCTTCCCGCCCGCTGGCATTGCCGTCGTGGCAGCAGCTGCAGGTGGCGCCGCGGGTGTTGGCGTTGTCGCTGGAACCATCGGTCACTTCACCGGTGGTATCAGTCGCAAGGACATGAAGGAGCTCGGGGAGTACCTCGACAATGGCGAGGCTGCACTCCTGGCAGTTGCGGTCAACGCCGTTGCTACCGATATTGACTCGGCTCTCACGCATTCCACGAAGAAGGCCAGCAAGGCCATCGACAAGGGTGACGTGGACGCGGCCATCGCCGACTTGCAGAAGGGCCTTGACAAGGCCGCCAACATCGCTGGCGAGTAGATCTGCAGCAGGTTCGGCACGATCCGGGAGCACCTGCCCGGAGCGCATGAGAGTGGGGCCACGATCAGCCATCGTGGCTCCACTCTGTGCGTGTGGCTCCGGCGGCGACACCCCACCGTGGGGCTCGGTCTCCCCTATTGCCCTCCTGATCATGAGGACCTAGCCTCCCCCTTGACACTGTGATGTGGGTACGTTGATCACCTATCCCATCCAGGAATTACTGCGCGCGGAGGAGGTTGTCATGACCGAGCGACCGCTTCGCTTCGTGACTGCGGCAAGCCTCTTTGACGGCCACGACGCAGCCATCTCCATTATGCGCAGGATTTTGCAGGACCGAGGGTGTGAGGTGATCCATCTCGGCCACGATCGAAGTGTCGCCGATGTCGTGAGTGCCGCCATTCAGGAGGATGCCGACGGTATCGCCGTCTCGTCCTATCAGGGTGGGCACGTGGAGTACTTCACCTACCTGCGGTCATGCCTCAACGATGCAGGGGCAGGCCACATCGCAATCTACGGCGGCGGCGGCGGCGTCATTCTTGCCGACGAAATCGCACGCCTAGAGCCGCTCGACGTGCGTATCTATTCTCCGGAGGACGGCCAGCGCCTCGGCCTCGTCGGAATGATCGACGACATGCTCGACTCATGCCGTCTGCGGGCCCATCCACAGGAGGTGTCTCTCGAGGACGTCATCACCGGAAGTGACGTCGCCCTGGGGCGCCTCCTGAGCGCCGCCGAAAACGGACTTATCAGCACTGCTGCTCGCGAGGCGCTTCAGGCGCAGCGCCAACGTGGCTGTGCGCCTGTCCTCGGCATCACGGGCACCGGCGGATCCGGCAAATCAAGCCTCACCGATGAGATCATCCGCCGCATCCGCCTGGACAGCTCCGGCAAGGTTCGTATCGCGGTGCTCGCGATCGATCCGACGCGCTCACGCGCGGGGGGAGCGCTGCTGGGAGACCGGATCCGCATGAATTCGACATCGGACGCAGGAGTCTTCTTCCGCTCCCTGGCCACGCGGGATGCATCCGGGTCCCTGCCCGCAGGTATCGACGATGCCATAGCCGCCTGCAGTCTTGCCGGTTATGACCTGGTCATTGTCGAGACTCCCGGGATTGGTCAGGGAGATCACTCGGTCGTGGACGTGGCTGATCTATCCCTCTACGTCATGACCCCCGAGTTTGGTGCCGCCACGCAGTTGGAGAAGATCGACATGCTCGACTACGCCGACGTCGTCGCCATCAATAAGTTCGAGCGGCGCGGAGCCTTGGATGCACTGCGCGACGTGTCGCGTCAGGTGCTCCGCAACCGTGGAGATTTCGCGGCACGGTGGGAGGAGATGCCCGTCTTCGGCACCTCCGCGTCACACTTCGACGACGACGGAGTCACAGCACTCAGTCACCACCTCATGCGGGAACTCGTCGCTCGCGGTCTGATGATGACAGCGCCCGCGGCTCCACTGAGCCGAACGTCGTCCAGCGTGAGCACCCTGGTGCCGCCGGATCGTGTGCGCTACCTCTCCGAGATAGCCGAATGTGTGCGCGGCTATCACCGCACCACCGCGGAGCAATCACACCTAGCGGGTGAGATTGACGCGCTGGAAACGGCCCGGCAGATTCTGCAGATCAGCGGCCTGGATACCTCCGACATCACCACCGCCCTCGGGGAACGCCGACCTCGGCTGCTCCCCGAGGTATCCCGCGGGTTGCAGTCCTGGCCGACCGACGTGACCACGCTCCACGAGGACCCCGCAGCGTGGCGAGTGACACTGTCGGGGACGCGGATTCCCCGCCTCGGAATCCCGCGCTCCACCGAGTCCGGCCCGCTGGTGCGGTACCTGCGAGGGGAAAACCTCCCGGGAAGATTCCCTTTCACCGCGGGAGTCTTCCCCCTGAAGCGAGCGGATGAAATGCCCGCTCGCATGTTCGCTGGGGAGGGTGACGCAGCACGCACCAATCGACGCTTCCATCGCCTCGCGGAAGGCCAGCAGGCCACCCGCCTGTCTGTTGCATTCGATTCGGTCACTCTCTACGGCCGTGACCCCGATGAGCGACCCGATATCTATGGCAAGGTCGGCACCTCGGGGGTGAGCATCGCCACGATTGACGACATGCGCGAACTCTTCAGCGGCTTCGATTTATGCGATCCATCCACATCGGTATCGATGACCATCAATGGGCCGGCACCCGCCGTCCTGGCGATGTTCCTCTGCTGTGCCATTGACGACCAGATCAGGCGCGCTGAGAGCACTGCGGGCGGGCCACTTGATGCGAGTGCTCGCGCAGACGTGGCAGCGCGCACGCTGGCGACCGTGCGCGGCACCGTCCAAGCCGACATCCTCAAGGAGGATCAGGGCCAAAACACCTGTATCTTCTCCACGCAATTCGCCCTGCGGTGCATGGCTGATGTGCAAGCGTGGTTCATTGAGCAGCAGGTGCGCTCCTTCTACTCCGTGTCGGTGTCGGGCTATCACATTGCCGAGGCGGGCGCCTTCCCCATCACGCAGTTGGCGTTCACCCTCGCCAACGCCTTTACCTACGTCGAGGCCTACCGCGCTCGCGGGATGGACGTGGATGATTTTGCCTCCAGTTTTTCCTTCTTCTTCTCCAATGGCATGGACGCTGAATACACCGTGCTGGGCCGCGTGGCTCGTCGCGTGTGGGCCATCTCCATGCGCGATTACTACGGTGCTGGACCCCGCGCCCAGCGCTTGAAGTACCACATCCAAACGTCCGGACGATCACTGCACGCACAGGAAATGTCCTTTAATGACATCCGCACGACCCTCCAGGCACTGTGCGCCTACTACGACTCATGCAACTCACTCCACACCAATGCCTACGACGAGGCGGTGACGACTCCCACCGATGAGTCGGTGCGGCGCGCACTGGCTATCCAATTGATCATCGATTCCGAATGGGGGTTGGCAGGCACCGACAACCCCCTGCAGGGTTCCTACATCGTCGAGGAACTCACCGATCTCGTCGAGGAGGCCGTGCTCGCCGAATTCGACAGACTCACGGAGCGTGGTGGAGTGCTCGGGGCCATGGAGACCGGCTACCAGCGCGGGCGGATCCAGGACGAGTCGATGGAGTACGAGCGGCGCAAACACGATGGATCCTTGCCCATCGTTGGCGTCAATACGTTCCTCGATGCCAGCACCACGTCGGTCACCCCCTCAGCGGTATCCCGCGCGACCGAGGAGGAGCGGGCTGCTCAGGTAGGCCGCCTGCGCGCATTCCATGCACTACATCGCGAGGAAGCACCCGTGGCCCTTGCTCAACTTCGTGAAGCAGCCCACAGCGGCGGGAATGTCTTCGCGTCGCTCATGGACGCGGTGCGAGTGTGTTCGCTCGGCCAAATCACCGACGCCTTCTTCGATGTGGGCGGGCAATACCGGCGGGGTATGTGACCTAAATCCCGGCCAGGGACCGCGGCGCGCGCGTCGCGGCTTTGCCGAGGCGACTGCGCGTGCCCAACTCCTCCGCCATGAATTCGCGCAGCAGATCAATGGCGGCGAGGACCTTGTCGCTGCGTAGGGCATAAAGCACGTGCGGCCCCTGACGAGTGGCCTCGACAACACCGCGGTCGCGGAGGATCGCGAGGTGCTGCGAGCAGTTGGACTGGCCAATCTCAAGTGCCTCGGCCAGGTCCCCCACCGTCAGGGGTCCGTCACGCAATTCGTTGATGATGAGCAGGCGCTTGGGATCCGCGATCGCCTTGCACAAGCGTGCATGCAACTCGTGGATCTCAAGCACCGTCTCACGATCCATCTACAACTGCCTCAATTCGTGGTGTGGCCTAGGACAGCGAGCACCTCTGGACGGCACTGCCGCCACGGATGTCGTTGACAACGATCTTCATGAGGCCCGAGTTCGAGCTAGCCAGCGTGAAGTTGATCTTGCCCGGCTTCCAGACCTTCTGGGTGAGCACGAGGGCGGTCGGGGCCGGATTGGTGAAGAGGGCCCTCTGCTCCGTGCGGATGCCGATGTAGGAGTCAGCGCCCTTCGACAGACCCGGATTCCACACCATGTTGAGCTTGCCCTTCTGGCCGAAGCGCTGCTTCACCAGGTCGGCGTGCTGCTTGGTCATGGCGGGCTTGCACTGACCAGCCTCAACGATATTCTGCTTGTAGTTGGCGATGACGCCGCGCAGGCCGCCGTCTGACGAGAGTCCCTTTGCCCAGTCGATACGCGTCCAGATCGAGATCGTGTTCTTCGAGCTCTTGTCGTTGTTGGTCTTGCCGATGAAGGTCTTGCCGGCGAAGCGGTCGGTGATCGCGTCGTCAGTGATGAAGACGTACGGGAAGGTCTTCCCAATCTTGTTGTTGACGATCTCAGCCTTGACAATCGTCTGCGCTGCCTTGGTCGGGCCCACAGACAGCCAGCGCCTCCCCTCGGTGGGGTTGAGCGGATAGGTCTTGCCATTCTGGTCAGTGAACGTGGTCGGCGGCGTGCTCGAGCCGGTCATGTTGACCACGCCGTAGAGGATGCGCGGTGCGTTGGCGGGCAGCAGGATCGAGGCCGCGCCCGAGGTATACAGCAGGGTGCAGGTCGGCGTGGGGGTGTTGAGGATGGTCACCGTGCCGCCCATACGGGCGCAGGGGACGGGGTCAGCAGCTGCCGCAGGCAGCGCCGGCACGAGAGCAAGGGCAAGTCCGGCGGCGGCCAAACCGGCGCCGGTGAGGGTAAGGGTTCGCTTCATGGATTCACTATCTCATGCCGACGCGCTCAGATGCTTGTCGAGGCCGCGCACTGATTCTTCCCGATCTCGAGGGCCTCTATCTCCTCCGCGGTGGCTGCCTGGCCAGCATTCACCAGGCGAATCGTGTCGTAGAAGTCAGGAGCCGATGGGAGGCTGCCGATGATTTCCTCGATGAACACCTGCATGTCCTGCTCGGTCATGATTTGGGACTCAAAAATCGCACCGAGCGTCGTCTGCACCATGCCCTGATCATCGATCTCATCCGAGAGCGTCCAGTGGGATGGCATCACGGTCGTGGACCGATCCAGGGGTGCCAGGCGTTCGTGGATCGTGTGGAACAACTCCGAGGCGAGTTCTGAGGCCTTGCCCGTCAGGTCCGGGCGGCCGAGGCCGCGAACGAAGACGGTGTCTCCGGTGAGAAGGACGTGCCCGGGGATGTGGATGCAGGTGCTCCCCGGGGTGTGCCCCGGCATCTTGATCGCCAGGACCTCCAGGCGTCCCTCCCCCACGTCCAGGACGGCTCCGTCACCCAGGGGTGTGTTGACAAACGGGGTTGACGCCCCCGCGTCCTCCATGGGCACGTGGTAGGGCACGTCCAAGCGCCCGGCGAGGGCCGGTCCCCCGGAAATGTGGTCGGCGTGAATGTGAGTGTCAACGACATGGGTGATCGCCATACCGTGCGCCGCGGCAAGGTCCAGATACATCGTCGGGAAACGCGCAGGATCGACAACCACGCAACCGTGTCCGGGGGCGCCGATGAGGTAGGACAAGCATGCCTTGGCCGGTCTCGCGATCTGGTAGCCGACCATTCCCTCGGGCAGGCACTCCATCCTGCGAGGCACCAGGAGTTCAGCCCACGCTGCTGTGCCGCCCTCGAGGGTGCGCACACGGCGTCCCTCATCGGTGAGCACATCTATGAGCAGATCACTGCCGTTGCCATGCGCACAGACGACCACCGTGTCATCCGGGATCTCCTGCGCGAGAGTTTCGGACTGCTCAACAGCCACCCAGATGGGGACATTCCGCATGGGGACATCGCGGGTGCCCTCAATACGCCAGACGGCGTACTCATCCTGGTTGCGCACATCCAGGATGTAGGAGCAGCGCCCCTCGTCAATGTCGGCGTACAACTCAGCAGGAGTGATCGACCGAGCCATCGGGGGGACCTCCAGACGTCCGAGACATAAATCTTCCGATTTCATGGTGGAGCGTATGCGCAGATGCTAATGTCCCAGGCAACCGATGAGACGGGAATTGGCGGAATGCTCGGATGTTTTCTTGCCCCCGCCCCCTTTGCCCCCTAGCGTCGGGGTGAGACCACTCACCCGAGGAGAGACCATGAGCGACGACACACCCGACTCCATGACGATCATTGCCTTTAGTGGCGACCTCGACAAGCTCTGGCCGACGTTCATCCTCAGCTCCACGGGGGCAGCGAGCGGCATGGATGTGACCGTCTTCTTCACCTTCTGGGGGCTCTTCCCCCTGGTCAAGGACGAGGTGCGCATGACCGGCTATGACTCCATGACCAAGGCCCTCGCCGGCATGAACCCTCCCGGCATGAAGCGTGCCAAACTCTCCAAGCTCAACATGGGTGGCTCTGGCGCGTGGATGATGCGCAAGGTCGCCGAGAAAAACAAGTTGGCACCCCCGGAGGAACTCTTTGAGATGTGCATGGAGCTCGGCGTCAATCTCTGGCCGTGCCAGATGACGATGGATCTGCTCGGCGTCCAACCCGCGCAGATGGTCGAGGGTCTCGGTGAGCCGGTAGGCGCTGCTACAGCACTGCAAAAGATGGCCAAGTCCGACATCAATCTCTTTATCTGAAATCCCACCACGTCAACTCAACGAAGGGCCCCTCATGACGGAAGCAAGCAAAATTGTCGATGCCAAGGGGCAGAGTTGTCCCATGCCCGTCCTCTTGACGGCCAAGGGCATCAAGGATCTTGAGAGTGGTCAGGTCATGCTGGTTGAGGTGACCGATAGCGGTGCACGGTCTGACATCCCCGCGTGGGCGAGCCAGACCGGCAACGAACTCGTGGAGTCTTCCGAGGCGGATGGCGTCATGAAGTTCTACATCCGGAAGAAGTGATCACGTGCGCTACGGCTTTGCCATCGATCAACGGACCTGCATTGGCTGCCATGCCTGCACAGTGGCCTGCAAAACCGAGCACCAGGTCCCCGTGGGCCAGTTCCGCACATGGGTGAAGTACGTAGAGAAGGGCAGCTACCCCGATGTCTCGCGCGAGATGGCGGTGCTTCGGTGCAATCACTGCACGGACGCACCCTGCGTCCAGAGCTGCCCCACGGAGGCACTCTTCACTCGCGATGACGGCATCGTCGACTTCGACAACTCCCGCTGCATCGGATGCAAGATGTGCATGCAGGCCTGCCCCTACGACGCGATCTACATCGACGAGGAGACTCACACCGCGGCCAAGTGCAACTTCTGCGCCCACCGCATCGACCAGGGTCTCGAGCCTGCCTGCGTCCAGGTCTGCCCCACGGAGTCCATCTGGGTGGGTGACCTTGATGATCCCGATAGCGGTATTCGCAAACTCATCAGCCTCGAGCCCGTGACCGTCCGCGCGCCAGAGCAAAACACCAGCCCCAACGTGTTCTACATCGGCGCGGATAAAGCCACCCTGGATCCGCTGATCGCACCCGTGGATCAGACATACCTGTGGGCCGAGCCCGACATTCTCCGCTTGCAGACCGCTCCCTACCTCCCCGGCGATCCGATCACCAATGCGCGCACCACGCTCAACACCTCCCACCCCCGCCCCTGGGGCTGGAAGGTCTGGACCTACCTGTGGACCAAGTCGGTGGCCGCCGGCGCTGGCGCGCTTGCCGCGCTGCTGCTGCTCATGACGAGTAGCGACTCCACCCTCGTGACGACCGTGGCGCCCCTCGTCGCTGTGGTCTTCCTCCTGGCCACGTCGGTCCTGCTCATCTGGGATCTGAAGCAGCCCAAGCGTTTCGTCTTTCTGCTCATGCCCTGGATGCTCAACAGGCGATCGTGGCTGGCCATCGGCGGTATCTTCCTCGGCCTCTACGCCGCGATCACCGGGATCTGGTTCCTCATCGGGTCCGCCTACCTCCTCGGCCTGGGCGACTACACCTCCGTCATCAACATCCTGGCCTGGCCGGCGATCCCCGCCGCGATCATGACGGCGGGCTACACCGCCTTCCTCTTCGGTCAGGCCGAGGGCCGCGACCTCTGGCAGTCGCCGGTGCTCTTCTGGCACCTGCAGGCCCAGGCCGTCATGGCCGGAGCGGGCGTCCTCCTCGTCGCTGGCGTGGTGCTCGACGTCGCGGGCGAGGGCTTCGTTTCGATCACGTGGCTGGCGTGGGCGCTTTTCATCGGCACGGTCGCCAATCTGCTCATCCTCGCGGTGGAGTACGGCGGCAAGCACAGCACGCGCAATGCCGCCGTCGCCGCTCACATGCTCACCCACGGCCCCTACAAGCGCTCCTTCTGGGGCGGTGCGATCGGCCTGTCCATCGTCACCGCGGCACTAGCCCTCGCCGGTGCACTCGACGAGAGACTCGGGCTCCTCGCCGTCCTCGCCGGGGTCATCGCCCAGGCGTCCCTGCTCATCTATGAGTCGGCCTACGTCAAGGCCGGCCAAGACGTGCCCCTCTCTTGAGGAGCGACATGACCATCGCTGACCGCCCTGAAGCCTTCGGAATGCGCACCCGTGGGGCACTGTCGAACTACCCACCGGTGGATACCTGGGATGACGTCGTCATGTACGACGCCAAGGCCCATCCCAAGAAGGTCGAGCATCACTACATGCTTGTCCCCACCACCTGCTTTAACTGCGAATCCGGTTGCGGTCTCCTCGCCTATGTCGACAAGGAGACCAAAGAGGTCGTCAAGATCGAGGGCAATCCAGCCCACCCAGGATCGCGTGGCCGCAATTGCGCCAAGGGCCCAGCAACGATCAACCAGACCGAGGACCCTGAGCGCATCCTCTACCCCCTCAAGCGTGTGGGTCCTCGAGGATCAGCGCAGTTTGAGCGCGTTTCCTGGGACGATGCGATGGACGACATCGCCGGTCGCATTCGTAAGGCCATCCAGGAGGGCCGCAATAACGAGGTGATGTACCACGTCGGTCGCCACGGCGAGGATGGCTTCATTGAGCGCTTGCTCCTCGCCTGGGGGGTCGACGGCAACAACACCCACACCAACATTTGCTCGGCTGGCGCTCGGTTGGGCTATTCGCTCTGGGGTGGATACGACCGACCCTCCCCCGACCACGCCAACGCCAACGTGATCCTGCTCGTATCGGCGCACCTGGAATCAGGCCACTATTTCAACCCCCATGCGCAGCGCATCATCGAGGCGCAGGTCCACCATGGGGCCAAACTGATCGCGATCGATCCCCGCTTGTCCAATACTGCGGCTAAGTCGGATGAGTGGATGTCGCCATGGCCCGGCACCGAGGCAGCACTGCTGCTGTCTTTCGCGGCATACCTTCTCCGCACCGACACGGTGGACTGGGACTACGTGCATCGCTGGGTCAATTGGAAGACCTACCTGGAGCAGTTGCATCCCGAGGTTGACTCCAACGACTTCGAAGCCTTCAAGAAGGCACTGACCGATGACTACCAGCAGTACACCTTTGAGTATGCGGCGGAGGAGTGCCGCATCTCGGTCAAGCAGGTGGCACGAGTGGCCAAAATCGTCGCCACCGCCAAGGGCAAACTCGCCGCACACACGTGGCGGGCTGCAAGCGCCGGCAATCTCGGCGGCTGGGCCGTCGCCCGAGCGCTGTTCTTCCTGACGGTGCTCACCGGAAGCGTCGGCCAGGAGGGTGGCACCAGCCCCAACGGCTGGAACAAGTTCATCCCTCACGGTCCCGATATGCCGGGGGGACACGACTCCTGGAACGAGTTGCTGTGGCCCCAGGAGTTCCCCCTCTCCACCAACGAGTTGTCGATCCTGCTGCCACACTTCCTGCTCGAGGGCCGCGGCAAGATCGACACCTATTTCACGCGCGTCTACAACCCCGTGTGGACCAATCCCGACGGCTTCAGTTGGATCGAGGCGCTCTCGCGCGAGGATCTGGTCGGCTGTCACGTGGCGATGACACCGACGTGGAGTGAAACAGCGCTGTGGGCTGACTACATCCTCCCCTTCGGCCACAGCACCGAGCGACACGACACCCAGTCCTATGAGCAGTACGCCGGCAAGTGGCTCGGCTTCCGCCAGCCTGTGCGACGCGTAGCGCTGGAGAAGATGGGCGAGAAGATCAGTGACACCCGCGACACCAATCCCGGCGAGGTCTGGGAGGAGGTCGAATTCTGGTTTGACCTGTCCTGGCGCATTGACCCGGATGGTTCTCTCGGCATCCGCAAGTACTTCGAAGCTCCGGGCCGTCCCGGCGACAAGATGACGGTCGATGATTATTACGGCTACGTCTTTGACAACAGCGTCCCCGGCCTGCCCGAGAAGGCGGAGACCGAAGGTCTGACACCGCTGGAGTACATGCGCAAGTACGGCGCGGTCGAAATCGTCAACGGCATCTACCGCCAGGATGAGCGCCCGCTCACGTCCGCTGAGCTAGATGGTGCGGTCGCCGATGAGCACGGCGTGCTGCGCAAGCCGATCACTCCGGATACGCAGAAGCCGCTGGTCGGCGAAGCCGGTGCTGTCGGGATCGAAATGGAAGATGGGTCGCAGGTGGCCGGGTGGCTCACTGCGTCACGCAAACTGGAGCTCTACTCCCCCGCGATGGCCGACTTTGGCTGGCCGGAGTACGCCGCTCCGACGTACATCAAGTCCCACGTCCATCATTCGGGTATCGACCCCGAGCAGGGGCAGATGCTGCTCGTGCCCACATTCCGCCTGCCCACGCTCATCCACACGCGCTCGGGCAACGCCAAGTACCTCAACGAGATCAGCAACAAGCACCCGATGTGGATGAACCCCGTGGATGCCCAGCGGCTCGGTGGCCTGCAGACCGGCGACATGGTCAGGGTCTCCACCGAGATCGGCTACTTCATCGCCCGCGTCTGGGTGACCGAAGGCGTGAGACCAGGAGTGACAGCACTGTCCCATCACATGGGTCGCTGGCGCACGAACGACGACGCCGGCAGCCGCTGGGTTTCGGGCAAGGTCGATGTGGGCCAGATGCCCGATGGTCGCTGGCGCCTGCGCTACAAGGAGGGGGTCAAGCCCTTCGTCAGCAGCGACCCCGACTCCATGCGTATCACGTGGGAGGACCCTGGCGTGCACCAAAACCTTGCCTTCGCCGTGCACCCGGACACATGGTCCGGCATGCACTGCTGGCATCAAAAGGTCACCATCGAGCGGGCCCACGACGAGGACAAGTACGGCGACGTCGTCGTCGATACCGCCAAGTCACGCGAGATCTATCGCGA
>JANRCR010000053.1 GCA_030726915.1 Candidatus Nanopelagicales bacterium
GTGGCCGCGCCGGCGACCCGATCACCGTCGATCGCGAGTGCGTGGAAGTCGATCTCGCCCGTGAGCGACACGGTCTCCCAGGTCTGGGCACCGTCTGTGCTGCGGAGCAGGCCGACAGGATCGGGCAGCGCGGACCCCATCCCCGGGTGACCACTGGCGACCAAGAGCTCGGCCGATCCGGCCAGGCCCATGAAGTCGTCCTGCGATGCACCACGCTTGACCACCACTCCCGAGACGGGGTCGATCTCAGTCACGCCCGTGTGCGTCCCGATGAGGAGTCGGCCATCGATGTAGACGGCTGCGTGCACGTGGTCGAGCGGTGTCGATAGTGCAATGAGAGAGGGGGATGCCGAAGCATCCCCCTCCGCCGCATGGCCTTGGCGCTCTAAGAACGCCCGCAACTGGTCGATCTCAACCTGCTGCGTGGTGATGATCTCCGTCGCAAGCGCTGCGACTCGTGGATCCTGGGAGTTGACGACATCTTCGGCCATGTCGATGGCCCCCACGTGATGCTCGATCATGAACTCCGCGAAGAGGCGGTCAAACTCCGGCCCGCTTGCATCCTCAAGCTGGCCCAGCTGATCCTGCGTCAACATGCCGGACATGCCATGCCCGCCGTGGTCACCCATGGCCTCGTCGCCGGACATCACCGGCACGCCCCACTCCTCGAGCCACGCGGTCATCTGGTCGATTTCGGGCTGCTGTGCCGCCCTGATCTCGGCGGCGAGGTCCACGATCTCCGGGCTGGCCGCCCGGGTCTCGGCCAGGGTCGCCATCACGACCGCCTGCTCATGATGCGGGATCATCATCTGGGCGAACATCGCATCCTCTGCTGTCGCCCCCGTCGTACCTGACGGCGTAACCATGTCCATGTCGGACATGTCGTGTGAGCCACCGCACGCCGTGAGAAGCAGGGCCCCTGCAACCACGGAGACTGCGAACGTCGATAAGCGTGTAAAGCTCCTCATAACACAATTGTCCTCTCAATCGATGACGTCATGGTCGGCGCAGTGCCGCCCATCACGTCCGCGATATTGAGAGCACCGCCAGATCAGGGGGGCGGTGAATCGTCTGCATCCGCGCTGGTGTGCTCGGTTCTAGACGCGGCAGCGACCATCGCCGCACTCGCCCGACAACTCTCGGGAGGACCAGGCTCATCACCATCAACAGGATGGCCAGACATGTCGCTGCTGCTCCGACAATGCCCGCCGGGGATGGTGACTCAGCGGGCGCCTCCTGGACCCCGGCCAGGGGTGACTCCAGGGGCGCACCGTGCGCTTGGTGGGATGCAGCCGCTGATGTGACACCGGCGTGATGGCAGGCCACCACGACAAGGTGGTGCATACCCACGAGGCCCAGGGCCAGGAGGGTGACCACGACAAGGCGTGGAAGCACGTGCCTCATCGACCTCACCTAATCATTGTTACCCGAGTGGAATGCGCTCGCGCGCCGAGGCCCTTGAGCCGCTTGTAGAGGCCCCGATACTCCCCGTACGCCTCTTGATACACCTCTCGTGAGGAATCCGATGGCATGAAGACTCGCTCCACCTCCACCAGACTGGCGGCCTCGGAGAGGGTGAGCTCGCCGAGAGCCACCCGCGCCCACAGGGCAGCACCGACGAGCTGGGCATCACGTGGTCGGCGTACCTGCTCAATGGGCCGGTCCAGGACGCCGGCATAGATGGAACACCACAGATCAGACTCCGCGCCCCCACCCAAAATACGCAGCGATGGGATCGTGCGTCCGCAGAAGCGCTCATAGGAATCAAAGAGCCAGCGGGCATTGAGAGCAACGCCCTCCAGCGCCGCGCGGATCATCATGGCGCGATCGGTGCGCAGCGACATGCCCACAAAAGCCCCGCGAACATCCTTGTCTTCCACGGGACTGCGCTCACCATTCAGCCAGGGCGCAAACATCAGGCCCTCACATCCCGGTGGCGCCGTGGCAGCCTCCTCGAGGAGGGTGGGGTAGTCGGCATCCACAATCTGCTCGCGAAGCCAGCGCAGCGCACCCCCGCCGATCTCTTGATTGTTGGCCACGACCGGCAGGAGTGAGTCAAAGCCGGGGACGGATGCGATCGAATGGAGGATGTCGGTCTTTTTAAACGGTACGCGGGCACTGATCCACGAGGTTGTGGAGACGGCGATGTGGGAGGCGTAGGGCTCGATCGCACCGCTGCCGAGGATGGCTGCGTGGAGGTCGGGCACTCCACACACCACCGGGATGCTCGGGACAAGGCCCACCTCGCTCGCCACCTCGGGGAGCAGTGTGCCGAGGACCGTGCCGGTCGGCACCAGGGGCGGCAACCTATGCGGATCACGACGGGCACGCCGGATAAGACTGTCGACGTAGTGCGGCTGGGCACCGATGCGATTGTCGGTCAACCAGGACAAAATCATGGATGCCGGTGTCGCAGCGGCACGGCCGGTGAGTCGCATGCCGAGATAGTCGACCGGCTCCATCAGCCAGTGCGCCCGGGCGTACTCCGAGGGGAATTCACGCTGAAGCAGAAGTGAGTGGCCCGTGGGATCCGCACCCGACGGGGTCGGTGCTCCCCCGGTCAAGCGGACCCACGGCACCACCTTGTTTGGCGCAAAACCCTGCACGGAGACCGGGCCGCCGATGACCTCGTGCATGTATCGACGAGCACGGGTGTCGGCCCACAAGATGACGGGGCCGACCGGCTCACCCTGAGCATCAACCGGCACGGTCGACCCCCATTGACCGGTGATGCCGATGGCTGTCGGCTGCTCCGTCCCCATCTGCGAGGTGAGGTCGCGTATGGCGTCGGTCAGTGTCACCCACCACTCGACAGCATCCTGAGTGGCACCGCCGTCCAGTCCAATGTCAACGGAAACGGAGCGTTGCACGCACGGACCCAGGGAGCCATCGGCGTACACCGCCGCCACCTTGGGGCCGCCATTGCCGAGATCGACCGCGAGGGTCCAGGTCATGTCAGACCTCGGGCGCCGCAACGTGCATGGCGTCCAGGACACCGCCCATGACGGAGCGCAGGGTCTGGTCTCCATCGGGCATCGCGCCAAAGCCGTACATCGCTCCACTGACCGCGGGCTCACCACGGTGGGCGAGGGCGTAGTCAACAGCCACCCTCAGGTCGGCGAGGAAGTCCTGAGCCACGCCGGGCTGGGTATTGGGGCCGGTGATACAAAAGTGCAGGGATGGCGGAAGTTGCAGTGCATTCATGCGCCAACCGCTGGACTTCAGCGAATCATTCACGAGATAGACGTCAACGTCATCGGACATGAAGGACGTCATAAAGAGCGGATCGCCAATGACAGTGAGCTCCGGAAGGCCGTCCCGAATGCCCTGCTGGATGACGCTGTTGGTGGTCAGGATCGAATCAGCCCGGGCGAGATAGCCATCTCGGCCGATACTCACCATGGCGGCCCACGTTGATGCGATCAGCCCTCCGCTGCGGGAACCCGCCAGGCCGGGAGACAGATAGAGACCACCGGGCCAGTCGGTGGACGCAAACCACTGCTGCGATCGCAGTGCCGCATCACGGTAGAGAAGGACGGATGTGCCCTTGAGCGCGTAGCCGTACTTGTGGGTGTCGGCCGAGATGCTGGTCACGCCGGGGACGCGAAAATCCCAGAGGGGCACGTCGTAGCCGAGAGCCTCTGCCCAGGGAAGCAGGAATCCCCCGAGGCAGCCATCGACATGGAGCCCGACACCCCGAGCCTGTGCGAGCTCACCCAGTCGCTCAATCGGGTCGATGAGACCGTGGGCATAGTCGCCCGCGCTGCCCACGATCGCGATCGTGTTGTCATCCATGAGCGACGCCATGGCCGGGACGTCCACGGTGAAGGAGCCGTCCACGGGTGCATCGCGCACCTCAATGCCCATCCAGTGGGCGCCCTTGCGCAGGGCAACATGCGCGGTGATGGGCAGTACGACGTTGGGCATGCGCACGTCACGCTGGACGCGAGCCTGCTCGCGGTAGGCATAGAGAGCGTGCACGAGACTGTCACTGCCGCCGGAGGTCACGACCCCCACCGGCTGCGGTGAATGGAAGAGGTCGGCCGTCATGGCCAGGATCTCTCCCTCAAATTTTGTCGCTGAGGGGTACATGTCGCGCTGTAGGACATTGGCATGGGCGAAGTGCTCAAAGACCTGCGCGAGGAAGTGATAGTGCTCGTGATCCCCGCTGTAGAGACTGCCGGACACGCGACCGGAATCACCTCGAGCATCCTCCGCTGTGGCCATCGTGGCCACCTCGCTGAGGAGGACGTCACGGCCAACGCCCTCATCGGGGATGAGACGGAATGTCTCCGTGGTCCTGCGGTAGGGGAAGAGATCATCCAGCATTCGATCCAGATCAGATGCGGGTGCGGCCTCCTGGCTCATCCGTCCATGCCCTTCGATCGACGACCCGTGGCTCGCTCAGTCTCACGCTTTGCTTCACGCTCGGCGATGGCCTGCCGCTTGTCCCCCTGCTTGCGGCCCGTCGCCAGCGCAATCTCAACCTTCGCGTAGCCATCCTTGAAGTACAGGCTAATGGGGACCAGGGTGAAGCCTTTGGCTTGGGTCTTCGCGGCCAACTTGCGGATTTCCTCCCGTTTGAGCAGGAGTTTGCGCGCACGACGGGGTTCGTGATTGGTCCAGGTCCCGAGGGCGTACTCGGGTATGTGCACACCACGAAGCCAGACTTCCCCGCTCTCGATCGTGGCGTAGCCATCCGTCAGGGTCGCGCGCCCAGCCCGCAGGGACTTGACCTCGGTGCCGGTCAGCACGAGCCCCGCCTCGATGGTGGAGTCAATCGAGTAGTCGTGGCGCGCCTTGCGATTTTGGGCGATGAGCTTGCGGCCCTGCTCCCTGGCCATGCTCAGACGCGCAGGTACTTGCGCAGGGTGAGGAATGCCGCCAGACCGGCAAGAACAATGCCCGTGATGTACAGGATGGGGACAATCGCCGCAACGGCGTCCCAACCGACGAAGGCCGTGAACTGGAAGGCGGGTGCCAGTACCCGCTCGACGACGAAGGCCTGGACGAGAATGAGGCCTCCGGTGGCAAGGGTGGCTCCCACAGCGGCGGCGATCGCGGCTTCCAGCAGGAAGGGAAGCTGAATGTAAAAGTTCGATGCACCAACAAGTCGCATGATACCTGTCTCTCTGCGACGACTAAAGGCAGCGATACGCATCGTATTGACGATGAGGAGCACGGTCACCACGAGCATCGCGATGGCAATCACCAGGGCGATGGCCTGTAATCCTCCGAGAAGTTGGAAGAACTTTTCGAGGAATTGCCGTTGATCATTGACCTGCTCGACTCCCGGTCTGCCCTCAAAGGCAGAGGCCACGATGTCGTACTTGGTCGGATCGGAAAGTTTGACCCGGAAGGATTCAGGCAGCGCTTCGACGGTCACGCTGTCAACGATGGGAGAGTTGCGGTATTGCACGATGAAGCGGTCGAATGCCTGCTGCTGGGACTCAAAGAACACCTCCTGCACCAACGGGCGCAGGGATTCAAGATCGGCCTCAATCTGATCCTTTTGGGCGTCCGTGACCTTGCCCCCGGCGCAGGAAGGCGTCTCGGAATTGTCATTGCACAAAAAGATCGACACCTCGACCTTGTCAAACCAGAAGTCCTTCATGGTATCGACCTGGGAGCGCACCAGAAGTGCCACACCGAAGAGGGCAAGGGACACACCGACGGTGATGATCACGGCAATCGTCATCGTCAGATTGCGCCGCAGGCCGTTGCCAACCTCACTAAAAACGAAACGAGCCCGCATCCCTACCTCGAATACCCGTAGACGCCGCGCGACTGATCGCGCACGAGGTGCCCCTGCTCCAACTCGATGACGCGCTTGCGCATCTGATCGACGATGGCAGCATCGTGGGTGGCCATAACGACCGTCGTCCCGGTGCGATTGATGCGTTCCAGCAACTTCATAATGCCCTCGGACGTCGTGGGGTCGAGGTTGCCCGTGGGCTCATCCGCGATGAGCATCGCCGGCTTATTGACAAACGCACGCGCGATCGCGACCCGCTGCTGTTCGCCGCCGGAGAGCTCATCGGGCATGCGCTGCTCTTTGCCCTCCAGGCCGACCAACTCGAGGACCTCAGGGACGATCCGCTGCACCTGGGCGCGGGACTTGCCAATGACTTCAAGGGCGAACGCGACGTTGTCGAAGACAGACTTGTTGGGTAGCAGTCGGAAGTCTTGAAAGACGGTGCCGATCCGACGCCGCAGCTGGGGGACCTTCCAATTCGACAGACGATTGAGGTCCTTGCCCGCCACCCACACAGCACCCTCGGTGGGTGAATCCTCCTTGAGGACGAGTCGAAGGAAGGTCGACTTGCCCGAGCCAGAGGCCCCGATGAGGAACACGAACTCGCCCTTCTCGATCTCCAGGGAAACGCCGTCGAGAGCCGGGCGCACCTGAGTCGGATAGAGCTTGGTGACGTTTTCGAACAGGATCACCCATTGAGTGTAGGTGCTGGGGCCTCGGGGACAGGAATCGACAGGCGTACGCCGGGGGTGCCGAGGGGGATCCCGGGGCACCTGGGGGAGCTGCTAGTCGGCGATGACGACCGTCCGCTGCGTCCGCAGCGCCATGACCAGGGCCACGATCCACCCGATGATGGTCCAACCCAGGAGCAGATTGATCCAAAAGACGAGCCAGTGCGGAACGTCTCGCACGGCTGCGATGCACCACGGGAGCATGTAGCCCGCGGTGACGATGGCCACGATGACAGAGACCACCTTGGTGGCGGTCCAGGATCTGGAGGAAGGCTCAACCGAATACGACATGCCCGGAGACTACCTCAGCCGCGGGTCTCCTGCTGGCGCCTCCAGCGGATTCCGGTCTCCACAAAGTCGTCGATCTCACCGTCGAGCACGGCCGATGTATTGCCGGTCTCGTGCTCGGTGCGCAGGTCCTTCACCATTTGATAGGGGTGCAGGACGTAGGACCGCATCTGGGTGCCCCAGGACCCGGCCGTGTCGGTCTTCAGGGCATTCATCTTTTCGCGCTCTTCGCGCCGACGGACCTCCAGGAGGCGCGACTGCAACACCCTCATGGCTGCCGCACGATTTTGGATCTGAGACTTCTCATTTTGGCAGGAGACGACAATGCCGGTGGGCAGATGGGTGATGCGTACGGCCGAGTCCGTCGTGTTGACGCTTTGACCTCCGGGCCCGCTGGAGCGAAAGACATCAATACGAATATCCGTCTCGGGGATGTCGATGTGGTCGGTCTGCTCCGTCACCGGAAGGACTTCCACAGCGGCGAAGGAGGTTTGTCGGCGGCCCTGGTTGTCAAAGGGCGAGATGCGCACCAGACGATGGGTTCCCTGCTCGATGGAGAGGGTGCCGTAGGCGTAGGGGGCCTTGACCGCGAACGTCGCGGACTTAATGCCGGCTTCCTCGGCGTAGGAGGTGTCGTAGACCTCAAAGGGCCAGCCGTGGCGCTCGCAGTACCGCGTGTAGAGGCGTAGGAGCATTTCGGCCCAGTCGGCAGCATCGACCCCACCGGCTTCCGAGCGGATCGTGATGAGTGCTTCGCGAGCGTCGTACTCACCGGACAACAGTGTGCGGACCTCCATTTCGCCGATCGCGGCCTTCAGCGCGACAAGGTCGGTCGCGGCTTCCGCCCAGGAGTCCTCGTCGTCCTCACCTTCGGCGAGTTCGACCAGGGCGACTAGATCGTCTAAGCGGCGCCGGAGGGCCTCGATCCGGCGAATGTCACTCTGCGCAAGTGACAACTCCGACGTCACCCGCTGGGCATTGGCCTGGTCATCCCACAGATCCGGAGCCGACGCTTCCTCTTCCAAGGCCGCCGCGTGCTCGCGCAGGGACGGGATATCGAGGACCTGCTCAATGCCCGCGAGGGTCTGCTCAAGTTCGGCGAGCGACTCAGGAATCTCGGGGTTGGCCACGGTTCGTAAGCCTACGAGGGAGGTCCTCGCCCCACCACACCCGTGCCCGCAAGACCAGCCTCAGGTCCGCGCGCTGGCCTACACTCTGCCCCGGGAGGACCCATGTCTGGCGTTTCGCGACGACGATTCATCGCGGGTGTTTCCGCGCTTGCGATCGGCTGGGGCGTATCTCGGCAGGTGCTCGGTGATGCGCTCGCACTGCCCATGCGTGCAGCGGATGTGCCCAGCACACTGCTGCAGACAATCAAGATGTCGTCGTCCGTCGCCCGGGGTTCCTACCGGACCCTCCTAGCCGGTGCGGGAGAGGATTTCATTGCCCGCGTTGACCTCCTGGGACGAGAGGCGGATCCCCGTCGGTCCACGTCGCGACGGTCTCTCTACTACTTCGCGCACCTGTCAGACATTCACGTCATTGACGCCCAAACGCCCGCGCGTATGGATGCGATCCAGAGCATCGCCCCGGAACTTTTCACCGATGCCTGCCGGCCGCAGGACACGCTAACCACGCATGTCCTCGCCTCCGTCGTTGACAGCGTGGTCGCAGCGCAATCCAGCAGCATCACGGGTGCGCCCCTGGCTTCGGCCATCAGCACGGGCGACAGCGCCGACAATCTCTCTGCTCTAGAGACGCGTTGGTACATCGACATCCTTGATGGCAAAGACGTGACTCCCAATAGCGGCGCGGTCGGCATGTACGAGGGGCCCCAGATCTGGTCCGAGGCGACGTACGCCTACCACCCGGACGATCCCATGGGTGACGTCTATGGAGCCTACGGATACCCTACCGTGCCCGGCATGCTCGCCGCCGCAGTGAGCAACCCGGTCACGTCCCAGGGACTACCCGTGCCCTGGTTCGCCGTCTACGGCAACCATGACGCGACCTACATGGGGACCTTCCGGGCCGACCCTGCACTTTTTGCATGGGCGGTCGGTAGTCGCAAGGCCGCGACCGGTGAGGCCCTTGGACTCAATTGGCTCCAGGGGTTCGCGACCGACCTGAGCGTGGTGCAGATTGCCATCAACGCGATCCGGGAGAGCGTCGGCTTGCTGCCTGGCATCCGGGATGTCACAGCGGATCCGGCCCGCAAACTGCTCGAACGAGCAGACTTCATGCAGGCCCATCTTGACTCCCCCGCGGTGCCCGGGCCGGTGGGTCACGGGTGGACGCAGGCCAATGTGGACTCCGGCGAAACCTGGTGGAGCGCGGATATGACCCCGTATCTGCGCGTGTTTGGCCTGGATACCTGCAATCTGGCCGCTGGTGCCGACGGCGCTGTGCCCCAGGACCAGTTCGATTGGCTCCAGGCTCAACTCGAGCAGTGCCAGACACAGGGGCGGCTCGCGATTGTCTGCAGCCACCACAACTCCTTGACACTGGAGAACGGCGCTACGCCCGTCACCGGTGGCCAGCCCCTGATCCACGCGGAGGAATTCATCGACATGCTCCTGCGCTATCCCGTCTGCATCGCGTGGCTCAATGGGCATACCCACATCAACACGCTCACCCCGCACCTTCGGGAGGGTGGCGTGGGCGGATTCTGGGAGATCACCACCGCGTCCTGCGTTGACTTTCCTCAGCAGCAGCAACTCGTCGAATTGATCGACAACCGCGACGGCACCCTGTCGATCTTCGTCACCGCCCTTGACCACGCGGCCCCACCGACGTGGACGCCGGGAGACCTAACCCAGGTGGGGTTGGCATCTCTCAGCCGCGAACTGTCCGCGAATGCCTGGCTGGCTGATCCTGCTCTGCGTGCGGGGTCTCCACTCGATCGCAACGTCGAACTCGTGATGCCCGCGCCCTTTGAGATGTCGGCCATCACCGATGCCGCCGTCGAATCCGAGCAGATGAGGGCGCGCGCTCACGTGATCGCGCACCGCGGAGCCGCCTCGTGAATCGCCGATGGATCGCCGTACCGCTGATTGCGCTCTCACTCAGCGCATGTTCCCAGGTGGCCGCCCTCACACCCGTCGGTGGAGGACCGGTGACCACAGTGCGTAATGCGGTCTACGACATCCTCGTCACGGAGCAGGTCGACATCCTTGTCGCTCCTCAGTGCGCGACATCTGAGCCGGGCATCACCTGCACTGGATCGACCCTGGACGGACAGGTGATTCTCGCCGAAGCGGAGGGCACCGCTCCCTACGCCCTCACCATCACCATCGGATCCGAGGTCATCTTCACGGGCAACGCCGAGGATGTCCTCACCGATGCCGTGCAGGAGGCATCATGAATGCACCTGAAACGACGGCAGCTCCCCTCTATCGGGCCTCAGCGATGGGGTCGGCACTCCTGCGCATGTGGCGTGCCTGGCGGATTCTCATCCCGACGATCATCATCAACGCGCTGCTTCAAGCACTCTTCATCCTGCCCAATGTCACACCGGGACTTAATCCCGCCTTCATTGTGCTGGCAGTGGCATCCTTCCTCGGACTCGTCGCGTCATTCCTGCTCGTGACCACGGCGCTCCTCGTGTCCACATCGGGCCATGTCGGAATCGGCCCCATCCTCGCGAGCTCAGCACCACGGTTCCTACCCCTGCTTGCCTGGTCCGTGGGCCTACTTCTCGCCGTGCTCATGGGCTTGATCCTGTACGTCATCCCGGGCCTGATCATCCTGGCGGCGACGCCCTACCTATTGATCGCCGTTGTCGATGGTCAGCGCTCGCCCCTTGCGGTGAACTTTCGTACGATCCGTGCCCGGTGGGGACGATGGCTCATCACCGTGGCTCTCATGGGCATCGTGTGTTTCGTCGTGTGGTTCCTCAGCGCCCTGAATGGGTTCTTCATCACCGGGGCGCCGGGTGCCTTCCTGGGCTGGCTGCTTGCCGGATTGATCGCCTCGTGGCTTATCTGCACGTGGGTGCTGATCTATCGCGCCGTCGAGGACGATGGCGCACCCACCACCTCAGACTCCGGTCACTCCCGGCGGTAGCTCAAGACGGCACCCGCCTCAACGTGCAGATCGTAGGCACCCGCGGGTGTCAGCCAGCCGGAAAAGGGTGGACGCATTCGATGCGTCATGGAGACCACGACCTCGGAGCCGCGCAGGGAGACGGCGGTAAGACGTCCCTCACCGGGGGCGCGGCGCACATGGCGCTCGACAGCGCCCCGGACCCGGGCCGGATCGAGGACGATTCGCGCGGCTGGGCCGCGTGCGTAGTAGTCCGTGAGATCAACCGCCTGGGCGCCGGCAAGTGCGGCGGAATCCGCGCGAGCCTGCAGGGAGCGGCGCTCAAGAAACATGGCGGAGGCGTCGACAACGACCGCCACGGCCAGGATGCACACGACAATGAAGCCCAGGCTCAGCACGAGGATGCTGCCCTCGTCCTGACGCATCGTGGTCCATCTCATCATTCACTCCGATAGTCGTCGATGACGGCAAAGTGCTCACCCGTCACCGGGACGGCACCCACGGTGGACTCCGCCAGGTTCTCGGGCAGGAAGGGCAGCCGCACCCGGGTGCTCACCGTCACGCGGATAGCCGACCCCGGTGCCAGACAGACTCCCTCGCAGGTGACCGTGACCTCATCCCCCCTCACCTTCACGCCCTGGTCTTCCAGGGCTATCCGCGTGGCAAGCCGAGCCGATGCGCGAGCCTGCGCGAGTGAGTCAGCCTGGACAAAGGCTCGCGCTGACTCCCTCGCTGCCTGAGTGACCGCATAGGCAGCAGCCTGGACCTGCATGGCAGCGAGTACGACGTACACGATGGGGACGATGACGATGACGACAAGGACAACAAACTCGATCGCTGCCGCGCCCTCATCGCGCGTGAGGTGGTGACGCACGTGATTCATCACGGTCGCTCCCGGATCGCATGACCCTCCACGGACACGATCGTGGGTCCAAAGGTGCCGAGCAGCGGCAGACGACCGGTGACCCGTACGGCAACCAATTCGGTGCCGTCGCGCGTCATCCGGGTCGCCACGATGTCCTGTGCCGCATCACCGCCGAGTGCATCCCGGAGGACATCACGGGTGCGCGCCTCAGCCACTCCCAAGCCCGCATCAGCCAGGGCACCGGCTCGCGCACCCTCAGCGGCCGCGGCGGTAAGGGTCGACCGCACGTGGAGGGCCAGCGTGATCTGGAGGACCGCGAGTGCGACGAGGAGGAGGAGTGGTGTCACGAGCGCGAACTCCACCACGGCACTCCCGCGGTCCCCCTTTATCCAGCGGCGAAGGTCATTCACGGGCCCGACACGCTGCTGATCGCACGATCAAGAACACTGGTGAGTGCGTCATCAGCCACGAGCCACAGGGCCGTGACAAGGCCCGCGGTCATCACCGCTACGAGGACCCAGCCGGGGACGTCACCTCGATCGCTGGTCGTGATGCGTGCAATGAGTCGGGCAAGAGCGGTGCGGATGTGCGACATGTGAATCTCCTCTTATGTGGTTGGTGCATCTGAGTGGGTTGACCTACTGCTTGTCAGGCGGAATGAACTAGGAGACGGTGAGTTGGAGACCGTGGATGCCGGGGAAGAGCGCAATGACGACGACGATGGGCAGGATGAAGAAGACAACGGGGACGAGCATGAGCACCTCTTTGCGTCCGGCCTTTTCCAACAGCAGCCTGCGTCCCGCAGCACGTGCATCAGCCGCCTGAGCACGAAGGACATCCGCGATGGGCGTACCCCGCTCACTCGCCACAGCGATGCCGTCGACAAATCGGGCGACATCAAGGCTCGGCACGTCGTTCGCCATCTCCCGCAGCGCACCGGGGAACGTCGATCCGCCCCGCACCCGCCGAACGGTCGTGGCGAATTCGCCCGCCAGGTCACCGCGCACGGTCCCGGCCACGCGGTCGATGGCGGCGAGGGGACCCTCACCCGCAGAGACAGCGAAGGCAACGAGCTCGGCAACCGTCGGGAGTTGCTCCGACATCCGCGCTCCACGCTGGCGCGTTGCGCGCGTAAGCGTGTGATCGTGCATGAGCCAGCCGGCTGATGCGCCGACCACAATCAGTGCAACGACCGCCGCACCCGAGACCCCCTCACCTCTCAGCCCCATGACGATGCCAATGAGGGCTCCCGCACCCGCCCCGATCGAGCACCACACGATCCGCTCGAGTCGATAGCGCTCCGTGTCCGGCTCACGTCCCGCGCGGCGCAGCCGACCCTCCAGGTCACTTCCTGCCCGACTGAGTAGGCGACTGATCGGCGCCAGGAGCAACTGGTGCAGCGCAGCAACCGGTCCATTCTCGACCGGCATGCGACGTTGACCACGCAGGCGAACCGTCAGTCGGGGGCGGCGATGGGCGGCCAGTGCGCCGACAATGAGCACGAGCGCAGCGCCGATGATGAGCCCGAGAAGCCCGCCTCCGGCACTCATGCCAGCACCCGTGGGTCATCGGGGAGGCGACCGATGGTCGTCATGACCCGGTAGGCGACAACGGAGAGCAGCGCCGAACCCACCAGGATCAGCGCGCCCGTCATGGTGGAGTACGCCGCAACCGTCTCCGGACGTGTGCACAGCAACAGCAGCGTGATCCAGGGAGCAGCCACAGCCACGCGGGCGGCGTTGACGGTCCAACTCTGGCGCGCCTCAATCTCACCACGGGCGCGGGCATCCTGGCGTAGGAAGTCACTCAGGGTTGCCAGCACGCGGCCGAGATCGCTGCCACCCACATCTCGAGCTATGCCCAGGGCCACGATCACCCGATCCGCTACGGGATCGCGCACCGTGTCCTTCAAGGTGTCCAGGGACGTCGCAAAGGAGCCGCTGGCGCGGTAGTCCCCGCCGAAGGTCAGGAACGCCGGACGCAGGGCTTCCGGACCTCGCACCCCCAGGTCATTCACCGCCTCCGGCAACGACATTCCGGCACGGACCGCAGAGCCGAGCATGTCAACGGCATCGGGCCAGGCCGCTCGTAGCGCACGCCCGCGCCCGCGGGCACGTCGCTTCAATACGGAAATGGGCAGATAGGCAGCCACCAGTCCCGCCAGGGCCGCAACCATGACCACACCCGATATGGCCAGGGTCAGCAACACCGTCACGAGGGCAAGACCGATGCATGCGGCGATGACACCGCTCGGGCCGACCCGATCGAGTCCGGCGCGATCGATGAGTCGTTGCAGCCGTGACGGACCAGGCTCCTGAACGCGCGGGGAGGTGGTCATGCCGAGGATGACCAGCAGAACTCCGGCTCCAATGGCGAGCCCGAGGAGAGCGCCGATCATGCCGCTGCCCTCGCGGGGCGCAGCAGCTGCGGCAGGTCAAAACCGGCGGCGGCAAATCGATCCTCGTGCGGAGGGAATCCTGTGCCGCGCATCAGCACCGTCCCGCGGCGCGTGAAAATCTCGGCGATCTCGACCACGCCGGCTTCAACACGACCGGGTAGGGCGGCGATCTCACGAATCTGTCGGCGACCATCGCGCGCGGTCGCCGTGTGCACCACGATGTCGACACAGCCCGCGACGGTCGGCACCACAAAGTCGGCCGCGATGTTTTGGCCCGCGAGGAGGGGAAGGGTGCACAGTTTGGTGACCGCCTCACGCGCAGAGTTGGCATGCAAAGTCGCCGCCGACGGCAGGCCGCTATTCATGGCAATGAGCAGATCCAGGGCCTCCGCCTGTCGGACCTCTCCGACGATGAGGCGCGATGGACGCATGCGGAGTGCCTCCTTGACCAGCCTGCGAAGCGGTATCTCACCCGTGCCCTCGAGGCTGGGGTCGCGCGTTTGCATGGCTACCCAGTCCGGGTGATGGGGAAGGTGGATCTCAAAGACCTCCTCGCAGCTGATGATGCGTTCACTGGAGGGCACACACCCGAGGAGCGCATTGAGGAGCGTTGTCTTGCCCGCTTGCGTGCCACCCGCCACCACACAATTGAGCCCGCTCACCATGCAGGCATCCAGAAAATCAGCGGCCTCAGCCGTCAGGCTGCCGGTCGGGACAAGCTCATGAATGTCCACCGGCCGCTGGACGAATCGTCGAATGTTCACGGCCCAGTGGGCTCGCGTGATGTCCGGGATCGTCACGTGCAGGCGGCTGCCATCCGGCAGCATCGCGTCGACAAACGGGGTGGAGAGGTCGATGCGACGCCCCGACCACTGCAACATGCGCTCCACCAGGCTACGTACCTGCGCGTCGGTGAGCACAGCGGTGGTGAGTTCACTTCGTCCCGCCCGGGCCACAAAAATGCGCCCCGGGGCATTGATCCAGATCTCCTCAATATCGGGATCATCGAAGAATCTCTGCAGTGGGCCGAATCCAGCCACATCGTCCAGGACCTGCTGGGAGACCGAGTCGAGGTCGTCCATCATGGTGCTGTCATCGTCCTCGCGTGCGGCGTAGCGACGTATCGCCATGCGCACGAGATCCTGGACGGCCTCGCGATCTCGCAGGGGATCAAGACCCCCGCGCCGAATCGCTTCTCGCACATCTCCTTCGATGATGTCCTGCGTGCTGTGTGTCACGACCTCTCCCCTCGTCATCCGGACGTTGCAATGACGGTACGAACGCGGGGGTATCGCAGGCTACGTGAGATCGCGCACTGTGGATGAGCGCTAGCGCACAGACGCACTCCGTGAGGGGATTGGCCCAGATGACACGCTTAATCGCTCATAGGCGGTGCGCGTTCAGTCGATGATGTCGATGACGAGCGGGAGACGTGAGTACGCCGTGCCGGGCGGTGACACGACCACGGCATCGCCAGGGTCGCTCAGGATCGCTCGTGCCGCCGCCATCCGCATCGGATCTTCGGCATGAAGACGCAGGAGCGGCTGGCCCGCGGCCACGACATCACCCGGCTTCACCACGACCTCGATCCCCGCCGATGCCGACACCGCCTCGTCCTTGGTCGCCCGACCCGCACCCAGGCGCCAGGCTGCTCGGCCGATAGCCAAGGCATCGGTGCGCGTCACGACTCCCGCGGCAGTGGCAGTCATCGTCTCCACCAGGGGGGCACGGGGGAGGGTGGCATCGGGATCGCCACCCTGGGCGCGGATCATGCGCCGCCAGTGATCGAATGCACGCCCGCTCGCAATTGCCCCTTCAGGATCTGCCTCGATCCCGACGAGGTCGAGCATGTGTCGCGCCAGGATCAGGGTCAACTCCACGACATCCGCGGGTCCACCCCCCTGGAGTACCTCGATGGACTCAGCCACCTCGAGAGCATTGCCGACAGCCGCCCCGAGGGGGACATCCATGGCGGTGACCAAGGCCCGTGTGCGGACCCCCTCATCCTGACCGAGGCGCACCATGGTGCGGGCGAGCTCCACGGCGTTGGCGGTGTCTGACATGAAGGCACCCGAGCCAGTCTTGACGTCGAGCACGAGTGCCGACGTTCCCTCTGCGATCTTCTTACTCATGATGCTCGAAGCAATCAGAGGAATACTGTCCACGGTGGCCGTCACATCACGCAGTGCATACAACTTGCGGTCCGCCGGCGCTAGACCTGATCCCGCCGCGCAGATGACACCTCCCACATCCTGAAGGATCGCCAGCATCTCGTGATTGCTCAGATGCGCGCGCCAGCCCGGGATCGACTCCAGTTTGTCGAGCGTGCCACCGGTGTGCCCGAGACCTCGACCCGAGAGTTGAGGTACGGCGGCACCGCACGCAGCGACGATCGGCACGAGTGGGAGCGTGATCTTGTCCCCCACGCCTCCCGTGGAGTGCTTATCGACGGTGGGCCGAGTGAGCGCGCTGAAATCCATGCGCTCCCCCGAGGCGATCATCGCCTGCGTCCACCGCACTAACTCATCCCCTGCCAGCCCGCGGAAGTAAATGGCCATGGCCATGGCGGACATCTGCTCGTCGTGGACCAGGCCGCGCGTGTAGGCGGCGATGAGCCAATCAATCTGGGCATCAGTGAGTTTGCCGCCATCACGCTTGGCACGAATGAGATCGACGGCGGCGTAGGGCTCCGCAGAGCTCACGGTCGATCCTCGCGGCGGGCCATCAGATCCCCGGGGCCAAAGGCCTGCGGCAGCACGTCGCTCATGGGCAGGATGCCCTCGGGGGTGACGAGGAGGCAATCAGCGCCCCCATGCTCCCAAAGCAGTTGGCGGCAGCGCCCGCAAGGCATCAGCGGGTCACCGTGCTGGTCCACGCAGGCGACCGCAACGAGCCGGCCCCCGCCGGTCCCATGGAGCTCGGACACCATTCCGCACTCGGCGCACAGACCCACCCCGTAGGCGGCGTTCTCGACGTTGCATCCGGTCACGATGCGTCCGTCGTCGACGAGGCCGGCGACGCCCACCTTGAATCGCGAGTACGGGGCATACGCGTGGCCCATAGCGTCGATCGCCGAAGCGCGAAGGGCGCCCCAATCGATCTCCATGGGACCCACCCTAGGCCGACTTGCGGAACGGGATGCCGTCCGCCGCCGGGGCTCTGACCTTGCCGACCAGCCCGACCACGGCGATGAGCGTGACGAGGTAGGGCGCCATGAGAAGGAACTGGCTAGGGATCGGGGAGCCGATGATGGACAGCACGTTTTGCAGGTTGTAGGCGAAGCCGAACAGCAGGGCCGCACCCAGTGAGCCCAGCGGCGTCCAGCGGCCGAAGATAACGGCGGCCAGCGCGATAAAGCCGTTACCCGCGGTCATCTCGCGCCCGAATGCCCCGACCGATCCGAGCGTGAAGAACGCCCCCCCGAGGCCGGCGACGGCCGCTCCCAGCACGACCGTGCGGAAACGCACCGAGTTGACGCGAATGCCCACAGAGGCGGCCGCGTCGGGATGCTCGCCCACAGCACGCACACGAAGGCCCCAGCGGGTTGAGAAAAGGCCCAGCTGCACCAGGATCACCGTGACGTACATCAGGTAGACGATGAGGTTCTGCTCGAACATGACCGGTCCGACGACAGGGATCTCCGAGAGCACCGGAATCGTGATGTTGGGCAACCGTGGAGGGTTGTTCCACCTGTCGGGGTCCTCTGACAGGAATCGGCTGTAAAGGAAGCCGGTCAGTCCGATGACGAGGACGTTGAGCACGACACCGACAACGACCTGATCCACGAAGTAGCGCGTGGCAAACGTCGCGAGCAGCACTCCGATGAGCGCACCCGCCAGAGGCGCCGCGAGGAGGCCCAGATAGACGTTGACGGTCAGCGAGCCGATGACCGCACCCATGAAGGCGCCGGCGAGCAGCTGGCCCTCGATGTTGATGTTTATGACACCGGAGCGCTCACAGAGCACGCCAGCCATGGCGCCGAACACGAGCGGGACGGCCAGCAGGAGGGATCCCTGGAGCAGCCCCGTGACGGGCAGGCTCTCGTCGGAAGCAACCCACGACAGGAAAGACATGATGAGGGCGGCGCCCATGATGGCGGAGGGCCACAACACGCTCCGGCGGCGCATATGCAGCGGCCATGCGGCGAGGGCGGCGAGGACGGCGATGAGCGCAAACGCCGCCGCCGCGGTGCGTGAATTGACGGACCAGTCGGGGATCTCGAAGAACTGCTGCCCGAGGTTGAAGATGAAGGTCGTCACCTGGCCTGCGGGGGCGAGCCAGGTAAAGAGTCCGCCGAGGAAGACCGCAATGGCCACCATCGCGAGGGGACGCCTCGGTGAGACCGGGGCGATGGCGGGAGCCTCCGGCACAGCCGTCATGGCGGCGCTCATCCGTTCCATCCCTTCGCGAGGGACATCGCTTCGGATGAACCACCCCGTATCCGGAAGACTGCCCGCACGAGTGCTGGAGCCGCGATGAAGAGCACGATGAGCGCCTGGAGCACGAGCACGATGTCGATTGGCGTGCCGGTCTGTGCCTGCATCGTGAGGCCACCTGCCCGAAGGGCGCCGAAGAGCAAGCCGGCCCACAGCACCCCGAACGGCGAGGCGCGGCCGAGGAGCGCCACGGTGATGGCATCGAATCCGATAGCGCCCACGACTCCGGCGGTGACGACCTTGTCTGTGCCGTTGACATTCATGGTGACCGCGAGGCCGGCCATCGCGCCTCCGAGGAGCATCGCGACGATCCACGTGCGTCCGACGTTCATGCCGGCGGTGCGAGCTGCGGAGGCATTGGCTCCCACGGTGTTGATGCGGAAGCCGAGCGTCGTGCGATTGAGGATCCACCACATGACCCCCACGGCGACCAGCGCGACGAGGAAGCCGGCGTGGACTCGCAACGAGAGGCCGAAGAGATTCGGGAAGACGGAGGTGTCCGGCAGTATCGGGCTGATCGGGTCGTTTCGGCCCTCGCGCTGGAACCAATCCTGGTTGAGAACCCAGCTGAGCAGGTAGAGCGCGATGTAGTTGAGCATGATCGTCGTGATGACCTCGTGGGCACCGGTGCGGGCCTTGAGGAAGCCGGCAATCCCCGCCCAGACGGCCCCGAACACCATTGCCATGATGACCGAAGCCGCCAGGTGCAATCCCGCAGGCAAGGCCAGGGCGAAGCCGACATAACCACCTCCGATTGCAGCGAAGGTCATCTGTCCCTGCGCGCCAATGTTGAACAGCCCCGCGCGGAAGGGGATCGCGACCGCCAGACCTGCGACGATCAGTGGTGAGGCGATGGTGATGCTCTCGGACATCGGGTAGAACGCCCGAGCCAGGTCGCCTTCGCTGAGCGCACTCAGGTTAACGATCGCACCCTGGAAGAGTGCCGAGTACGCGGAGGAGAGCGTCTGCCAGATGGCCGAGAAGGTGTCCGCCGGACGGTCGAAGAAGTAGAAGGCCGCACTGAGCACCTCGGGTGAGGAGATCACGATGAGCACGCCGCCGATCACCAGAGCGAGCACGACGGAAAGGAACGACACGAGCAGGTTCATGCCGAGGACGGAGCGACGGATTTCCGCGGACGTGCCCGGAGGCGGCTCCGCCGGAGGGTGCAGCGTGTCGCGGGTACGGCTGTCAAGAATCGGGGTCGGGTTCTCGCTGCGCTCCTCGCTCATGCCGGCACAACCCCTGCCATGAGCATGCCAAGGTCGTCACGTGGCGAGTCCCTCCCGACAATTCCCGCCACTCGGCCCTGGTACATCACCAGGATCCTGTCGGCGAGCGCACAGACTTCATCAAGTTCGGTCGAGACGATGAGGACGGCAACACCGGAGTCCCGCACCTCGATTAGTCGCCGATGGACGAACTCGATGGAGCCGACATCGAGACCGCGGGTCGGTTGAGCAGCGATCAGGACCGTGAGATCGCGTGAGAGTTCGCGGGCGAGAACGACCTTCTGCTTATTGCCGCCCGAGAGCGTGCCCGCGGTGACGTACGCATCTCGCGCGCGAACGTCGAATTGCGCGAGCAGTTCACGGGCGCCGGCGTCGATGCGCGCGTAGTCAACGATGCCGTAGCGGCTCCAGCGCGAGGTGGAGATCGTGTCCAGGACGAGGTTCTGCGCCAGGCTGAAGGTCGATACGAGGCCGTCCTCCTCGCGGTCCTCCGGGACGTAGCCGACGCCGAGAGCGAGCATGCGCCGCGTCTCTGGGTGAGAGGTGACCGTGCCGCCCACGTGGATCTCGCCCACCACGCGATCCTGCAGCCCCATGATCGCCTCGACGAGTTCGGTCTGCCCGTTGCCCTGGACTCCTGCAATGCACAGGATCTCACCGGCACGGACGTCAAAGGAAACATCATCGACGACTACGCGATCCGCAGCGTCGTAGACCGTGAGACCGCGCACCTGCAGGGTCTGGGCCTCTGGTGATGACGTGCCTCGATCAACGGTGAGACTCACCTCGCGCCCGACCATGAGTGCCGCGAGCTCCGTCTCAGATGTGCTCGGAGGGATCGCGGTCGCCACGACGCGTCCCCGTCGGATCACCGTGATGACGTCCGCGGCTTCGCGCACCTCGCGCAGCTTGTGCGTGATCAGTACGATGCTCTTGCCTGAGTCGCGGAGACCACGAATGATCGCGAGCAACTCGTCCGTCTCTTGCGGAGTCAGCACGGCGGTGGGTTCGTCGAGGATCAGGCAGGAAGCATCGCGTGTGAGCGCCTTGATGATTTCCACACGCTGCTGGATGCCCACGGGCAGGTCCTCGACGATGGCGGCCGGATCGACCTCGAGGCCAAAGCGCTGGGAGACCTCTCGCACCGCCTCTTCCGCCTCGGATGTCCTAAGGAAGCCGAGAGGTCCGACCCGCTCATCACCGAGTTCGACGTTCTGCGCGACGGTAAAGACCGGCACGAGCATGAAGTGCTGGTGGACCATGCCGATGCCGACCTTGATCGCGTCGGCCGGGCTCCCAAAGGCGACAGGTGAGCCATCCACGAGAATCTCGCCCGAATCAGGGCGTAGCAGGCCGTACAGGATGTTCATCAGCGTGCTTTTGCCGGCGCCATTCTCGCCTAGGAGCGCGTGAATCTGCCCGGCCTCGATAGTCACGGAGATGTCGTCATTGGCCACGAGGTCGCCGAAGCTCTTCGTCATGCCTCGAAGTTGGAGCTGCACCTCTCCCCTCTCAGCCACATCGGCGATGACAGCGCGCCCGGGACGAGAGCCTAATGCTCGCGTCCCGGGCGCGCCGGCGAATGCTCAGTGTCAGGTTACGGCGTGACGGTGATGGACCCATCGATAATGCCGGCCGCAGCCGTCTCCAGCTCTGCCTTGAGCTCGGCAGGGACGTCGCCATCGAACTGGTTGAATGGCGCGAGCTTGGTGCCCCCATTCTCCAGGGTCCCAACGTAGAGCTCGCTGTTGAAGGTGCCGTCCACACCACTGGCGATGCTGGCCTCGACGGCGACATCTAGGCCCTTCATCACGCTGGTCAAGAAGACATCGCAGTACTGCTCGGCACTGATGCAGCCGTCAGTGTCAACCCAGATGATCGAGACACCGTCGACGGCCTGCGCCTCCGCTGCACTACCGAGGCCGACGGGACCGGCGACCGGGAAGATGATGTCCGCACCCTGCTGGATGAAGTTCTTCGCGATCTGCTTCCCCTTGTTCTGGTCGTCGAAGCCACCAGCGTAGGTGCCCTTCTCGACATCAGTCGGATCCCAGCCGAGGACCTCGACGTCGGTGCCCTTCTGCTCGTTGTAGTAGGTCACACCCTGGTAGAAGCCGCTCATGAAGGCGGTCACCGAGGGAATCGGGATGCCGCCGTAGGTGCCGACCGTGCCTGTCGTCGTCATGCCGGCCGCGAGGTATCCCGCGAGGAAGGACGACTGCTCCGTAGCGAAGACAAGGCCCTTGAGGTTGTCTGACGGCGCCTCGTAGGCGTAGTCGACGATGGCAAAATCCACATCCGGGTTGGCCTGGGCCGCGGCATCGGTGGCGTCACCAAGAAGGAAGCCCACCGTGACGATCATGTTGCAGCCCTCTTGCACAGCCTGGTTGATGTTGGGCTGGTAGTCAGCGTCGGAGCCGCTCTCCAGAGCGAGGACCTCGACACCGAGGCCCGCCTCGGCCGCAGTGAGGCCGGCGAATGCCGTCTGGTTGAACGACCGATCGTCGAAGCCACCGGCGTCCGAGATCATGCACGCCTTGTAGGAAGCGGTCGTGGGCTCTGGCGAGGGAGCTGCCGACGACGACTCCGGCGCAGCCGACGACGATGCGGGCGCCGCAGACGACGAGCTGCCGGAATCAGGGGCGCTGCCACAGGCAGCAAGGGCGAGCGCAGCCGCGCTCAGACCCGCAATAGCACCGAGCGTCTTGCGCACGATGGATCCTCCTTTGAAGGCTCCGCGGATCGGCACCGCCGATCGTCCGGAGAATGGTCAGTTGCATCAGGCTATCCGTTGACCCACAGGGTTCGGACAGACACCGCATGCCGTGACCGAAACGTTGCGTCGCTGGCAAGGCCTCAATCTTCCCAGGCGTCACTTGAGTCCCTAAAGACGCTGCTGACCCGCCCGCGGGCTTGCGTCGGTCACCGCGCGACGCGCCTCGGCAATCACGTTGTCGTGGTCGACGCGCGCGGAACGGCGGTCAAGCACGATAGGCTCCCCGGCGACGAAGACGTGACGCACGTCGGACCTGCCTGCACTGAAGACCACCGACGTGTAGGGATCGCGGACTGGGACCAGGTGTGGTGCGTTCACATCGAGGGCGATGAGATCCGCCTCCTTGCCCACCTCGATCGAGCCGATCCGGTCCGCCAGACCGAGGGCGCGCGCTCCCTCGATGGTGGCGGCACGGACAACGTCGCGTGCCGAGAGGGCCGCAGGATCATCGTGCACAAGCCGTGCGAGGTTGGTCGCCAGCCGCATGGCGGCGAACATGTCCAGATCATTGCTGGACGAGCATCCATCGGTGCCGATACCCACCCGAATGCCCTGTTCCCGGTAGCCTACGATGTCCGCCGCCCCACTGGCGAGCTTGAGATTGGATCCTGGGCAGTGAGCCACCGAAGTGCCGGTCGCACTGATGAGCGCGCGATCGTGCTCGTCGAGGCGAACCCCGTGTCCGAGTACAGGACCGAGTGCGAGGATTCCTGACGCGTTCAGGGCCGACACGGGACGCATGCCCGTGGCCTCGATGGTGTCGCTGTTCTCACGGTCATTCTCGGACGCGTGGGTGTGCACGAGTGCACCCTGTTCTCGTGCCAACGCGGCGATCTCGGACAGGTTGTCGACCCCCACTGTGAAGACCGCGTGGGGCATCAGCGCTGGCGGTACGAAGGGGCCGCCAAGTGATTCCAGTGTCTTCGGCCAGGCGCGCGCGAGTGCCATGCGCTCATCCCACTGCAGGTGATCGGGCCCGGGAAACGAGAAGAAGAGGGGGCCCGTGACGTGGCGAAGCCCAACATCGACGGCCGCGCGATGAGCTTCGCGCGGATGGAAGTACATGTCGAGCGTGGTGGTCGTGCCACCGAGCAGCGCTTCGAGCGCTCCGAGGCGCGTCCCGGCGTAGACCCCTGCGGCGTTCATGATCCGCGACTCCTCGGCCCAGACGCGCTCGAGGAAGCCCTGGAGGTCCACCTCTTCAGCGATCCCACGCAGGAGCGTCATCGCCAGATGGGTATGGAGGTTGACCAGCCCCGGCATCACGAGCAGGTCGCGCCCGTCGATGACCGAGCCAGCGTCGCCGAGGTCCCGGCCGACCCCGGCGATGCGGCCACCCTCGATTGCGATGTCGATGTCCTCAACCCATGCGCCCGACTCGTCGCACATCAGGGCGTAGCGCGCTCGACGGATGAGGAGATCCGACCCCATGATCAGAAGGCATCCGTCGGCGTGTACACACCCCAGATGTCGCGCAGCGCGTCGCTGACTTCACCCACCGTGGCCCGAGCCCGGAGTGCGTCACGCATGGGGTAGAGCAGGTTGTCCGTGCCCGCAGCGGCCGCACGCACGCGGCCGAGCGCCTCGTCGACAACGACCTGATCCCGCTCGGCTCGCACCCTCTCGAGTCGAGCCCGCTGCTCAGCCTCGATGGCGGGGTTGACCCGCATGGGCTCGTACGGCTCTTCCTCGTCGAGCACGAACCTGTTGACGCCGACGACGACCCGTTCACCGGCATCGATCTCCTGTGCCACGGCGTACGCGGACTTTTCGATCTCTGACTTTTGGAAGCCTTCCTCGATGGCGGCGACGGCTCCACCGCGGTCCTCTATTTGGGCCATCAGCTCGCGAATGGCCGTCTCCATCTCATCGGTCAGTGATTCCACGGCGTAGGAACCAGCGAATGGGTCCACCGTGTACGTGACATCGGACTCAAAGGCCAACACCTGCTGGGTCCGCAGGGCGAGCCGTGCCGCCTTCTCCGTCGGAAGGGCGATGGCCTCGTCGTAGGAATTCGTGTGCAGGGACTGGGTCCCTCCGAGGACGGCGCCGAGGGCTTGTATCGCCACCCTGACAAGGTTGACCTCGGGCTGCTGGGCCGTGAGTTGTACGCCGGCAGTCTGGGTGTGGAAGCGCAGCATCAGTGACTTGGGATCTTGTGCATCAAACTCATCCCGCATGATCTGCGCCCAGATCCGTCGAGCGGCACGGAACTTCGCGATCTCTTCCAGGAAGGTCGTGCGGGCCACGAAGAAGAAGGCCAACCGGGGAGCAAACTCGTCGACGTGCTGACCTGACGCGATTGCGGCGCGCACATACTCAATGCCGTCAGCCAGCGTGAAGGCGATCTCCTGCACGGGCGTGGCTCCCGCCTCCGCCATGTGATAGCCGGAGATGGAGATCGTGTTCCAGCGTGGCAACTCCTCGCGGCAGTAGGAGAAGATGTCGGTGGTGAGGCGCAGGGATTCCGCCGGTGGATAGATATACGTACCCCTGGCGATGTACTCCTTGAGCAGATCGTTTTGGATCGTCCCGTGAAGGGCCGCCCCGGAGACCCCCTGCTCCTCCGCGACCAATTGGTAGAGCAGGAGCAGGATCGCGGCGGGTGAGTTGATGGTCATCGACGTAGACACCTGATCCAGTGGAATCTGGTCGAAGAGCACCCGCATGTCATCGATCGTGTCGATAGCGACGCCGACCTTGCCGACCTCACCTCGCGCCATGGGGTTATCCGAGTCGTAGCCCATCTGCGTGGGCAGATCGAAGGCCACCGAGAGGCCCGTCGTCCCGGCCGCGAGGAGTTGGCGGTAGCGCTCATTGGACTCCGCCGCCGTGCCGAAGCCGGCGTACTGACGCATGGTCCAGGGTCTACCCGTATACATCGAGGGATAGACACCGCGCGTGTAGGGGAACACCCCGGGCTCACCCAACCGCTCCTGGGGAGCCCAACCCTGGAGATCACCCGGCCCGTAGACCGGAGCAAACGGCAATCCCGACTCGGTGGTCATTCGCCCTCCCGGAGGTGATCCGCGGGACGACCCGCGTCCCGCAGCCTAGGCCTCAGCCGTCAGGGATGGAGGGTGACCTCAATCACCCCGTCCTGCCGAGACCGGTCGGCGGCATTACGATGATCATCATCTGACTGAGGAGGCATCGTGGCCACCGCTCCCGTGGGCACCCTGTACCGAGGCGGCGAGGGCATGTGGTCCTGGGTAGCCCAGCGAATCACCGGCATCGCGGTCTTCTTCTTCCTCTATGTCCACGTGGTGGATACCGCCCTCGTGCGCGTCTCTCCCGAGGCCTACGACCTCATCATCGCCACGTACAAGACGCCGATCGTCAACCTGCTCGAGGTCGGCCTCGTGGGCGCCGTGCTCTACCACGCCCTCAACGGCCTCCGGGTGATCGCGATTGACTTCTGGGCGCGAGGCCCGCGCTATCAGCGGCAGATGCTCTGGACGATTCTGGGCGTCTGGGTCGTCGTCATGCTCCCCGGCACCTACTACATGATGCGCCACACCATTGACGCCCTCTTCGGAGCGACCCCATGAGCCTCACTGACCGCTCACTCGCTCTGTCCGACGGATCCGGCGGCCGCAATCGCCAGCGCAGCAACTTCGAGCTCTACGCGTGGCTCTTCATGCGCATCTCGGGCATCGTCCTGGTCTTCCTGGTGCTCGGTCACCTTTTCATCATGAATATCCTCGATGGCGGCGTGCAGCGCATCAACTTTGCTTTCGTCGCGGGCCGGTGGGCAAGTCCCTTCTGGCAGGTCTGGGATCTCGCGATGCTCTGGCTCGCCATGCTCCACGGCACCAACGGACTGCGCACCATCATCAACGACTACGCGGAGCGCGACCAGACTCGCTTCTGGCTCAAGGCGCTTCTCTACGTCTCCTCGGCCTTCATCATCCTTCTCGGGACGCTCGTCATCTTTACCTTCGACCCGACAATCGGCTAGGAGCACCATGCAGACGCATAAGTTTGATGTCATCATCGTTGGCGCTGGCGGGGCAGGCATGCGTGCGGCTCTCGAGTCGACCCGCAGGGCCCACACCGCGGTCCTCACCAAGCTCTACCCGACGCGCAGTCACACCGGCGCGGCGCAGGGTGGCATGTGCGCGGCTCTTGCCAACGTCGAGGAAGACAACTGGGAGTGGCACACCTTCGACACCATCAAGGGCGGTGACTACCTGGTCGACCAGGATGCCGCCGAGGTGATGTGCAAGGAGGCCATCGATGCCGTCATCGACCTGGAAAAGATGGGGCTGCCCTTCAATCGCACGCCGGAAGGCCGCATCGACCAGCGTCGCTTTGGCGGGCACACCCGCAACCACGGCGAGGCCGCCGTACGCCGCTCCTGCTACGCCGCTGATCGCACCGGTCACATGATCCTGCAGACCCTCTACCAAAACTGCGTCAAGGAGGGTGTCGAGTTTTACAACGAGTTCTACGTTCTCGACCTGCTCCTCGTTGAGAATGAGGGACGCCAGGAGACCGCCGGTGTGGTCGCCTACGAACTCGCCACCGGTGAGATTCACATTTTCCACGCCAAGGCGGTCATCTTCGCCACCGGCGGATACGGCAAGGTGTGGAAGACCACATCCAACGCTCACACCCTGACCGGTGACGGCATGGCCATTGCCTACCGGCGGGGCCTGCCCCTGGAGGATATGGAGTTCTACCAATTCCATCCCACGGGTCTCGCGGGGCTCGGTGTCCTCCTCACCGAGGGAGCCCGCGGTGAGGGTGGCATGCTGCGCAACGCCTCTGGCGAGCGTTTCATGGAGCGGGTCGCCCCGACGATCAAGGATCTCGCCCCACGCGACATGGTGGCGCGAGCGATGGTGGCCGAGGTACGCGAAGGGCGCGGCGCGGGTCCAGACAAGGACTACGTCTACCTCGACCTCACCCATCTCCCCAAGGAACAGATCGAGGCCAAGCTCCCGGACATCACCGAGTTCTCTCGCACCTACCTCGGGGTTGACCCGGTGACCGAACTCGTGCCTGTCTTCCCGACAGCGCACTACGCCATGGGAGGCATCCCCACCAATGTCGAGACCGAGGTCCTCTCGGACAATGACACCGTGGTCGGGGGCCTGTACGCCGCGGGTGAAGTCGCCTGCGTTTCCGTGCACGGCGCCAATCGCCTCGGCACCAACTCGCTCCTCGATATCAACGTCTTCGGCCGGCGCGCAGGTATTGCGGCCGCCGATTATGCGACATCACATGACTTCGTCCCCCTGCCGGAGGATCCGCAGGTCACGACGATCGCACTCGTGGAGGGTCTGCGGTCGGGCACCGGCAGCGAGCGGGTCGCCTCGATCCGCAAGGACATGCAGCAGACGATGGATCTCAACGCGCAGGTGTACCGCACCGAGGCCACACTCAAGCAGGCACTCGCGGATATCTGGGAGCTCCGACGGCGCTACCGCAACATCTCGGTGCAGGACAAGGGCGCTCGCTACAACACCGACCTGCTCGAAGCCATCGAGCTCGGCTTCCTGCTCGAATTGGCCGAGGTGACCATCGTCAGTGCACTGGAGCGCAAAGAGTCCCGCGGAGGTCACGCCCGCGAGGATTACCCCAACCGCGATGACGTCAACTACATGCGTCACACCATGGCCTACCGAATCCCCGGCGCAGGCGACGAGACAGCCGTGCGCGTCGACTACAAACCGGTCGTCATCACCCGCTACCAGCCGATGGAGCGTAAGTACTGATGACTGCCACCATCGAAGCATCCGAGGTCCCCGCTCGTATCGAGGCCCAGGACATCACCGTCAAGGTGCGGCGTTTCATCCCTGAGTTCGACGAGGAGCCGCACTGGGAGGAGTACGTCGTATCGGCCTATCCCACCGACCGCGTGCTGGATGCGCTCATGAAGATCAAGGGTGAGCAGGACGGGACCCTCACGTTCCGGCGCTCCTGCGGACATGGCATTTGCGGCTCTGACGCCATGCGCATCAACGGGCGCAATCGCCTGGCCTGTAAGACCCTGATCAAGGATCTCGGCAACGGCACCATCACCGTTGAAGCCATCAAGGGCCTGCCCCTGGAGAAGGACCTCGTCGTCGATATGGAGCCCTTCTTCGCGGCGTATCGGGCCGTGAAGCCCTTCCTTATCCCCGAGGGCCATGATCCCACCAAGGAGCGTCTGCAGTCTGCCGAGGAACGCGCAGTCTTCGATGACACCACGAAGTGCATTCTCTGTGCTGCCTGCACGTCGTCCTGCCCCGTCTTTTGGACCGACGGCGCCTATTTCGGTCCCGCTGCCATTGTGGCCGCCCACCGCTTCATATTTGATTCCCGCGATGCGGGCGCTGAGACACGCCTGGAAATCCTTAATGAAAAGGAAGGCGTCTGGCGCTGCCGAACCACCTTCAACTGCTCCGAAGCCTGCCCGCGAGGCATTGAGGTGACCAAGGCCATCCAGCAGGTCAAGCGTGCGCTCATCTTCCGCCGCGTCTGAGAGCGCCACGCCGCGTTGATCAGGCAACCTGGGCTGCCCCCTCGTTAATGTGGGTTCATCATGGTCCGCCTTCCTGCCGCACTCGCCGTTCCCATCGCCCTGGCGATGTCACTGCTGGCGACCGCACCCACGGCCTTCGCCGAACCCATCGGTGGCGCTCAACTCACCGGATCCGGGGTGATCGTCAATCCAGGACCCGGGGCTTCGGCCTTGCCGGATGTCCCTGTGACAGCCTGGGTGCTGGCCGATCTTGATACCGGGGCTGTCCTTGCGGCCAAGGCGCCCCATATCCCTCGGCCCCCAGCCTCCGTGCTCAAAGTGCTGACAGCACTCACGCTCACACAGCAGCTCGAACCCGATCTGGAATACGCCGCGACGTACGACGATGTTGCCGTCGAAGGCAGCCGCGTTGGCCTGGTCGAGAATGCGACCTACACCGCACGGGATCTCATGTTCTGTCTCATCATGCAAAGCGGCAACGACTGCGCGTCCGCACTCGCCCAGGCCAACGGGGGCCTTGAGTTGACCATGTCGCAAATCAACCAGGAAGCCGCGCGGCTGCAGGCCTACAACACTATCGCCAAGAATCCCAGTGGGCTGCCGGCTGAGGGCCAAACCTCATCCGCCTACGATCTTGCGCTCATCGCCCGAGAGGGATTGTCACGCCCGGACTTTTTCGAATACGTCAACACACGCGTCATTGAGGACTTCCCCGGCTACATGCCCGAGAACGCCGGGGACCCCCGACCGACAATGCCCATCGCGACCCAAAATCCGCTCTTCATCCAGGGCTATGAGGGTGCTATCGGCGTCAAGACCGGATGGACGACCGAGGCGGGACGCACCTTCGTGGGAGCCGCGGAACGCGGTGGGACGAGCCTGGTGGTCACGATGCTCAATATCGAGGATGAGATCTACCCCTCCGCATCGGCGCTCCTGGATTGGGGCTTCGCCAACATCGACGAGGTCTCCCCGGTGGGCTACCTCGTCGATCCCCTAGACGACGTGGCGACGGGGGGCGAGCCATCCTCGGCGGTCGACTCCGGCGGTGCACCCGCGCCACCGAATGCTCAGGTCTCCGGTGACGCGTCCGTGGTCACCACCGCATCGGCGGGAGATACCCCCCGCTGGGGCTGGATCTGGGCGCTCGTGGCCGCCATGCTTGTGGGCCTGCTCCTCGTCATCGCGGGCTTACGCAGCCTGCGCGGACCCGGGTCAGGTGGGGGCGGACGACGCATGAGATCCACGCCGGAGCAGGACAGTGCGCACGGAGGTTCCGAGGACTCCTCCTACGCCCGGCACTAGGCAGACATGCCCAGTGTGTAGGCACTTCGGCGCTTCCAGCCCGTCTCGCCTAACTCATAGAGCGCAACCTCCTCCACGTCAAAGCGAGCGGAAAAATCGCCGAGATCGACATAGGCCCGATCCAACTGATGTGGTGGCAGCTCTGCGGCAATTGTCACGTGCGGGTGATAGGGGAAGCGCAGGTCCACCGCGAGGGGCCCGCATCTGATCTGGCGCTCGAGAGTCTCGCAACCGGCGATTCCCTGCGCAACGGTGAGGAACACAACAGGTGACAGGGGACGGAAGGTCCCGGTCCCCCTCAGGTGCACGGCAAATGATGGCGCGGTCGCGCACACAGCGGCCAGGTGCGCTTCGACGGTGGGCACAACGTCGATGTCGATCGATACGGGAGCCACGAGTGTGATGTGCGGAGGAATGATGTCTGCCTCGGGGTCCTGCCAGGATCGGCGCGCCGCGCGAATCCTCTCGGCGTATGGCTCCGGAACATCAACCACCACACCGAGCGTGATCATGGCAGGGTTACGAACCCAACGCGGTCGTACACGTCAGCAAGGGTTGGGGCGGCGGCGGCCCTGGCGCGCTCCGCCCCGATACGCACGATCCTGCTCAGTTCAGCCGGATCGGACATGAATGCATCAACCCGAGCTTGGAAGTCCGTAGCGAACTCGACGACCACGGCGGCAGCATCTTTCTTGAGATCGCCGTAGCCCCTGTCCTGATAGTCAGACGCAACCTCATCCACCGTCCTTCCATCAAATGCGGAAATCAGGGTAAGCAAATTGGAGACGCCGGGTTTGGTCTCCGGGTCGAATCTCACCTCGCGGTCGGAGTCCGTGACAGCCGACATGATCTTCTTTGCGGTGATCTTTGGGTCATCGAGCAAGAAGATGCAGCCGGCCGGTGATGACTTGCTCATCTTCGCGGTGGGGTCTGCAAGGTCGAGCACCTTGGCCGTGTCCGAGTGGATCAGGGGCTCGGGGACGATGAGCGTCGGGCCGTATCGAGAGTTGAAGCGTTGGGCAAGATCACGGGTGAGCTCGAGGTGCTGGCGCTGGTCCTCACCGACAGGCACAGCCGCCGCCCGATAGATGAGAATGTCCGCCGCCTGAAGCACGGGGTAGGTGAAGAGCCCGACGGTCGAGCGATCGGCGCCCTCCCGTTGTGACTTGTCCTTGAACTGAGTCATGCGCGCAGCCTCACCAAACCCGGTGAGGCATTCCAGAACCCATGCGAGCTGTGCGTGCTCAGGCACGTGACTTTGTACAAAGATTGTTGAGCGCTCCGGATCCAGCCCCACCGCAAGAAGTTGGGCGAACGAAATGAGCGTGCGATGGCGGAGGACAGCCGGGTCGTACTCGACTGTGATGGCATGCTGATCGACCACGCAATAGAAGGCATCGTGGGACTCCTGAAGGGTCACCCAGTGGCGCAGGGCGCCGAGGAGATTGCCCAGCTGGAACGAGTCGGCGGTCGGCTGGATGCCGGAGAGGACACGCGGGGGGTTGGGCACAGTCAGGTCCGGCATGGCCTCATTCTGGCAGCGAGCCCTGCGGCGTTGGCACCCCGTCGGCTTCCAGCGGGGCGAGCCGAATCCTGGCGACGCGGCGACCGTCGAGTTCGGTCACGGTCAGGATGTGCCCGTCGACCTCTACCGTCGCACCAACCGTGGCTAACTCACCCAGTTGAGACACGACGTAACCGGCGACTGTCTCGTAGGGGCCCTCGGGCAGGGTGACACCCGTCTCGTCCTCGAAGTCTTCGAGATTCAACAAGCCGTCGACATCGGTGCGCGGACCGGATGTATCCGCGTCGTACTCGTCACGGATGTCGCCCACGAGCTCCTCCACGAGATCCTCCAGGGTCACGATGCCCGCAGTACCGCCGTACTCATCGACAACGATGGCCAGATGCTGTCTGAGCCTGCGCATCTCCGTGAGCGCAGGAATGACCTGCTTGGTCCCGGGAAAGAAGGGAAGTTCACGCGCCAGATCCCCCACACGTCCATGCAGGCGGCTGGCTCCTGGAGCCAGTAGATCGCGGATATGGACGACGCCAACGACGTCATCAGCAGAGTCACGGATCACCGGATAACGCGAGTGCGGCGCATCAGACACCTGCTGGACAGCCTCCTGAATCGAGGTTGATGCATCCAGGAAAGCCACCTCTGTGCGCGGCAGCATGACTTCGCGCAGTTCACGATCACCCGCGTCGAACACGTCGTCGATAAGGGCTCTTTCCTCCTCGGACAGATCCTCATGCGCCGCCACAATGTCGCGCAACTCCTCACCGGTGATGTGCTCCCTGGCCGTTTTGGGATCACCCCCCAGGAGACGGACCAGGGCATTGGTGGAGATCGAGAGGAGCCAGATAAAGGGGCGAGTGACAGTCGCGAGCAGATTGACCGGGCCGGCGACCAGGAGCGCGGTCGACTCTGCCCGCTGGAGGGCAATTCTCTTGGGCACGAGTTCGCCTATGACGAGTGAAACGTAGGCAATGACGACGGTGACACCCACGAAGGCCAGGACGGAGGCCCAAGCCTCGCTGAGCCCCCAGGACTGCAGTCCCGGCACGAGGGCGGGTGCGATCTGCGAGGCCCCGAAACCTGCGGAGACGAAGCCGGCCAGCGTGACTCCCACCTGCACGGCTGCCAGGAATCGATTGGGTTGAGCGACGAGGAGTGCAAGTGTGCGCCCCCGTCGCCCCCGCTGCGCGAGCCGCTCCACCTGGCTCTCACGTAGCGAGACGAGTGCAATCTCAGCCGCCGCAAAGAAACTGCCGATGAGGATGAAAAACAGGACAAGGGCCATATTGACCCATAGGTCACTCACGTCACCAGGATATCGGGGACCTGTCCCTACTCGTAGCGGACGGTGAGCGGCGCATGGTCACTCCACCGCTCGGCGTACGTCGGTGCCTTGCCGACGATGGCTTCACGGGCGTGCACGGCTAGGCCAGGGGTCACGACCTGGTAGTCGATGCGCCATCCCCCGTCGGTGTCGAAGCCACGACCTCGCCACGACCACCAGGTGTAGGGCCCTGGACCTGGTCCCCCGAGGCGTCGACCCAGATCGTGCCACGGGCCGGGATTGCCGCCTAGGGTGCCGAACCATCGGTCGAGATAGGCCCGCTCCTCGGGAAGGAAGCCGGCCTTGTCCCGGTTGGGCCGCCAATTCTTGATATCCATCTCCGACTGGGCGATATTGAAGTCTCCGGTCACGAGGACATGCCCCTGCGATCGGGATGCGCGCCGACGTAGCGTCGCGAGACGTCGGTCCATCGCATCCAGAAAGCGGAACTTCTCCTCCTGCCGGGGGGTCCCGGCCTCGCCCGTGTGGACGTAAGCCGAGACAACCGTCGTCGGTCCGAACGGCGTCGCGATATCAACTTCAATCCACCGGCCCTGGTGCGCGAACTCATCAGGGCCGATCCCTATGCGCACCGCCCTCGGCGGCTCACGTGTGAGCACCGCGACACCGTTGCGCCCGAGAGTCGCCGCGGGACTGTGCGACACGTGTAGATGCGAGAGGGGGCTGGCGGACAGTTGCTCGTGCACCTGCTCATGTGTCGCACGAACCTCTTGGAGGCAGATGACATCCGCCTCAACCTCGCCGAGCCAGTCGAGGCCTCCACGGCGAGCGGCCGCACGAATCCCATTGACGTTGGCCGTGACCGTTGTGAGGGAGGCCTTGCGACGCCGACCAGCCATGTGGGCTACGACGCCATCGCCTTCTGAAGATTGGCATCGATAGCGGCAAGGAAGTCCTGGGTGGTGAGCCAGGGTTGGTCGCGACCAATGAGCTGGGCAAGGTCCTTCGTCATCTCACCCGCTTCCACGGTCTGGATGCATACCCGCTCCAGCGTTTCTGCAAAGGCAGACACCTCCGGTGTCCCATCGAGCGTCCCGCGGTGCTCCAGCCCACGCGTCCAGGCGAATATCGATGCAATCGGATTGGTTGACGTCGCCTCGCCACGTTGGTGCTGGCGATAGTGGCGGGTCACCGTGCCATGGGCTGCCTCAGCCTCGACCGTGCGGCCGTCGGGGGTCATCAGGACGCTTGTCATGAGGCCAAGTGAGCCAAAACCCTGCGCCACGGTGTCCGACTGGACATCCCCGTCGTAGTTCTTGCATGCCCAGACGTAGCCACCCTCCCACTTGAGCGCACTCGCAACCATGTCGTCAATGAGGCGATGCTCATACGTCAGGCCGGCTGCGGCAAAAGCATCCTTGAACTCGGCATCAAAAATCTCAGCGAAGAGGTCCTTGAAACGACCGTCATAGGCCTTGAGGATGGTGTTTTTCGTCGACATGTAGACGGGGTACTCCCGCGCGAGGCCGTAGCGGAAGGATGCCCGTGCAAAATCGCGGATGGAGTCATCCAGGTTGTACATCCCCATCGCAACACCGGACTCGGGGAAGTCAAAGATGTCAAATTCCATCGGCTCCGACCCATCCGCCGGGGTGAAGGTCATCGTCAGGGTGCCGGGGCCGGGCACCCTGAAGTCGGTGGCGCGGTACTGGTCGCCAAATGCGTGACGACCAACGATGATCGGCTTGGTCCAGGTGGGCACCAGGCGAGGGATATTCGACATGATGATCGGCTCACGGAAGATGACGCCACCGAGAATGTTGCGGATCGTGCCATTGGGCGACTTCCACATCTTCTTGAGCCCAAACTCATCGACGCGAGCCTCGTCGGGCGTGATCGTCGCGCACTTCACGCCTACGCCGTGGCGCTGGATCGCATGCGCGGCATCGATTGTCACCTGATCGTCAGTGGCGTCGCGGTGCTCGATCCCGAGGTCGTAGTAGCGCAGGTCTACATCGAGGTAGGGCAGGATCAACTGCTCCTTGATGAACTCCCAGATGATTCTCGTCATTTCATCGCCGTCGAGTTCGACGACGGGATTAGTCACCTTGATTTTGACCACGGTGCGGACTTCTCCTGTCGGTGTCGATGCGGGTAATGATGCGGATGTCTAGAGCAGCCCAAGTGCCCGGACGGCGTCGCGCTCCTCCTGCAGCTCGGCCACGGAGGCATCAATGCGGGAGCGCGAGAAGTCGTTGATCTCAAGTCCCTGGACAATCTGCCACTCACCGCCACGCGAGACACATGGGAAGCCCGAGATGATGCCCTCGGGAATGCCGTAGGAGCCATCCGAAGGCACTCCAGCGGACACCCAGTCACCCTCGGGCGTCCCCAGCACCCAGTCATGCACATGGTCAATCGCGGCGTTGGCCGCTGACGCGGCCGATGACGCTCCCCGCGCCTCGATGATGGCGGCGCCGCGAGTCGCCACCGTCGGGATGAAGACATCTGACACCCACGAGGGGTCACCGACTTCGGCGACCGCGGACCGGCCGCTGACCGTGGCATGCGAGATATCCGGATACTGGGACGCGGAGTGATTGCCCCACACCGTCATGCGCTGGACATCTGATACGCCAACGCCGACGCGCTGCGCGAGTTGGCTCTTTGCACGGTTGTGGTCCAGCCGCATCATGGCCGTGAAGCGCTCGCGGGGGATATCAGGTGCGTGGGCCTGCGCGATCAAGGCGTTGGTGTTGGCCGGGTTGCCGACGACGAGAATGCGGACGTCCGAGGCTGCACCGGCGTTGAGGGCCTCGCCCTGCGGCTTGAAGATACCGCCATTGGCCTCCAGGAGATCCCGCCTCTCCATACCGGGACCTCGAGGGCGCGCACCCACGAGCAGGGCGACGTTGACACCATCGAAGGCCACGCCGGGATCGTCGGTGATGTCGATCCCGGCCAGGAGCGGGAACGCACAATCGTCCAACTCCATGGCCGTACCCGCCGCCGCGGGGAGCGCCGGTGCGATCTCGAGAAGCCGGAGCCGCACGGGGACATCGGGACCAAGGAGATGGCCCGATGCGATCCGGAAAAGCAATGCGTAGCCAATCTGACCGGCAGCTCCGGTGACGGCAACATTGACGGGGGATCGGGACACGAGCATCACTCCTCGTTCATCGGCCAGCCCAACGCTAGTCCAGGGCCCGGGACGCTTCACGTAGGGGGCGGCACCCACAGGGCCAGGACCGCCAATGATGCTGCCAGTACTCCGAGCACGACCAAATCCACCGTCTTGGAGCGGACCGCGAGCATCCCGGCACGGTGGGATGGGAGTACGAGGCGAAGGACAAAGGCAAGGACCAGGCTCGCGGCGAGCATGAGGGATCCGAGCCGAAAGCGATCGAGTGAGACGACCACGAGGGACACCACCACGCCGGCGAGGACGAGGGTGATGGGCCACTGCTCCCACCACCTGCGCCGTTTGGGATGCAGGCGATGAATCTCCGCCATTCCGCTCACGCGAGGAGCCTAGGACCGTTCCGCAGCCTCGACCACATTGGTTATGAGCATGGCCCGTGTCATGGGACCCGTGCCCCCGGGCATCGGGGCGATCCACCCGGCCACGGATGCGCAGTCGGGCCGGATGTCACCGAGGAGGCCGGCATCTGTCCTGGTGATGCCTACATCGACCAGTGCAGCCCCCGGCTTGATCATGTCGGGCGTGATGAAGTGCGGGACTCCGGCTGCGGCCACGACGATGTCGGCCCGAGCGATATAGGACGCCATGTCACGGGTGCCCGTGTGACAAAGCGTGACCGTGGCATTCTCCTGTCGTCGCGTCAGGAGGAGTCCGAGCGGGCGACCCACTGTGATCCCGCGCCCCACCACGCACACGTCAGCACCGGCGATGGGGACGTCGTAGGCGCGCAGCAATTCCACGATGCCCCGGGGCGTGCACGGTAGTGGCGCGGCAATACCCAGGACGAGGCGTCCGAGGTTCATCGGATGCAACCCATCGGCATCCTTGGCCGGATCCATGAGTTCCAGAACGTGATTGCCGTCGAGACCCTTCGGCAGCGGCAGTTGAACGATGTATCCGGTGACAGCGGGATCAGCATTCAAGGCGTGGACGGAAGCGTCAACATCAGCCTGGGAGGAGTCCCCCGGCATATCCACGCGAATGGATTCAATCCCGACCTCGGCACAGTCCTTATGCTTCCCGCCGACATAGGCGTGGCTGCCTGGGTCATCACCCACGAGGACCGTGGCAAGGCCGGGCGTGATCCCGCGCTGCCGCAGGGCCGTCACGCGCTTCGCCAGATCCGCCTTCACCACGGATGCGGTGGCCTTGCCGTCAAGAACAATCGCTGTCATATCCGAGAACTTAGTGACCAACCGCACGGGCCAATCGAGGGGCCCAACTCGGCAGGGAGCCAACAAGGACGGCCAGGCCGGCAATGGCCACACCAACAACGAGGGTGAGCTGGACGTCGACATCCGCTGCGGGGGCAACCCAATCGAGGATGAGCGCGCCTGTCAATTGGCCGGTGATCGTGAGGAGGGCGAAGAGAAGCACCCCGAGACGCTGCACAATCCAGGCGGCCGCCGCGATGAAGAGGACGCCGATAGACCCCCCGAGATAGAGCCACCAGGGCCCAGCGGGCAGTGGGCCCGGGTCAAAGTCGGTCACACTCCATGCCAGTCCCAGCACGGCACCCAGCATCACTGTGCCCAGGGTGAAGTTGAGCCATGCTGCGGTCCACGCATTGTGTGCGGCCGCACCCACCCGGCCATTGATGGCCTGCTGCACCGCAATCGCCAGGCCCGCCATAAGGGCCACGATGACCGGGATCACCGCACCTGATGGGGACGATCCCAGACGGTCGGAAACCGCGACCGCCACGGCGGCAATGGCGAGCACCGCGGAGGCTACGCGTGCGGGTGTGACGGGCTGCCGACCAGCAGGGCCGAGTCCGATTCGATCTACAACGATGCTGTTGGTGACCTGACCCGCCACCACTGCGACGGTGAAGATCGCGACACCGATGACCGGGACCGTCACGCTTTGCACCGCGACGAAGAAGCCACCGAGCAAACCTCCTGCCACCTGCCACCAACGCAGGGCACCGTCCCTCAGGTCACGGACAACAGTCCGGAGACCCCTGCGCATGGCCGGGCTGAAGGCAAGTACGAGCGTCAACAGGATCCAGCCTGTGCCAAAACTCACCACGGCTGCCTGGACACCACTGGTCGTCGCGACAGCCAACTCCCCGTTGATCCGTGACTGCAGTGCCGTCAACGCTCCGACGATGAATGCCACACTGGCGGCGACGGTCGCTCCCTGGAGCAGTGACCGGCGTCCGAGCCCCGCTCCTGTCACCGGATCAGTGGAAGAAGTGTCGGGTGCCGGTGAGATACATGGTGGCTCCGGCTGCCTCCGCGGCCGCGATGACCTCATCGTCACGCACGGAGCCACCGGGCTGTACGACGACACGAACTCCGGCGTCGAGCAGCACCTCAAGCCCATCCGGGAACGGGAAAAATGCATCGGAGGCTGCCACCGCACCTCGCACCCGTTCCTCACCAGCGCGGATCACCGCCAGTCTCGCTGCGTCCACTCGATTGACCTGACCCATGCCAATGCCGACAGCGGCGCCGTTCTTTGCCAGGAGAATGGCATTGGACTTGGGGGCTCGCACGGACCGCCAGGCGAAGGCGAGGTCTGCCATCGTGTCCGCATCCACGGGAGCACCGGCGACGAGGCGCCAGGTCGCTGGGTCATCGCCATCAGCGGTCAGATCATCCGCGCGTTGAAGCAGGATGCCTCCTGAGATCGGCCGAAGGTCAATCCAACCTCGATCAGACCTGGGCGCAGCGCGCAGGATGCGCAATCCCTTGCGCTCCTGTAGGACGCGCAATGCCTCGGGCTCATACTCTGGCGCGACAACCACCTCGGTGAAGACATCAGCCATCGCGCGGGCCATCTCCACGCTCACCGGGCGATTCGATGCCACGACCCCGCCGAATGCCGACACCGGATCCGTGGCGAATGCGCCCTCGTAGGCGTCGGCGATGTCCTGACCGACGGCGATACCGCAGGGATTGGCGTGCTTGATGATGGCGACGGCTGGCTCGGCGTGGTCATATGCCGCCCGCCAGGCCGCATCCGCATCCACGTAATTGTTGTACGACATGTCCTTGCCATGAAGTTGCTCGGCGCGGGCGAGCCCGGGACGCGAGAAGTCCGCGGCGTACACCGCAGCGACCTGATGGGGGTTTTCCCCGTAGCGCAGGATGTCCCGACGCTGCCACACCTGACCGAGCCATCCGGGAAGACCAGAGCCGTCCGGAGCCACCACGGAGTCCATCCAGGTGGCCACGGCAACGTCGTATGACGCCGTATGCCCAAATGCCTCCGCAGCCAGACGCTGCCGCTGGGCCAGTGTGAATCCACCCTCGACAAGCGCCTCACCAATGTCTGGGTATCGATCCGGCGTGACGACCACAGCCACATTGGCATGATTCTTGGCAGCGGCACGCACCATGGTCGGGCCACCGATATCGATCTGCTCGATGCACTCGACAGTCGTTGCCCCCGAAGCAACGGTCTGCGTGAAGGGGTAGAGATTGACGATGACAAGTTCGAACGGGGCGATGCCAAGCTCCGTGAGTTGTTGGACATGATCAGGGAGCCGAACGTCCGCAAGCACCCCGGCGTGAACCCGCGGATGAAGCGTCTTGACTCGACCATCGAGGCATTCGGGGAATTCGGTCAGGTCCGCAACCGCGGTGACGGGCAGCCCCGCCTCTTCGATGCGAGCCGCGGTCGATCCGGTCGACACGATCTCAACCCCGGCGGCATTCAGGGCGGTAGCAAGTTCGACCAGCCCACGCTTGTCGTAGACAGAGATGAGGGCGCGCCGGATGAGCCGACGGTCATGGGTGTTGGTCACGGGATACTCACTTTCCTACCAGTGACTGTGCAGCCCTGAGCGCACAGTGCGGTGACGACGTTGACAAGAAGCCTTCGCTCCTCGACCTTGATGCGCTCGTGCAGCGTTGCTTCATCATCATCGGGGTCCACCGCGATGGCGTGCTGCGCCAGGATCGGGCCGGTGTCAACTCCGGAGTCCACAAGGTGGACCGTGCATCCGGTGACTCTCACGCCGTAGTCGAGAGCGTCTCGGACGCCGTGGGCACCGGGGAAGGCCGGGAGCAGTGCCGGATGAGTATTGATGATCCTCCACGGAAAGCCTGCGATGACCGCCGGGCCGAGCACCCGCATGAAGCCAGCACACACCACCCAGTCTGGCGTCCAGCGACCGATGGCGTCCGCTAGGACGCGATCCCATTCGGCACGGTCGGCGCAGGCGGAGGGGATGACGACATCGGTGGGAATTCCCCGCGCGACCGCTCGGGCTATCCCGGCGGCCTCGGATCGATCCGAGATCACACCGACGACCTCATAGGCATCCTGGGGCGCATCCATGAGTGCCTGCAAATTGGTGCCACCGCCGGAGATCAGGACCACCAGCCTCGAGCGCACAGCGCGACCCTATCGCCGACGGGCCCCCTGCTCCTGCCGCGCCAGGCGAGGGGCACCCACCACGAGGTCGCCGGCGAGCTGGTCGGCGTACCCACGCAGGCGCCCAGCGGAGTCCCACAGGGGCGACAGTCCCACGAGGAGGGTCATGAGCCAGGCGAACGGACCAACCACGGGGATAAAACTCAACGCACCGGCAACACCGTAGAGCGCTGCCCAGCGTCGCAGGGAGGTGGTCCAGCCGGGTCGCGTGCCCGTATCCACGCGCACGCAGCGGATCCCGAGACTCCACCCCCCCAGCGTGCGACCCCACAGGGCCATCAACGGGATGGTGTACAGCGCGGTGACAGTGAAGAAGACGGCCAGGGGAAACCACGCGGGTGCTGCCCAGGCGCTGTCGATGACGCTGCTGCCGGTCGCTGCATCGATGCGGACATGGGTTACGCCGCTGATCGCGGAGTCCAACCACGCCACCACGATGCCGGACACGAACAGGACGAGGACAAGATCGATCACTGCTCCCGCAACGCGGCGAGGCATCGATGCGATGGGGAAGGTCTCTCGCTTATCCCTCGCTCGTTCACCGCGCGGTGCCCTCACAGTGCTAGCCATCGGATGACCTCGAGGGCCACGCCGCCGCGATGGATGTGCCGACAACGACGGTGACGATCCCGGCGAGAGCCACCGGGAGCGGGGCCGGTCCAACTCCGACGAGGCTGACCAGCCCGAGGGCTCCTGATGCCAGCCATGCCGCCACCGCGAGGACCGCGCCCACCATGAGAGCGGCGGTGGCTCCCAGGGTCCACGCCACACGCCCGCGGACGCCGCGGCTGCGCAGCAGCAGGCCCGCGACCACACCCGCGAGCACACCCGCGAGGGGGAGCAGTATCGATCCTGTGGGCGCCTGAGCGGGCAGTGCTGCGAGGAGGGGGAAACCCGGCAGAGACGTGCTGGCGGTTTCCGCGAAGGGCCCCACTGTGGCATCCACACCGACGGAGACACCGGGACCGAGCAGATAGGCAACCGTCCATACGAGAGCTGTCGGGATGTACGCCAGGCTGAGAGCCGCGAGCATCACCAATCCCGACGCGCCACCGTCGAGGAAGACCAGGAGGGCAGTGATGTCATCCACGTGCATCACGATGGTCACCGCGAGGGCTAGCCCGGCACATGCCACCAGTACGAGCAGTGCGACGACCGCCGCCGCTAGGGCATCACGGAGTTTGCCGGGCAGAGCATCTGCCCCGATCAAGCCCACTCGTCGCAATGCCGTCAGAGCTGTCACAACCACGGCAAGCAGCGCTCCGGCGATAGCGGCGCGCAGGGGGCTGACCCCGATGCTGGGACTCATCCCCGCCAGGAGCGCAGCGAATACGCCAAAGGCGAGTGCTGCGGCACCCGCGACTGTGAAGGCCTCGGCTCGCCGGGCCACCGCGGAGGCACCCACCGCCCACCTGCCGGCAGCGACCAAACCAACGATGGGGATGAGGACGAACCCCAGCGGCAGGAGGGTCAGGGTGACCCCGGAGATGGTCGGAGCCAGTCCCAGACCCGCGAGCCACGCAGCTGCGGCCACCTCAACCGTCTGGGCCCAGTCCTGCTGCCCGGAAGGCTCCAGCATCCAGGCGGCCAGGGAGATCAGGGCCAGCAGGAGGAAACTCACGACCGCGGCGGCCGCCCCGGCCGCTGCTCCGGCCACGATGAGGGGCAGGGGTGAGTTCGCCCCCTGACCGGCGGGCACGCCAGCTCGGGCCGTCACACTCACCGCCCAAGAGTGTCAGCAGCACAGGGCTCACACGGGTAACGGCACGCCCACACGCCCCATCAGCATTCACAATCCGACACCTGGGACGGATCTAGGGGTTCCCGGTCTAGCCCCGCAGGAGGGAGCGCATGATCCGAGCGGCTTCGCTGGGCGTCTGTCCGACGCGCACGCCGACCGCTTCAAGGGCATCCTGCTTCGCTGCGGCAGTCCCCGACGACCCGGACACGATGGCACCCGCGTGGCCCATCGTCTTGCCCTCCGGGGCGGTGAAGCCCGCGACATAGCCCACCACGGGCTTCGTCACGTAATCGGCGATGAACGCCGCGGCGCGCTCCTCCGCATCGCCACCGATCTCACCAATCATGACGATGGCCTCGGTCTCTGGATCATCCTGGAAGGCTGCGAGGCAATCGATGTGCGTCGTGCCGATGATGGGATCGCCACCAATGCCAACCGCTGTCGAAAAACCAATGTCGTTGAGTTCGTACATCATCTGATAGGTCAGGGTGCCCGACTTGGACACGAGACCGATGGGTCCCGGGCCGGTGATGTCTGCGGGGATGATGCCCGCGTTGGACACCCCGGGAGAGATGATCCCCGGGCAGTTGGGTCCGATGATCCTGGTCGCTCCGGCGTTCGTGGCGTATTGGAAAAAGCGAGCCGTGTCGTGGACCGGGATGCCCTCCGTGATGACCACGCACAGGGGGATCTCAGCGTCGACGGCCTCCTCGACGGCCGCGCGGGCAAAGCGCGGCGGGACGAAGACAACGCTGACATTGGCCCCGGTGGCAATCATCGCTTCGCGGACGTCATTGAAGACGGGGATGCCATCCACGTCCTGGCCGGCCTTGCCCGGAGTCACGCCAGCGACCACGCGCGCACCGCTCGCCGTCATGCGCCGGGTGTGCTTGGTGCCCTCCGAGCCCGTCATTCCCTGGACCAGGATGCGGCTGTCGGCATTGAGCCACATCGTCATGATGCGCTCCCCGCACGGCGCTCGGCCGCGAGTTCGGCCACACGTCGTGCGGCCTCGTCCATGGTCTCGACCATCTCCACGAGCGGGTGGCCAAAGTCGGTCAGGATGCGGCGCCCTTCGGGGGCATTGTTGCCATCAATGCGGCAGACGATGGGCTTCGTAATCGGCTCTCCCCTCGCGGCGAGCATGTCCACCGCTTGGACAATGCCGTTCGCCACGGCATCACACGCGGTGATGCCACCGAAGACGTTGACAAAGACGGCAAGGACCTCGGGATCATTGAGCACGATGTCGAGGCCGTTCGACATGACCTCGGCACTCGCTCCACCCCCGATGTCGAGGAAGTTCGCAGGCCGGACGCCACCAAAGGCCTCCCCCGCATACGCCACGACATCAAGCGTGCTCATGACGAGGCCTGCTCCATTGCCAACGATTCCCACCTCCCCCTCGAGCTTTACGTAGTTCAGATCGAGCGCCTGTGCCCGAAGTTCGATGGGGTCGGTGGCGTCACGGTCCACCAGGTCTGCGTGAGAGGCATGTCGATAGTTGGCGTTGTCGTCCAAGGTCACCTTGCCATCGAGCGCGAGGACGGTGCCATCGGTGGACAGGACGAGTGGATTGACCTCCACCAACGTGGCATCTTCTGCGACCATGACGGTCCACAGATTCAGCAGGATCGCCACAACCTGATCGCGGATGTTCGCCGGGAAGCCCGCGGCCTCGACGATGCGCCCCGCGACCTCAGCATCCACTCCGTCGATCGCGTCGATCCGCACCAGCGCAAGCGCTTCCGGGCGCGTCGCCGCGACCTCCTCGATGTCCACACCGCCTTCGACACTCGCCATGGCGAGGAAGGCACGATTGGCGCGGTCCAGGAGGAAGGAGACGTAGTACTCCTCAGCGATGTCCGTCGCCTGCGTGACCAGCACACGGCGTACGACGTGGCCCGAGATATCGAGTCCGAGGATGTCCTCGGCCCGATCCTGTGCCTCCTGCGGCGTCGCCGCGAGTTTGACACCACCGGCCTTGCCTCGACCACCTGTCTTGACCTGCGCCTTCACCACGACGGCGGCACCGATCTTGCGTGCAGCCTCGTGGGCGGCACCGGGCGTCGTACACACCTCACCCGGGGTGACAGGGATGCCGTGCGAGTCGAAAAGGTGCTTGGCTTGGTACTCGTAGAGATCCACGATTTCCCTCCAGCGGAAGACGCCGCGAGCCTACTGATGTCAAGCCCGATGAGGTGCGCAGGGTGTCCCGCTCAGCGGGCCGGTGACTCAACGTTCGCGTGCACCCAGGCCACGATGGTGGGCAGGGGTGTGCCCGGTCCAAAGACCTCGGAGACGCCCAACGCCTTGAGTCCGGGGATATCCGACTCCGGAATGATCCCGCCACCGAAGACCAGGATGTCATCGGCCTGACGTGCGTGGAGTTCGGCCATGAGTTCGGCGAAGAGGACCTGGTGGGCACCCGACAGGACCGACACACCGATGGCATCCGCATCCTCTTGGACCGCCGCATCCGCAATCTGTGCCGGCGTCTGGTGGAGACCCGTGTACACAACTTCACATCCAGCATCACGAAGGGCGCGCGCGACAACCTTGGCACCGCGGTCGTGCCCATCGAGACCCGGCTTAGCCACAACGATCCTCACCGGCACGGGGCCTCCTCGTTGCTGTGACGTGTCAGGAGTCGACTCGTCATGTAGATCACCGGGTTCACGATAGCGACACCCCGCGCTGCTGATCACCTGACGTGGACGTGGCACGTCGAGAGGACATTGTCGGCTTCCTCGGGCTACGGTCTGACGGTGCCCGCGGTGTCCCTACCCACGTCGACCCTGGCGCGCATTGGTGCGGAAGCGGCCAAGACGCGGCGCACCCTGCTCTCGGCCGCGACCGTCAAGGGCGTCGCTATCGAGGCCGCGTGGGTGACCGCCCATGTGGCGATGTACCCGCTCGGGATCGTGGAAGAACAGGTCCGCATCCAGCAGGAGAGGCACTCACTCGAGGGCTTGCCGCCCACACAGCGCGGACTCCTGGTAGGCGACATCGTCGCCGCGGGGACGCCCATCGTGCTGGTTCACGGTATTTTTGACAATCGTTCGATCTTCACCCTGTTGCGCCGGGGTCTGCACCGTCGCGGATTCGGCTCGACGTACGCGCTCAACTACTCCCCCTGGACCGATGACATCCGATCGATGGCAGCCCGCCTGGGGGATCTGGTCGCGCAGGTGTGCGATGAGACAGGACACGAGCAGGTGCATGTCATCGGGCACTCCATGGGAGGCCTGATCGGTCGCTACCTCGTGCAGCGGATGGGCGGCGATGACCTCGTGCACACGCTCGTCACGCTGGGCACCCCGCACTCCGGCACTCTGCCGGCGCATGTCGTGCCGTTGGAGTTGGCGCGGCAAATGCGGATCGGCGGTGCCCTCATCAACGAGTTGGCCGAGCCGGCACCCGGGTGCCGCACCCGCATGCTCGTGATCTGGTCGGATATCGATCAACTCGTCATACCGCAGGCTCACGGACGCCTGGATCACCCCGACCTGAAGGCCCGCAATGTCTTGATCCGGGGGGTGGGGCACCTTTCGCTGCCCGTCGACGGTCGGGTGATCCGGGAGATTGGCACCACCTTGGCGCTGCTCGACGATGCCGACCCATCCCCGCACACCTCTAACACCATGTGACCCACAGCACATTGTGCGCCTCATTCGTCACAAACGGGTGGTCAGCGGGGCTGGGCACTGATAGACCAGGGACATGCGCCGGCTCTTCCTGCCCCTGCTGGTCGGGGCCGCGTTGATTCTTGCCCAGGGCGCTCTGGTGATCGCCCAGGGTGCTCCCTCCCTGGCGGAGGCACCCCGGACATCGGCCCCGACCCCCATCACCGGCGCCGGCGGTGCAGGTCCCGTGGTGGGCGCCGACACGATCGTGGACCCTGCCGCCTATCGACTCGATGGTTCAGCCGGGCTGGCGCATCTATCGTCCATCAGCGCCACGCGATCCCTCAGCAACGTCGCGGCGTCCACAGCGTCGGCGACAGCCGCGGTCCAGCGGCCCGCGAACCCGGCCTATAGCTACCCCGTGCGCTGGGGCACTCCCGTGAGCGGCACGTTCGGAGAAGTCAGTTCATCCTGGCCCCGAGGACACGCCGGAATCGACTTTGACGGATCGACGGGTGATCCGATTTATGCCGCGACGGATGGACGAGTTCAGTACGCCACGTACAACTATGGCGGCTACGGCAATCTCGTCATGATCATGCGCAAGGACGGGACCCAAACCCGCTACGCACATCTGGACAAGATCACCGTCGACAAGGGTGACCGCGTCAGAGCCGGTGATCTCATCGGCACCATGGGCAGCACCGGTGACTCATCGGGGGCCCATCTCCATTTTGAGGTGCGCGTCGGCGTAGGTCTCACACCCACGAATCCACCCGGTTTGTGGACGGGTTCGCGCCCCGGGTTGCCCGCGAAGCCCCCCGCTTGGGCCTGCCGCTCCTACGGCGGGTGTTGACGTCACTCGTCAGAGTTTTTCCACCGGGGCGTAGCGCAGCAGCAGGCGCTTGGTCCCCACGCTGCCAAAGTCGATGGTCGCCTCAGCTCGGTCACCGACCCCCGACGTGTCCGTCACCGTCCCCATCCCGAAGGTCTTGTGCAGGACCCGGTCCCCCGTGGCCAGGCCGACGACCGGGCGCGTGCCTGCAGAAGGCTCGGGCCGCTTCCCTCCACCGGCCCTGCGCCCCATCCCCGGGGCGGGGGCGGATGGGCTCCAGGAGAGCACCGGCTCATCCCGGCGGCTCTCGACGAGTTCAGCAGGAATCTCGTCAAGGAATCTCGACGCTGGATTGTGCATTGGTGATCCCCAGGCCGAGCGCGTCATCGCACGCGACAGATAGAGGCGTTCGCGAGCGCGGGTGATGCCGACGTAGGCCAAACGTCGCTCTTCCTCCAACTCAGACTCTGAGCCGAGTGATCGAATATGCGGAAAGATGCCATCCTCCATGCCGGTCAGGAAGACGATCGGGAACTCCAAACCCTTGGCCGTATGCAGGGTCATCAGCGTGACGACTCCGTCGTCACTGTGCGGGTCATCATCGTCAGGGATGTCATCCGCGTCAGCCACCAGGGAAACACGCTCAAGGAAGCCGGTCAGGGTCGGGTCCTCGGTGTCTCGTTCGAACTCTGCAGCGACCGACTCCAACTCCGCGAGATTCTCGATCCGCGTCTCATCCTGCGGGTCGTGAGAGGCCTGTAATTCCGCGAGGTAGCCGGACTGCTCCAAAACGGCCTGGAGGACAAGGGCCGGCCCCGTGCCGGATTCGACGAGGGTGCGCAGATCCGACATCAACTGAGCAAACAGTGTTGCCTGCTTGTGCGACCGGGTCGCCAATCCCGGGATCTCGGCGACACGATCCAGAGCCGCGCCGAAGGAGATGCGCTCACGCTGCGCAAAGGACTCAATGACCTCCTCTGCTCGGTCGCCAATGCCCCGCTTCGGGACATTGAGGATGCGCCGCAGGGAGACATCGTCCGCGGGGTTCGCCAACGCACGGAGGTAGGCGATGGCATCGCGGACCTCGCGACGCTCGTAGAAGCGCACTCCCCCAACGACGGTGTAGGGCAGACCCACCCGGACAAAAATCTCCTCGAGGGATCGTGACTGAGCATTGGTGCGGTAGAAGACGGCAACGTCTCCGGGTCGTGCACCCTCTTTGTCTACCAATGCATCTATCTCGTCAGCAACAAATCGCGCCTCATCGTGCTCGTCATCTGCGACGTACGACACGATGGGAGCCCCAGCGCCCGCATCCGTCCACAGCTTCTTGGGCCGTCGACCTCCATTGCGCGCGATCACCCGGTTGGCCGCGTCAAGAATTGTCTGCGTGGATCGGTAGTTCTGCTCGAGTAGGACGGTGCGGGCATCGGGGTAGTCGCGTTCGAACTCCTCAATGTTGCGAATCGTGGCGCCGCGGAAGGCGTAGATGGACTGATCCGCGTCTCCCACCACGCACAGTTCTCCCGGTGGCACCCCGTCACGGCCATCACCCACGAGCTCGCGAACCAGGATGTACTGCGCATGATTCGTGTCCTGATACTCATCGACCAGGATGTGGCGGAATCTCCTGCGGTAGTGCTCCGCCACGTCGGGGAAGAGTTGCAACACCGCAACGGTGGATCCGATGAGGTCATCAAAGTCAAAAGCGTTGGCCTGCCTCAGGCGACGCTGATACTGCGCGTACGCGTGCGCGAGGACACGATCCTGAGGAGTCTCCGCACGGCGCGCGAAGTCGTCCTCATCCACCAGGTCATTCTTGAGCGCAGACACGCGGGAGGACAGGGCCCGCGGGGGGTGGCGCTTGGGGTCAAGATCGAGATCCTTGACGACCATGGCCATGAGTCTTTGGGAGTCGGCTGAGTCATAGATCGAGAAGTTGGTGGATATGCCCAGCCGACCCGCCTCGCGCCGCAGAATTCGCACGCATGCGGAATGGAAGGTCATCACCCACATGGCGCGCGACGCCGGCCCGACGAGCGCCGCCACACGCTCCTGCATTTCGCGCGCGGCCTTATTTGTGAAGGTGATGGCCAAAATCTCCGAAGGCCGAGCGTCTCCCTCCCTGATCAGATGCGCGATGCGCTGCGTGAGGACGCGGGTCTTGCCGGAGCCGGCTCCAGCGACGATCAAGAGGGGACTGCCGCGATGCGATGCCGCCTCGATCTGGGCGGGATTAAGGTCCGGCATTTGCCGATCGTACGTCGTATGACCGACGGTGAATCCTGGGTGCAGGATCTGCCGCCTACCTCAGGTAGGCGACCACGTGGGCTGTGACGGAGATGCCACCCGCAACATCACGTCGCAGGGTGCCCCTGCTATCGAGGGGCACGATGACGAGTCCGCTGGTGCGGGTGGAACGAGGAACCACCAGCGAGGGCTCTGCTGGCTTGGACAGTGAATAAAACGTGACCTCACCGCCCTTGGCGCCCACGGCCTCAACGCGCAAGACCGCAGCGGTCGCCCCGGACGGGCTCACCGCGGCACGTGCGGTCATGGTGTCCGCAGACACCGGGGTGGCCCCATCCGGCTTCGCCTGGGGCAGCAGTCGTGTCAGAGAGGAGCGTGCCTTGCGGACTTCGACGGGGGTCACCGGGATCAGCAACGCCCCCAGCAACGGGGTCCTCACGGCGGAGGCCTGCACCGACAGGGTCACATCCACGCTGCCCTTGCCGGCATTCACGATCGTGACGCGTCCTTCACCATCGAGTGCGGCGATCACGGGCGCTGACGTAGCGGCGTTGCGGCGGTAGGGAATGGACGGCGCGGCTGGTGAATGCTTATCACCCGCGCGACGCAGCAGGAGTCGGCCCGTCTTCTCAGCCCCGGAGATTCCCACCGTGAGCAGGGCTCCCGCGGGTGGTCCATCTTCGGTGGCTCCGACGGCAACATCGATGACACGCTTCTCGCCGGGCTGCAACGGCTGATTGAGGGCCTCGGTGTCGTAGACGATCTGGTTGCCCTGCGTGAGTAGGCGTCCCTCCCCGGGGAGATTCGCTCCCGGAGTCACGAAGTAGCCGAGCAGGTCAACCGTGATGTGCGTCGCTCCGGAGTCCGTGGTCAAGGCGATCGTGCCGTCTGTCGCCACCGGCAGGATCGAGACGATTTCGCGCTTCGCATTCACCACGACGGGCGCGAGTACACCTGTCGTTGCTGTGCGCAGGGTCGCGGGAGAGTTGGATCCCAAGGTTGTCACCCGCACGGCGGCTGCCTTGATCCGCGATCCCGGTCCGTCCTTGCGAGAGGCGACGTCGATCACGAGAGGGATACCCGCTCCCCCGCTCGAACGTGCTGCTAGCCGGCAGGAACGACCCGCGTTGCCCTGGCCACTGCGGGTATCCAGGACACGCTGGGCGGCAACGGGCATGAAGTCCAGGCCTGCACCGGGATCAGACGGCGCGGTCGCCGGCGTACGCGAAGCGGTGCAAAACGGTGCCGGGGCCGGGTTGCCGCCCCAAAAACTCGTCTGACCCGCTGCACCGTCCCACGAAAACGAGATGTGGATGTGATTCCGATGGCAGTAGGTGTCATAGCTGCTCTGCTGAGTGCTGTAGCACCCCTTGAGCTCCGTCCATCGTTTTGTGTAGGACTCCCAAATCTCATCCCCCCACCCGATGTACATCACGCCAAGACGCCGCGCCATAGCGAATTCATTGCCGTTGGAATCGGGGGCGAGGAGCCACTCGAGGAATGACTCAGCCTGTGCGTTCTGGGTGGGGACCTTCGAGTTGATCATCCAGTCGAGGGCACGGCCCTCCTTGTGCTCACTTCGTCCGCCAGAGGTGCAATCACGCGGGACCCAGATGCTCCTGGAGTCGGCGTACGTCGCGCGGATGAGGTCGACCACCTTCTGAGTGCCTGGTTTAGCCGCCGGGTCGCAGATGTACTGGCCCTGATAGCCGGGCAGCGGCTCGATGGCGGCAGGCAGGTTTGCGGGTAGAGCGGGAGGAGGGGGCAGGGGAATCTCTTTGGACTTTTCGTCCCGCTTGCCGCGCTTATCCTCCGCCTTCTTCTCCGCTGCCCGGCCCGCATCACCGCGGATGGGGTCCGTCTCTCCGGCCTCAAGGACCGAGGGGTCAGGGACATGATCGGCCTCACCGATGGGTGCTGACGCTGCCGGCTGCGCCACGAGGAGGAAACCCGCGACAAGGGCAACACAGGCGCCCACGACCACACCCCGCAAGCGAGCAGAGGTTCCCCTAGAATCCTCCCTGCCAGGGTCGGTCAAAACACGCACACCAACCACGGTAGCCCCTCCCGCCCCGGGAACCCCTGCTGGCTTGAGTGGTTTCCACGAAAAGTCCACGGATTCCCTCCCCTCACCGCCCTGATCCACCGGGTTTCCTCCTCTCCTACAGGTCCGTCAACCACGAAGGATGGCTGTGCCCACCCCCGATACCCAGATCGCCCAACGTGCCCTCGTCGTCACCGCCCATCCGGACGACGTCGACTTCGGAGCCGCCGGCACCATCGCCACCTGGGTAGCCCAGGGCACTGCGGTCACCTACTGCATCCTCACCGACGGCGACGCCGGCGGTTTTGATCCCGCGGTGCCACGCTCAGACATCCCTCGGATTCGTCGCGCCGAGCAGGTCGCTGCCGCACGTATCCTCGGAGTAGATGATGTTCGCTTCCTGGGGTATCGCGATGGCCAACTGGAGGTGTCGCAGGGATTACGGCGAGACATCAGTCGGGTGATCCGTCAGGTGCGACCACAGCGCATGCTGATCCAGTCGCCCGAACGCAATTGGGCGCGGATCCCCGCATCCCACCCCGACCACCTCGCTGCAGGAGAGTCTGCGATTTTTTCGATTTATCCCGACGCCCGCAATCCCTTCGCCCACCCGTCCCTGTTATCCGACGAGGGCCTTGATGCCTGGACCGTCCACGATGTCTGGGTTATGGGCGGGCCTACGCCCAATCACGTTATGGACGTCACTGACGTCTTCAGCACCAAGATTGCAGCTCTGCGCGCGCATGAGAGCCAGACCGCACACATGGACGACCTTGAGGAACGCCTCCGAGGATGGATGACGATGGCCGCACAGAATGCGGGACTACCCGAAGGCCGGTTGGTCGAGGCCTTCCTGCGCACCGAGATCCCCTAGGCGCGCACCCACCGCGTTCTTCGGGTGAATGAGCGAGGAAAACTCACAAAATTTCCCGAAGAATGCGCGATGTCCCGAAGAATGCGCGATGTCCCGAAGAATGCGCGCTGGCGCTGTCCACGGGACGCGCGAGTCCGTCCCGGCCGTGCGTGAGATCAATTCCAAAAGACTGCGATGACCACTTCGGCCAGGGTCAGGGCGCCGATCGTGCCCCACAGGGCCGTCTGGGGAGGGGTACGCCGACGTCCCACGAAGGCCAGCACCGTGATGATCAGCACGATGACCAACTTCACGGCGATCTTGGCGTGATCCACCTCCTCGCCCGACACCAAACCTGCGGAGGCGATGCCCACCAGGAGGACGCCGGTGACCAACTGCGTGAGGGCACCGTGCCACATCGCCGGGTTGACCCCCTTGTCAGGAGACCTCATCTGAACGATGAAGCCACCCAGCAGGGCAGCAAGACCAATGAAATGCAAGACCAGGATGGCGTTATAGACGAATTCCACGTGATGAGCCTAGCCGACCTTCACTCCCATTCGATGGTGCCCGGGGGCTTGCTGGTCACGTCCAACACCACGCGATTGACGTCACGCACCTCATTGGTGATGCGCGTGGAGATCCGGGCGATGAGGTCATAGGGCAGACGTGACCAGTCAGCCGTCATGGCGTCCTCACTGGACACCGGGCGCAGCACGATCGGGTGTCCGTATGTGCGTCCGTCTCCCTGGACGCCGACGGAGCGCACATCGGCGAGGAGTACGACGGGGAATTGCCACACGTCACGATCCAGGCCTGATGACGTGAGTTCCTCGCGGGCGATCGCGTCTGCAGCGCGCAGGATGCGCAGCCGATCGGAGTCGACGGCTCCCACGATCCGAATGGCCAGTCCGGGGCCGGGGAAGGGATGACGCCAGACAATGTCGGGGGGCAGCCCCAACTCGAGCCCTACCTGGCGCACCTCATCCTTGAAGAGGGTGCGCAGCGGCTCCACGAGGGTGAAGGCGAGATCATCAGGCAGACCGCCAACGTTGTGATGGCTCTTGATCGTGGCGGTGCCGGCACCGCCACCGGACTCGACAACATCGGGATAAAGCGTGCCCTGCACGAGGAAGTCAATCGTGCGTCCAGACGCCCCCGCCTCAGCCACGATGTCTCGAGCAGCATCTTCGAAGACACGGATGAATTCACGGCCAATAATCTTGCGCTTCTGCTCGGGGTCGCTCACCCCCGCGAGAGCGTCAAGGAAACGCTGCTGGGCATCGACAACGACGAGACGAACGCCGGTGGCCGATGCGAAGTCGCGCTCCACCTGCTCTGCTTCGCCTGCCCTGAGGAGTCCGTGATCCACGAACACGCAGGTGAGTTGATCTCCCACGGCCCGCTGCACGAGGGCTGCAGCCACCGCACTATCGACCCCACCGGACAGTCCGCAGATGACGAGGCCCTCTCCTACCTGTTCACGAACCCGGGCCACCTGATCATCAATAACCCCCCGCATGGTCCAGGACGCATCCAGCCCGGCGACATCGCGGAGGAAATGCTCCAGCACCTGCTGCCCGTACTCGCTGTGCAGCACCTCGGGATGGAATTGCACGCCGGCCAGCCGACGGTCCAGGGCCTCCATGGCGGCGACTGGGGCGCCGGCTGTGGTCGCGGTCACGACGAATCCGTCCGGTGCCTGGCTCACCGAGTCACCATGGGACATCCACACGGACTGCTCGGGTGGCAGTTGCGCAAATAGCGCTGATGACGAGGCGGTGATCGACAGCGGGGTGCGCCCGAATTCACTCAAGCCGGTGCGCTCCACACGCCCGCCCAGGGCCAGGGCCATGGCCTGGAATCCGTAACAGATGCCAAGGACAGGCACGCCCGCGTCAAAGAGCCCGGGGTCCACCGCCGGAGCCCCATCGGCGTACACACTGCTGGGACCACCCGACAGCACAATCGCCACCGGATCGCGCGCGAGCATCTCGGTCAGCGACATCGAGTGCGGGACGATCTCGGAGTAGACATGCGCCTCGCGCACACGTCGAGCGATGAGTTGCGCGTATTGAGCCCCAAAATCAACGACGAGCACCGGTCGAGGCGCGGGCGCGGTCATGCCGGGAGCGTAGTCAGCGTGTGCCGTAGGCGATGAAGAGGGCATACCCGGCCGTGACGACGACGACGATCGTCAGCGTGACCACCGACACGATGACCGCGGACAGGGCTAGTCCGCGCCCACCGACAACACGGCGTTGGACCGACTGCCGTACGGCGACGCGCCCCAGGACGAGACCCAGGACACTGCCGACTATCGGAAGCAGGCCCACCACACCAAGAATCGCGAGGACAAACGCCCAGATACCGAGCGCACTCGGTCGCTGAGCGCCACTGTCTGGGCCCGTGGTGGGTGGGCTCGCCAGATCAGTGGGCTGCTCAGCGATGCCACTGGCGGAGCCATCGCCGGGGGCCTGCGGTTGACCGCACTCCCCTATGCGCATGGCTGCACCTTCCGTGAACGAATGACTAGCAGTTGAGCGCAACGCCTAGTTCGTGCTGTTCACTTCGTTAAGAATCTCGGGATTGTTCGCAATCGCAGCCGCGAAGAACACGACGTAAAGAATCGTGATGATGATCCACAGGACAAGGGAAACGATGCCGATGATGAAGCCCGCCTTCGCTGCGCCTCCGTTGGTGGCGCGACCCTCGGCGGCATTCTTCATACCGATTCGGCCGAAGATGATGCCCAGAATGCTCCCGATGAGTGGGATACACCCCACGAGGCCCAAAATCGACAGGACCAGCGCAGCGGTGCCCATGCCGTTTTGAGGTGGCGGGACGGATGGTGGCGGGGGTGGTGGAGGTGACGCTGGAGG
>JANRCR010000054.1 GCA_030726915.1 Candidatus Nanopelagicales bacterium
GTGGCGGGGGTGGTGGAGGTGACGCTGGAGGAGGCGGCGGAGGGGGGATGGTCGACATGTCTTCTCCCAACTACGGGCGCCGGCTCTCGGCGGCCTCAGCCCGACCGTAGCCCAGAGGCACTCCTCAGGCCAGCATTCCTGGCGAAACGACTCCGCCACTCCCTCCGGTCCCCTAACGTCAGCCGTACCCGCCGACGGGCGGGTGGCGTGCCTCGGATCGCCCATTCAAACGCCCGGGAGAATCATGACCCACATACCTATCAATGTGACCGTCGATGGAATCGAATATGACGTTGAGGTTGAGCCTCGACGTCTACTCGTGCATTTCCTTCGAGAGGACATCGGCCGCGTCGGAACTGTCGTCGGCTGTGACACCTCAAATTGCGGTGCGTGCACCGTCCTGCTCGACGGTCAGAGCGTCAAGTCCTGCAGCATTCTCGCTGTCCAGGCTGATGGCCACACCGTCCTGACCGTCCAGGGGCTGGCCGAAGGTGAACACAACTGGCATCCGGTCCAGACAGCCTTCAAGGAATGTCACGGCCTGCAGTGCGGATATTGCACTCCGGGCATGGTCATGGCCACCGTTGACCTCCTCGGCGAAAACCCCAACCCGACCGAGATCGAGATTCGCGAGGGCCTTGAGGGCAACCTGTGCCGCTGCACGGGCTACCACAACATCGTTAAGTCAGTGCAGTACGCCGCCGAACTCATGGGGGGAACCAAATGACCGAGACCATCGCCACCACTGATGCCAGCCCCATGGGTCGGCCGCTTCGCCGCAAGGAGGACGCGCGCCTCCTGCACGGGCAGACCAACTGGACCGAGAACATCCAGCTGCCCGGCACGTTGCACATGGCGATTCTGCGCAGCCCCATGGCGCACGCCAAAATTACTCATCTCGACATCTCCGCTGCTCTCGAGCGGCCCCATGTCGTCGCGGCCTTCAGCGCCAAGGAACTCGGCGACCTCAACGGCTCGGTCCCCTGCGTCTGGCCGGTCACGGACGACATCCAGATGCCCGCCTTCCCAGCCTTGGCAGTCGACAAGGTGGTTCACGTGGGCGACTGTGTCGCGGTTGTCCTCGCCACAGACAAGTACGCCGCGGCGGACGCCCTCGACGCTATCGAGGTCGATTACGAGCCGCTGCCTGCTGTCGTCGACATGGAGGCAGCAATTCAGCCGGGGTCACCCAGCGTGCACGATGCCGCAGACGGCAGCCACGGGACCAACGTGTGCTACACCTTCCCCCTACAACCCCAGGGGCCGGGAGCCTACGAAGCAGCCGTGGCGGCGGCGGGCGACAACGCCGTCGTTGTGAAGCGCCGCTTCATCAACCAGCGCATCATCGCCGGTGCCATGGAGCCGCGAGCCGTTGTTGCGTCGCCCATGGGCATGAGCAACGAGATGACCATTTGGTCGGCGACGCAGATTCCACACATTCTGCGTGTGCTCCTCGCCCTCGTGACCGGCCTGCCGGAGAACTCCCTGCGGGTGATCGCTCCCGACGTCGGCGGTGGATTTGGCGGCAAACTCCAGATCTACCGCGAGGAGATTCTCGCTGTCCAGATTGCCCGCAAGTTGGGTCGCCCCGTGAAGTGGGTGGAGACGCGCAGTGAAGACATGGTCGCCACGCACCACGGACGGGACCAGATCCAACAGATCGAGATCGCCGCCACGAAGGATGGCAAGTTCATCGGCCTGAAGGTCGAAATCCTGGCCAATATGGGGGCCTACCTGCAGATCATCACGCCCGGCACACCGTTGCTGGGGATGTTCATGTACCCGGGCATCTACAAGATGGACGTGTATGACTTCAACTGCATCGGCGTCTTCACCAACACCACGCCAACCGATGCCGTCCGTGGAGCGGGACGCCCCGAGGCAACGTTTGCCATCGAGCGCATCGTGGACGAACTCGCCGTCGAACTCAACATGGATCCGATGGCGTTGCGCAAAATGAATTGGATCACGCACGAGGAGTTCCCCTACACGACATCGGCGGGACTCACCTACGACACCGGCAACTACGAGGCTGCCACAGCCAAGGCCCTCGACCTCTTTGGCTATGACGCCCTCCGGGCCGAGCAGGAGCAGCGGCGCGCATCGGGTGACCCGGTGCAGCTGGGTATCGGCATCTCCACCTTTACGGAGATGTGCGGCCTGGCGCCGTCACGCACACTCGGCGCACTCAAGTACGTCGCAGGCGGCTGGGAGCACTGCACAATCCGCGCGCTGCCGACCGGCAAGATCGAATTGATCACCGGCACCTCCCCTCACGGCCAGGGACATGAGACGGCATGGAGCCAGATCGCGTCGAGCATCCTGGGCGTGCCCGTCGACGACATTGAGGTCGTCCACGGCGACACCGGTCGTGCGCCGTACGGCATGGACACCTATGGTTCTCGCTCCCTGGCTGTGGGTGGCCAGGCGATCAAGAAGGCGGCGGAGCGGCTCGTCGAGAAGGCTCGGATCATTGCAGCCCACCAGCTGGAGTGTTCTGGCGATGACCTGGAGTTCGTCCAGGGCGAATTCCGCGTCAAGGGTGACCCCGCGAAGTCTCAGCCTCTCGCGGCCGTCGCCTTCGAGGCATTCAGTGCCCATAACCTCCCCGATGGAGTGGAACCCACCCTGCAGGCGGAGGCGACCGTTGACCCGGATGACTTCTCCTATCCACACGGCACCCACCTCTGCGCCATCGAGGTCGATACCGAGACGGGGAAGGCCACGATCCGCACGTACGTGGCCGTGGATGACGTGGGCGTCCAGGTCAATCCGCTGATCGTTGAGGGCCAGGTGCACGGTGGGGTCGCCTGTGGAATCGCACAGGCGCTCTACGAGTCGGTGGAATACGACAAGGACGGCAACCTACTCACGGCAAGCCTGGCGGACTACCTCATCCCCAGCGCGGTGGACCTGCCCTCCTTCACCACCGATCGCACAGTGACTCCGTCAACGACGAATTCACTGGGCACCAAGGGTGTTGGTGAGGCCGGTGCCATTGCCTCGCCACCAGCCGTCATCAATGCGGTCGTCGATGCCCTGCGCCATCTCGGTGTCAACGACGTACGCATGCCCGCCTCACCCGAAAACGTCTGGCGGGCCATCCAGGTTGCACAGGGAGGTGCCAAGTGATTCCCATCGCATTCGACTATGTCCGTCCCGGAACCATTGATGAGGCCATTGCGGCCGTCGTCGCCGCGGGTGAAGACGGCAAGGTGATATCGGGTGGTCAGTCGCTCATGCCCGTGCTCCGGCTCCGGCTGGCTGCTCCCTCGACTCTCATAGACGTGGGCAGCATCGCGGAGATGTCGGGTGTGACCGATGCCGGTGACCATCTCTTGATCGGCTCGAACACCACGCACTACGCGGTCATGAACGATCCGCTGGTGAAGGAGCATGCACCGCTCCTTGCTCAGACGGCGGCCACCGTGGCTGATCCTGCTATCCGACATCGGGGCACCTTCGGGGGGTCACTGGCTCACGCCGACCCGGCCGGTGATCTGCCCACTGTGGCGCTGGCACTCGAGGCCACCATCGTGGCCAAGGGACCCAATGGCACTCGAGAAATCGAGGCGAAGGACTTCTTCGTCGACTATTTCACCAGTGCTCTGGAGCCTGACGAGATCCTCGTTTCGGTGAAGGTCCCCAAGCTTGGCAAAGGGTGGACGACTCACTACGAGAAGTTCAACCGCACCGCTCAGGCGTGGGCGACGGTGGGCGTCGCAGCCGCTGTACGACGCGACAATGGAACCATCGCCGAGGCTCGCGTCGCACTGACCAACATGGGCCCATCACCCGTGCGGGCCAGCAGTGTCGAGGCAGCTCTGACCGGGGCCGATGCCACCGTCGATGCCATCGCAGCGGCTTCGGCCAATGCCGCAGACGGCACTCGCCCGACGAGCGACCTGCACGCCTCAGCCGAGTTTCGTGAGCACCTCGCCAGGGTCCTCACCAAGCGCGCTGTGGTGACCGCGGCAGGCGTTTAGCAGTACGTGCACCACTGTGGGCCGGTCCTTCGGGACCGGCCCACAGTTCGTTGAGTGGCGGCTTGTGGTGCACGACACGCCGTGAAGTGCCTGCACAACCCGCCACTCAATGAACTGATATCACCCAGCGTCGGCCGTCACGCCGCGGAATCCGCGAAGCACCACGAGCGCTCCCACGCCAAGCAGGGCCACTAAGACTGCAGCGGCCGTGGCCGAGAAGGGCACGACGACCGCCGTCAGCAGGATCGCCGAGCCGGCGATGAGCAGACTGCGCGCCGCCGCCATGCCGCCCGTGAGCCGGCCACGCACCTCATCCGGCACCTGCTGCTGCACCAGGGCCGCCAGGAGACCCTGGGCATACGCCGTCGTCGCGCTGCCCACGAAGAGCACGACGGCTGGGATCCAGACCGCGGTATAGATGACAGATGTCGCGATGAGCGGGATACCCAGGAGGGCGAGCGCGACAAAGGTGCCGTAGCTCTCGAGGAGTTCACGCCGGACGACTCCGTGGGAGCCGGTGAGGGAGAGGGTGAGTCGTCCCACGAGCACACCGAGCACGCCGCTGACGAGCACGGGGGTCACCAGCGACTCTTCCCAGTCGCTCGCGAGGATGACATTGGCGAACTGCGTCGGCACGGCGACGCACAGCACCAGATCAGCGACGACCACCCGGCGGAGCACGGGATGACTCGCCAGAGTGGCGAGGACGCGACCGGTTGCCTCGCGCTCGTCTGCGCGACGCGGAATGGGGACCGGGCGCGTGATGACCGCAATCGGCCACGCCACGAGGCAGAGCACCACTCCGACAGCAATGAGCGTCACCCCCGGACTTGGGCTGAGGTTGGCGAGGAAGAGCCCGAGTGCTGCTCCGATGCCGAGCCGCAGGATGCTCATGATCTCTGCGGCACCGCGAGCACCGCTGGGCACCATGGCTGCCTGGGTGGTCGCCAGCGCCGGGATGCATGCACCGGCAAAGATGCCATCGACCAACGTCAATGCGACGAAGGCGCTGTCGGCCGTTACGTCATTGAGCAGCAGGGCGGCCGTTGCAAGGCTGACGACTCCCTGCAGCACGATGCCGACGATGAGAAGCCGCCGCGGATCGAATCGATCGGAGATAGGCCCGCTAACGAGGCCGCCGACCGCCAAGCCCACGGCGAAGACGGCCGCCGCGATACCGATACCGAGTGCGTCCCCCGTGAGCTCGGTGGTGTAGCGGAGGCGACTGACATCGCGTCCGCCGTAGCCGATCGCCGCGACAAGCATGACGAGCATGAGGGCGAGGAACCGCGGGGAGTGGCGGACCTCGCCCAGGGCGGAGCGCCGCAAGGCGCCAGTGAACACGGACTAGCGGACCTCGATGATCGGAAGCCGCAAGGCTGCGGGGGCATGGTCAGGGACGACCGGGTTTTTGGGTGCGATGGGCGCCATGGCGACGTACGCGGTGCCCAGGAGCGGTCGATCATCATCCTCGCCCTTATTGGGCCACATGGCGAGAGCTCGTTCGGCCTGCGCGGTGATGGTGAGCGAGGGATTGACCCCGAGATTGGCCGTGATGGCCGAGCCGTCCACGATGTGGAGTCCGGGATAGTTGTACACGCGGTGATAGGCGTCGATGACACCGGTTTCCTCATCGGACCCGATCGCGCAGCCACCCACGAAGTGTGCGGTCATGACCGCGTCGAAGTTGTCGAAGGCATTGGATCCAGCGACACCATCGATCTTCTCGGCGATGCGGTGAACCACCTCGTCCGATATCGGGATGTAACTGGGTGCCGGATTCGACTCATCCTTGTTGGTGGCCAAGCGCCACCCCCATCGGCCACGCTTGCCGGTCAGCGTCAAGGAATTGTCCACCGGCTGCATGACGAGGGAGATGACTGCTCGCTCGCTCCATCGACGGACATTGACCAGTTGGGCCGCATTGGAACGCTGGCGCCACAACTCCTTGCTCCAGGTGCGCCACCGTGGCTCCCCAGGGCGCGGGACGGTGATCACCGATTGGAGCAGCCCCATGGAATTGGAGCCCTTGCCGTAACGACACGGCTCAACGTGAGTGCCCTCGTCATCGGGAAAGAAACTCGACGTGATGGCGACACCGCGCGTGTAGTCGGCAGCCGGGGACTTGGCGACCGCCCCGAGGATGGACTCGGAGTTGGTCCGCGAGAGCCGACCGAGCATCCGGGATAGCCGGGGCAGCCGGCCCTCATCCTTCATGCGATGGAGGAGTCTTTGGGTGTTGTAGGTGCCCGCCGCCATGACGACGTGCTGCGCCGTGAAGGTGCGCGTCCGCTTGCCCCAGGAGCCGGTGCGCTTTGTCGTGACGGTGTATCCGCCCGAATCTCGCGGCTCAATTGCGGTCACCGTCGTCAGTGGATGAACTATGGCGCCGGCATTCTCAGCGAGACCCAGGTAATTCTTCGGGAGGGTGTTCTTGGCGTTGTGCCGACACCCCGTCATGCACTCACCGCACTCGGTGCAGCCCGTGCGGTCAGGTCCCACCCCGCCGAAGTAGGGATCAGGTCGGGAGACCCCGGGACCGTCCCCGAAATAGACGCCCACGGGTGTCATCTGGAATGTGTGGCCGACGCCCATGTCATCGGCCACAGCCTTCATGACAACGTCACTCGGCGTCATGGTGGGGTTGGTGACAACTCCGAGCATGCGGCTTGCCTGGTCGTAATAGGGAGCCAACTCTGCGGCCCAATCGGTGATGTGAGCCCACTGCCGATCCTCAAAGAATCTCTTGGGGGGCACGTAGAGCGTGTTGGCGTACACGAGCGAACCGCCACCGACGCCAGCTCCGGCGAGGACGACAACATCCTTCAACACATGGATGCGCTGGATCCCTGTGCAACCGATCATGGGCGCCCAGAGGAAGCGTCGCAACCGCCAGGAGGTCTTGGGGAAGTCAGCGTCCGTGAATCGGCGACCTGCCTCGATGACCCCTACGCGGTATCCCTTCTCGGTGAGGCGCAGAGCAGCGACGGAGCCGCCAAACCCTGATCCCACAACGAGGACGTCGTAGTCATAGCCGGACACGATGCCTCCTCAGATCCTCAGTCGTCCCATGGTCCCCACTGCCCTAGCGAGGATCTGTCCCCATCGTTCAGCGTCGAGGCCGAGTTGGGGGCCGAAACCCAGAAGCCGCTGGGTCGCAATCGTCTGGGGTTCGGTGTAGTTGAGCAGGCCCCCGGGACCGTGCCGATGACCCAGGCCTGAATCGCCCACCCCGCCCATCGCCGCACCCGTGGAGCCCCACGAGGCGGCGTACCCCTCGTTGATGTTGACCGACCCCGTGTTGAGCCGGCGGGCAAGTCGGCGACCGGTGCGCAGGTCACGGGTGAGGATGGAGGCGTTGAGGCCGTACTTCGTGTCATTTGCCCGACGGACTGCTTCTTCGTCATCGAAGACCCGATACACGGACGTCACCGGTCCAAAGGTTTCTTCGCGACACAGGGTCATGCCCTCGGTGACTCCCTCGAGCACGGTGGGCTCAAAGGCGAGCGGAGCGATATCGGGTCGCGCGCGTCCACCGGCCAATACGGTGGCCCCACTCGACACCGCATTGTCGACATGGGCGCGTACCCGCTCCAGGTGCGCGGGAGAGATCAGGCAGCCGAGATCTCCCGTCCAGCCGGGTTGGGATGCGATCCGCAGTGACAGCACCCTCGGGATGAAGTGCGCAAGGAATGAGTCGTACACGGCATCGTGGACGTAGATGCGCTCCATCGAGATACATAGTTGCCCGGTGTTGGCGAAGCAGGCCCGAACGGCTGTCTCGGCAGCCTTGGCCGGATCGACGTCGGCCCGCACGATCATTGCATTCTTGCCGCCCAACTCCAATGTGCAGCCAATGAGTCGCCGGGCGCATCGCTCCGCAACGACGCGACCCGTCGCGGTGGATCCCGTGAACATGACATGGTCAACCGCATCGATGACGAGGGGACCCGCCACCGGACCCTCTCCGGGAATAATCGCAAGGAGTCCATCGGGAAGTCCCGCGAGCAGGAACTGCTCAGCCACCCAGGCCGCGATCAAGGTGGTCTGCGGGTCGGGCTTAAGGAGTACGCCATTGCCGGCGAGCAGTGCTGGCACCGCATCACTCGCCGCCAGGGTGAGCGGATAGTTCCACGGGGCGATGATGCCCACGAGACCGACGGGCTTGTGCACCTGCTCCACGCCGACGAGCACCGGCAGCGCTCCGCGGACTCGGCGGGAGCGCAGCAGTCGAGGCGCGGACTTGGTGTAGTACTGCGAGACGACGGCTACATCAAGGACCTCCTCGAGTGCATCCGCTCGCGCCTTGCCTGTCTCCCACTGCAGGATGTCCAGGGCTTCATCGCGCTTGGAGATCATCAGGTTATGAAAGCGGCGGATGATGCGCACGCGCTCACTCACCGGTGTCTGCGCCCACCCGCGCTGCACCGTGCGGGCACGATCAGCTGCACTCTGCACGTCGAATTCCGAGGCTAATGGCAGATCGTAGAGCCGACGTCCCGTGAAGGGGGCGGTCACCTCGCGCACCTGTGCCTCAGGGCTCACCGCAAGGCGAGAGAGCAACGTGGCGGATACGGGAGGGAGTGACGTGACGGTCATGACCTGATGCTACGCATGCGACGCCGGATGGTGGTCGTCATACACCGAAACTGCCTGCTGCACCCTCTCCTCATCCCACCCGAGGTAGGGGGCAATCAGGGGTGCCACGGCGGCCGCGGCCACTCGACCACCGTCCACCGATTCGGGCGTGATCCGCAAACGACGGACGAGGACGTCATCGAGATCCAGGGCTCCCTGGCGCGTTACGGCGATCACGGCCTCCGCCGCGAGATGGCGACCGGCGGGGGGAATCGGTTGACGCAACGCCGGATCCGCCTCCAGCAGATCAAAAACCTCGCTGATTCGTGATCCATACCGGCGAAGCAGGCGTTCAATCATGGTCACGGACAGCCCCCACCGCTCCGCGAGACTCGCTCGATCAGCCCACAGTTCGGCAAATCCGAGGGCCCCGACAAGAGGAATCTCCGCCGTTGTCGAGGGCCCGATCTCCCCACCCCGTCGATCATCGACCGACGCATCCGGTGCCTCACTGAGCCGTTGCTCTGCAAGATCCGCGACAGCGGCATCGACAGCATCGGCAGCCATGACCCGATAGGTGGTGTATTTGCCACCCGCGATCGCAACAATCCCCGGAATCGGATGGAAGATCATGTGCTCCCGGGAGACCTCCGTCGTCGCCTCCGAATCATCCTCTGCGACGAGGGGACGGTAACCCGCGTACGTTGCGATGACGTCCTCGCGTCGCAACGGCCGTGCCAGCCAGCGATTGGCCTGCCCGAGGAGATAGGTGATTTCCTCATCGGTCGCCTGCGGATCATCGAGCGGCTCCTCCTCCAGGCGGGGAGTGTCCGTCGTACCGACAAGCCAATTGCCCGCCCAGGGCAGCAGGAAGAGGACACTCGCGGGGGTCCGGGCAATCACCGCCGTGGTGGATCGGATGGCATCGCCGCGCACGACGAGGTGCACACCCTTGCTCTGCTGCACCCTGGGCTCAGCCTCCGGATCGACCATCCTCAGGATGTCATCGGTCCAAATTCCCACCGCGGCGACGACGACCCCGGCGCGTACGGAGTAGCGGGCATCCGTCAACACGTCGTGCAGTCGTACGCCGACGACCCGGTCATCGTCAATCAGCAGCCCCTCCACCGCCGTCCGCGTGAGGATATGAGCACCATAAGATGCTGCCGTGCGTCCGACAGCGACGGTGTGACGCGCATCATCAATCTGCGCATCATGGAAGCGCACGGCACCGGCCATCTCCCCGGCATCGAGATCCGGCGCAAGCTCCTTGGCCTCATCCACATTGAGGCTTTTGGGCCGCGGCATCGTGCCGCCGTAGGAACCAATCCGACTCAACGCGTCGTAGAGCCGGATCCCCGAGGCGACGTAGGGGCGCTCCCACCGACGACCGACAGGGAAGAGGAAGGGAATCGGTCGGACCAGATGGGGTGCAAGTCGATCAAGGAGGAGTCCCCGCTCCGTCAGCGCTTCGTGCACCAGGCCAAATTCGCGCTGCTCGAGATAGCGCAGACCACCGTGAGCGAGGCGTGATGATCGTGACGACGTGCCGGCCGCGAGATCACTCTGCTCCACCAATGCCACGCTGAGGCCCCGGGCAGCCGCATCCAATGCAGCACCGCAGCCGACAACTCCCCCACCAATAACGACCACGTCCACGGCGTGGTCGCGGACATATGACACGGATCGTGACCTCGCCGCGAGGTCCAGCCGGTCGTCAGTGACGATCACTCCTCCAGTGTCCCCCTCTCGACAGTCGCTGTCGCGGCGACGCTAGGACCCGTGGGGATCGAGTACGACGTCAATGCGCTGGAACTCCTTGAGGTCGCTGTAGCCAGTCGTCGCCATGGCCTTGCGCAGCGCGCCGATCACATTGGCGGAGCCATCCGGCATCGTGGCTGGACCCCGAAGGATCTCCGCGAATGTGCCAACAACCCCGAGGTCCTTGCGCTCCCCCCGGGGAAGGTGGGAGTGCCACGCCTCGGCACCCCAGTGGATCCCCTGACCGGGGGCATCACTCGCACGCGCCAGGAGTGAGCCGACCATGGCAGCGTCAGCCCCGCAGGCGATTGCTTTGACGAGGGCGCCAGAGGATCCCACGGAGCCATCAGCGATGACATGGACGTAGCGTCCACCGGATTCGTCAAGATAGTCACGACGCGCAGCCGCAACGTCTGCGACCGCACTCGCCATCGGGACGCGGATTCCCAGGACGTCGGATGTGGTGTGTGCCGCGCCGCCACCGAAGCCGACGAGCACCCCTGCCGCACCGGTGCGCATCAGGTGCAGTGCAGCCTGATACGTCGCGCAGCCACCGACGATCACGGGCACCTCGAGATCGTAGATAAAGGTCTTGAGATTGAGCGGCGTACCGTTGGCTGACACATGCTCAGCTGACACTGTGGTGCCACGAATGACCAGCAGGTCAGCGCCCGCGGCGACAGCGGTAGCCGCCAAGCGGTCAGCCCCCTGCGGGGACACACCCACGGCGACGGGGGTGCCACCCTCGCGAATCGCTGCGATGCGCTCCGTGACCAGGACCGGATCGACGGGTGCCTCGCCGTAGATGCGCTGCAACTCGCGGGTGGCCTCCGCGGCCGGCGCCCTGCGGATGCGCTCCAGCAGGGGTAGCGGATCGGCGTATCGGGTCCACAGCCCCTCGAGGTTGAGAACAGCGGGCACCCCCAGGGCCCCGAGCGCAATGGCACTGGCGGGGGAGACAACGGAGTCCATCGGCGCCGCCATGATGGGAGCGTCGAAGCGATAGGCGTCGATTTGCCACGCGGTCGAGACCTCATCAGCATCACGGGTACGACGGCTTGGGGCGATGGCCACCTCGTCAAAGGAGTAGGCGACGCGCCCCCGCTTGCCGCGGCCGATTTCGATATCTGCCATCGGGGTCCTATCGCGAGTGGTAGTTGGGGGCTTCGACGGTCATGACGACGTCGTGTGGGTGACTCTCCTTGAGTCCAGCCGCGGTGATGCGCACGAAGCGTCCCTTGGCGTGCAACTGCGGGACCGTGCCCGCACCGGAATACCCCATGGATGCGCGCAGGCCGCCGGTGAGTTGATGGGCCACGATCGCCAGGGGGCCCCTGTAGGGAACCATGCCTTCGATTCCCTCGGGGACGAGCTTGTCGTCGCTCAGGACATCATCTTGGAAGTACCGATCCTTGGAGTACGAACGTCCCTGCCCACGCGATTGCATGGCTCCGAGTGAACCCATGCCGCGGTAGGACTTGAACTGCTTGCCATTGACAAAGACCACGTCGCCTGGAGCTTCTTCGCATCCGGCGAGCAGGCTGCCCAGCATCACGGTATCGGCTCCAGCGACAAGCGCCTTTGCGATGTCCCCGGAGAATTGCACCCCACCATCTCCAATGATGGGCACTCCGGCAGGCCGAGCGGCCAGACTCGCCTCGTAGATCGCGGAGATCTGGGGCACCCCAACTCCTGCGACGACTCGAGTCGTGCAGATCGACCCCGGGCCCACTCCCACCTTGATGCCATCCGCTCCCGCATCGACCAGCGCCTGGGCGCCTTCGCGCGTCGCCACATTGCCTCCGACGATGTCGACGGATGTGGACCTTTTGAGGAGGGACACCATCTCGACCACGGCACGCGAGTGTCCATGTGCGGTGTCCACAACCAGAATGTCAACACCGGCATCGACGAGCGCATGCGCGCGCTTCTCCGCGTCTGGTCCGACGCCCACCGCGGCTCCCACCATGAGCCGACCATCAGCATCCTTGGTGGCGAGGGGGTACTTGTCCGACTTCACGAAGTCCTTCACCGTGAAGAGTCCCCCGAGGCGTCCATCCGGATGGACCAGCGGCAACTTCTCCACCTTATGCTGCGCAAGCAGGCGTAGGGCATCCTCGGGATCCACCCCGACGGGGGCCGTGAGCAGCGGCATCGGCGTCATCACATCCCTCACCCGGCGTCCCATGTCATCTTCGAAACGCATGTCTCGGTTGGTGATGATTCCGACGAGCAATTGATCCGGGTTAACCACGGGAACACCGCTCACGCGATAGCGCGCGCATAGTGCATCCACCTCGGTGAGGGTCGCATCGGGACCGCAGGTCACCGGATTGCTCACCATGCCAGCTTCGGATCGCTTCACCATGTCAACCTGGGTTGCCTGGTCCTCGATCGACAAATTCCGGTGGAGAATGCCGATGCCACCCTGTCGAGCCATGGCAATGGCCATCCGCCCTTCGGTCACGGTGTCCATGGCGCTGGACAGCAGGGGGACGCGCACGCTGATGTTTCGAGTCAGCCGACTCGAGGTGTCGACCTCGCTGGGCACTACATCGGACTCAGCAGGCAGGAGCAGAACATCGTCGAACGTCAGACCGAGATAGGCGAAGGGCTCTGGCATGGGGGCGACGTGGCCGGGCATGCGGCCAGGCTACTCGCCCGAGGTCGGGGTCGTGCTCCCGCGCAGGCGGAGTACTCCGGGATGCCGACGCCAGGCACCGGCCAGATCCCCCGTGAGCGACTCACCGATGCGGTACGTCGCGTCCCTACCCGCCACCCAGGCTGCGTCAACCCAGCCCGGGTCCGTGCCCGCCGGGTGATCCGCTGCGACCAGGGCCAACGGCCACATGAGCGAGTCCCAGCCGTGGCTGAGCAGGGTCTCCAGCACTGATGGCAGGGAGGCGGTGCGCCCAGAGACCGCCGCCTGGATGATGGCCGACTTGGCCTCATGGCGCGCAGACTGCCCCGAGCAGGCCCGTGCCGCGGCATCGGCATGCATGGTCGCCAAGGCGCGATCAGCCACAAGGAGCGCATGTTCGGCTCCAACCCAATGCCACCGTGTGAGCGTCCGCCAATGGCCGATCGCACGAGATCGCGCTTCACGGTGCTCCCGATGCGCGCCCACCGCATCACCCATGGCCACATGGTCAGCGGCCAACCCGATCCCGGCATCGGCCAGGGAGAGTGCACTGTCGGCGAGTGCGAGGGCTCGCTCATCACAGGCGCGTGCCGCTTCCAGATCGCCAACCTGCCGACGGAAGCTTCCCCGCGCCGACAGGGCAAGTGACTGCCAGTGAGGATCGCCCGTGGTCCAAGGTTCGCAGACGAGCATCCGGTCCGCAGCGGAGTAGTCACCACGCGCTGCCATCGCCACCGCGCGTTGCCAGGCAGCGGCCGGATCCACGTTGCGACGCCGAGCAGACGTCAGGCGCCGGCAGCGCGAGACAATAGCGTGATGGCCTCGGATAGGTCACCGACTCGCTCACCACGCGGCGGATCAACCGGCCACCAGCCCGGCCCCCCCAGCAGGATGAGCGGCTCGGGACGCAGCTCGGGTAGGACGTGCAGCGGCGCCGGATCCCCCGTGGCAGCTGTCTGCGACCACACGAGCACAGCCCCCGGTCCCGTACGTCGCATGGCCTGGCCCAGGGCATCCGCAGGGGTGCGTGCGCCCATCATCCGCACGGCTACCTGGCGTTCGGAAAGCCCTGCAGCCAATGCCCAGAGCGGCAGCACATGGAATTCACTCGGGGCTCCAGCAAGGAGAACTGACGTCACCGAGGTTGCTGTGCTGCTCCTCACACGTGCACTCAATTCGGACTGGATCGCCTCGGTGAGGACGTGCTCGACATCAATGGCTTGGCCTGATTGCTCCCACTTTTTGCCCACCCCCACCAGCACGGGCGTCACGAGATGGTCCCAGGTCCACACGAGTCCGCGGCGATCGAGCGTGTCGGCCAGAATGCTCCGGCATGAGTCCGCATCGAGAGCGAGTGCGGCACGAGCCAGACCCCGAGCGTTGGCTGTCCCACCCGGCAGAGCGACGACGTGACCGCCTCCCTGCCTCGCCGACGCACGGATAACAGCACGTTCCGCTCCGAGATCGTCTTCCTCCTGCACCACACGCGCGGCCTCCGCCGGAGGAACCCCGGAGAGCACCAACCGCCGCATGCGCTCCAATCGCGCCACGTCGAGAGCGGAATAGCGCCGGTGCGCGCCCGCAGCGTGCTGACTCGGTCCCAGGCAGTACCGCCGGTCCCAGGTGCGCAGTGTGGCCGGGGCCACGCCCAGGCGTCGCGCGACAGCTGAGACGGTCAGGCCCGGTTCAGCCACGCCCACGGAGGCCGTGAACTCACCGGACGTCATGACCCCATTCTGAGGCTCTGGCCCGTGTCCGCATCCCGAGCAACCCACTCGCCTCGAATCGACGCCCCACGAGGAGAAATGGTGCTCAAAATTACTCAACTTCAGGACTTGACCAACTTATGGCGCGATAGGTAGAGTCTGGTCATTACTACGGGCTGGAGGACACATGGCTGACATTTCGAGACTACCGGGGCCGAATTCCGACATCTGGGACTGGCAATTGCTCGGAGCCTGCCGCGGCGAAGATCCAGATACGTTCTTCCACCCCGAGGGCGAGCGTGGCCCGGCTCGCGAAGCACGCGAGATGGCGGCGAAGGCTGTGTGCGCTGCCTGTCCGGTCCTCGTCCAGTGCGCTGCTCATTCCCTCGCTGTCCGAGAGCCCTACGGGGTGTGGGGTGGCATGAGCGAGGATGAGCGCGAGGGAATCTACCTGCTGCAGCGTCAGGGCCTTGCCGCAGCCGTCTAACTCCTCCGCCTGCCAAAAGACCCCACCTGCGATCCAGGTGGGGTCTTTTGCTTGTCGCTGCTAGCCAGCGCTCACGCACCACATATGTGGGCGGTGGGCTGTTTCGCCAGGATCTAACTAGTGGCCATGGCCGTGATGGGAATGACCCTGGGGGGCCTCTTCCTCCTCCGGCTTGTCAACGATGAGTACCTCAGTGGTCAGCAGCATGCCGGCAATGGATGCTGCATTCGTCAGAGCCGACTTGGTCACCTTGACCGGGTCGATAACACCCACGGCGATGAGATCCTCATAGACACCCGTGGCTGCATTCAGGCCCTGTCCGACGGGCAACTCGGCGACTTTGCTCACGACGACGTAGCCCTGCTGCCCGGCATTCTCAGCGATCCAGCGCAGGGGCTCAACAACCGCCTTGGCGACGACATTGACCCCGGTGGCGGGATCGCCCGTCAGCCCCAGCCCATCGACGAGGACCTTGCCAGCGTGCACCAGCGCGGTGCCACCACCGGCAACGATGCCTTCATCGATCGCAGCGCGGGTAGCGGATACAGCATCCTCGACGCGGTGCTTCTTTTCCTTCAGCTCTACCTCGGTGTGGGCACCCACCTTGATGACAACGACGCCACCGGACAACTTCGCGAGCCGCTCCTGGAGCTTCTCGCGGTCCCAGTCGGAATCCGTGCGCTCAATCTCCTGCCGGATCTGGCCGATGCGATCCGAGACAGTCTGCTTGTCACCGCCCCCATCAACGATCGTGGTGTCGTCCTTGGTGACAACGATGCGTCGGGCATGACCGAGCACGTCGAGGCCGACCTGGTCAAGCTTGAGCCCAACCTCGGGAGAGATGACCTGAGCGCCCGTGAGGGTCGCAATGTCCTGCAGGATTGCCTTCCGACGGTCGCCGAACGCGGGAGCCTTGACAGCACAGGAGGAGAAGGTGCCGCGGATGCGATTGACGACCAGGGTCGACAATGCCTCTCCATCGACATCCTCAGCAATGATCAGCAGCGGCTTGCCCGTCTGCGAAGCCTTCTCGAGCACGGGGAGGAGCTCGGACACACTCGAAATCTTGCCCTGCACGAGAAGGATGCCAGCGTCTTCCAGCACGGCTTCCATGCGCTCGGCATCGGTGACGAAGTAGGGGGAGATGTAGCCCTTGTCGAATTGCATCCCCTCGGTGAACTCCAGGCCCATCTCGGCGACGCTCGACTCCTCTACGGAGATGACGCCATCCTTGCCCACCTTGTCGAAGGCCTCGGCGATGAGCGAGCCCACCTCGGCGTCCTGGGAGCTGATGGTGGCGACCTGAGCGATCTCATCGCGGCCCTGGACCTCGCGGGCTACCGAGGACAGTTGCGCATTCATGGCCGCGACCGCAGCGTCGATACCCTTCTTGAGGGCCATGGGATTGGCTCCGGCAGCGACCTGGCGCAGCCCCTCTTTGACCATGGCCTGGGCCAGGACCGTGGCGGTGGTCGTGCCGTCACCGGCAACGTCGTTGGTCTTGGTGGCTACCTCTTTGACGAGTTGCGCACCCAAATTCTCGTAGGGGTCTTCAAGCTCAATCTCACGGGCGATGGTGACACCGTCGTTCGTGATGGTCGGCGAGCCCCACTTCTTGTCGATGACCACGTTGCGGCCGCGTGGGCCGAGGGTCACCTTCACTGTGTCAGCGAGCTTGTTGACACCACGCTCAAGGCTGCGTCGCGCTGACTCGTCGAACTCAAGGATCTTGGCCATGGGAGGTCCTTCTGCTACGAATCTGAATGGGCTGGTCCGGCTGGCGCGACCGAATGGGTCAGCACCAGTGCCGATGCGCGCGCCGGGCCGATTGTCTCGACCCGGCGTCGCGAATCAGGTTGAGAGTGTGTTTACTTCTCCACGACCGCGAGCACGTCGCGGGCGGAGAGGATGAGGTAGTCCTCGTTGTTGTACTTGACCTCGGTGCCGCCGTACTTCGAGTAGATAACGACGTCGCCGACCTTGATGTCGAGCGGGATTCGCTTGTCGCCGTCCTCGTCGAAGCGCCCCGGACCTACCGCAAGGACCTTGCCCTCCTGGGGCTTCTCCTTAGCGGTGTCGGGGATGACGAGACCGGATGCGGTCGTCTGCTCGGCTTCGAGCGTCTGGACGAGGATGCGATCCTCGAGCGGCTTGATGGAGACCGACACGGTGATGTCCTCCGGTGTGAGTTGGATGTCTGCTGGTCGCCCCGTCGTCGCGGTGTCGGTTTGACCGTGGGGCACGGGCCCCAGCACCGATCCCGGTCTAGCAGTCTCCGGGCTTGAGTGCCAACACCTACTGTAGAGATGAGTTAGCACTCCGTCAAACCGAGTGCCAGTCCAGGCCCCATCTCCGGGCCGCTACCGTCGGACTGTGGCCTTCGACGACCCGGCTCCCCTGCCCCGGCCCAGCGCCCTCCAGGCCCCCCAGGCTCGGCACCTGCGCGCCGCCCTCGCCGACCTGTCTGAGATCACCCCGTCGAGCCTGGCGGCCCTCAGGCGAGATCACCCAGCCCTGTCCCCCGACCTCATCTCGGCGATCGCGACTCAGGCGCGCCTCCAGACGCGCGCTGCTCCCCGCATCGGCGATCTGGCGCTGACCTGGATCCTCGAGGATGCCGCACTCCAGCAGGTAACCCGCCTTGATGTCGCCCGCTACCGCGCGGGCGAACTCGTGCGGCGACTCGGTGCCGGTGCCGTCGCGGATCTTGGCTGTGGACTCGGCGTGGACACCTTTGCCCTCGCGGAAGCCGGCTGCACCGTCCTCGCCGTCGAACGCGATCCCTGGCGCGCCGAAGCAGCGCGGGTCAATCTCGCCAGCCTGGGGGATCGCGTCGAGGTACGCCTGATGGATGCACACGACCTCACGGATGCTGACTGGGGCCGCCTGCGGGGGGCCTATGTCGATCCAGCTCGCCGTCGCGGTGACGCTCCACGCCCCCGTGACGGCTCACGCCCCAGGCCGCTCGCGGATCCCCAGGACTGGGAGCCGTCCTGGCGGTGGATCCTCTCACTCGCCGACCGATTGCCTGTCGTGGCAAAGGTGGCACCCGGCTTCGATGCCCGGCATGCGCCGACAACCGCGGATGTTGAGTGGATTGACCATGCGGGAGAGACCGTGGAGGCCAGCGTATGGCTCGGCGGCCTCGGCAGCGGTCAGCGCAGGGCGACCGCCCTTCGGGAGGGCGTCGTCGACACGATTGAGTCGGCCGCCCAGCACGCGGCATCCGCATCCGTGACGACACAGGTCCGGGAGTGGCTCATTGAGCCCACCCCTGCTGTACGGCGCGCCGGTCTGGTCAGTGACTTCGCCGCAGCGCGCGATATCCCCCTACTCGACGCTGGCGGCTGGCTCACTCATGTGCACGCGGTCACCACGCCACTCGCGAGATCCTGGCGAGTCCTCGAGGAGGTGCCGTGGCGGGCCAAGGATCTGCGCGCCTGGTTGCGGCCCTACGGCGCAGTCACCTGGAAGACCATCGACGCGGCGCTGTCGGCTGACACCTGGGACAGCAGGATCGGCCACTCGCCCGTGCGCACCGGCGTACCCATCACGATCGTCATCACCGGCCAGGGTCGCGCATTCGCCGTGGAAAGAAAGACGGACGCCGGTGGCCTAGGCCAGGTCCTGAGCGATAGCCGCGATGGCATCGGGTCCGACTCCGCAGCACCCACCGACGAGGGATAGCCGAGGGTTGCGGCGCCACCGGGTCAGCAGATCAGAGCCGACCGACGTCGCTTCACCCGACCATCCCGTCGCGGGGGACCAGGCACGCCCGGCGTTGGGGTAGGCCACCAGGGGAAGATCGGTCACGGCGGACATGCGGTCCAGCAGTTCACCGACGTACTCGGGGGCGGTGCAGTTGATGCCCACCGCGCGGATACCAGGGGCACGCATCGCCAACTCCACCGCGGCCTCCACGGGTTGACCCGCGCAGGTGTGTGCACCATCTGAGCAGCTCAGGGTCAGCCATGCATCCACATCGGGATGCATGGCCAGCACCTCGACGAGGGCCTCGACCTCGGCATAATCGGGGATCGTCTCTATGGCCAGGAGGTCAGGCTCTTCCGAGAGGAGGACCTCCAGACGTTCAGCGTGGAAGTCGACAAGTCGCTGATGGGATACGCCGTAGTTCCCCCGGTATTCACTCCCGTCGTGCAAGATCGCTCCGTACGGGCCGACACTCGCCGCGACGAGCGCGGATCCGGCCCGGGTCGCCTCCCTCGCGAGTCGCACCGAGGAGCGCAACGCCTCATCAGCGGTTCGCGGGTCTCGGCCCGCAGCACTGAAGCCCTCGCGGGACACCTGGTAGCTGGCCGTGACGACGACCTGCGCCCCCGCCTGCACATAGGTCTCGTGGACAGATCGAATCTCGTCCGGCTGGTCGGCCAGGATCCGGGCCGACCAGAGGCTGTCGCCGAGATCGTGCCCGCGCGCCTCGAGCTCCGTCGCCATCCCGCCATCAATGGGATGCACTCCTGCCGCGAGCAGGGCTGTCAGTCGACCCGGGTCGCGGCTCAGATGTAGTCCTCAAGCGCAGCGGGTCGCAGACCCTGGGCCTTGCCCAGTGAGACGAGCATCTCTAAACCTTCAGCCAGTTTGCTGCCGAAGTGCAAGAGCACGATGTCACCCGCCTTAATGGGTGCCTCCCAGTACTCCACCATGTTGTCATCCGTGACAACGATGTTCCACAGCACGATGCGATTGATCCCACATTCAGCGGAATGCTTGACGACGTCGGGATCTTTGGGTCCGGCCCCATAGGGCGGGCGGAGCATCCATGGCCGATAGCCAAACTGCTTCTCGAACCGATCTTGCGTCTCGCAAATCTCCCACTGCACATCCGTCGAGGGATCATCAAGGGCTCCGTGCACCATCGTGTGGTTTTGCACGGAACCGCCGTATGCCGTCACTGCCTCGAAGTAGTCGGTGTGGTTGCGTACGGCGTACTCGGTCAAGAAGGCCGTCACAGGAATCTGGTAGCGCTCGATAACCGCCAAGGCCTCGGGTGACTTCTCGATGCCATCGTCGATGGTGACGAAGAACACGGGATCCTCGGTCTCGACCCAGTTGAGAACCTTCAGGTCACCGTCCGACTGATTGATGTCGCTACGACCCGACTGTCCCTCCGCCAAGGTCTCACTCCCCAACTGCAAGGAGTCGTCGAGAGCAGCGGCGTAGGCATCATCCACGGGCACGGTCGGTCCCGGGACCGGCTCCACCGCGCTGGCCGTGGGGCTCGGAGACTGCGACACGCCCGGCGTGGCAGCCGCCGAATCCACCGACCCGGTCATCGAACCGACGGCAAAACCCGCACCGCCGGCGAGCACGAGGGCGAGTCCGACGGAGATTGTCACTGCGAGACGACCGGTCCGCTGAGATTGCTCCACGAGACGACGATACCCGGCTGACCCGCACGAGTCGCGGTGTCACCGCTCAGACGACGATGGTGTCCACGGGCATGGAGGAGTCCGCTCCCATGCCAGGCGCGGACGGTGGCCGGCCACGCTCGACCAGGGCCGCCCCCAGGGCAGCGACCATCGCACCGTTATCCGTGCACAGGTGCGGGGGTGGCACCCTCACATCCAGACCCTCGGCACGTTCGGTCAACACCACACGCAGTCGCGAGTTAGCCGCAACCCCACCGCCGACGACAAGCGTGCTGATGCCGGTATCGCGACAGGCTCGCAGGGCTTTGGACACGAGCACATCCACCACGGCCTCCTGGAAGGCCGCCGCAACATCAGCGGTCGAGATCGGATTGCCCGCGCGACGCTGCACCTCAAGCCAACGCACGACGGCTGTCTTGAGGCCGGAGAAGGAGAAGTCGTAGCGATGATCCTCGTCGTCACGATGGGCGGAGAGCGCGCGGGGAAAATCAATAGCCCTGGCATCGCCGGCACCGGCCGCAGCATCAATATGCGGTCCACCCGGAAAGGGCAGCCCGAGCACGCGAGCCACCTTGTCGAAGGCTTCTCCCGCAGCATCGTCAAGAGTGGAACCGAGAGCGGTGACCTCCAACGTGACGTCATCTACGCGCAGCAGCGAGGTGTGTCCTCCGGACACGAGCAGTGCGATGGCGGGCTCGGGCAGGTCCCCATGGACAAGTCGATCCACCGCCACGTGCGCCGCGAGATGGTTCACGCCGTACAGCGGCTTGCCCAACGCGAGCGCGAGGCTCTCTGCCGCACTCACTCCGACCAGGAGCGCACCGACGAGACCGGGTCCGGCCGTCACGGCTATCGCGTCCACGTCAGCGAGGTGGATCCCAGCCTCGGCGGTGGCCCGGGCCAGCGTGGGCGCGAGCGCCTCCAGATGGGCTCGGCTAGCAATCTCAGGCACGACCCCCCCGAAGCGTGCCTGCTCGTCCACGCTGGAGGCAATGGCGTCGGCCAGCAGGGTGCGCCCGCGCACAATGGCGATCCCTGTTTCGTCGCAGGAGGTCTCGATGCCCAACACCAGTGGTGCACCCGCCCCGCTCGCCCGGGTCACTTCCCACGCCTTCGCATGATCAGGCCATCGGCGCCCGGTCCGTAGTAGGACGCACGCCGCGCTATGACCTCAAACCCCGCTTCTTCGTACATCGCCATGGCCCGGGCATTGTCGGGTCGCACTTCGAGGAGTATCTCTGAGCATCCTGCTTCGCCTGCCACGGACATGAGGTGCTCCAGGAGAGCGCGCCCCCGTCCACGGCCGCGCGCGCGCGAGGCGACGGCGATGGTCTGGATATCCGCCGTGGGAGGGACCGCCATGAGCCCCGCATAGCCCGCGACTCCCTCACCATCCTCATCGACGACGTAGGTGCGGTTCGCCTGTGCGAGTTCACTCCAAAACTGACCGGCTGTCCAGGCCGTATCGGCAAATACATCACGCTCGATCCCGACAACCACCTCGACATCCCACCAGCGCATGGGTCGCAGACCCGGAGCGCCCGCCGGGTCCATCTCGTGCATCATGCCGCGCCACCGGTCAGTGATGCCGGCACGACAGCATCGGGCCGGCGCAGGTAGATAGGGCGTGGCGGCAACAGGATGCGCGCTGCTCGGACTCGATCTACGAGGACCGTGGCCGATGATTGTCCCGCCTCCGTCGACGTGTCTTCGGGCAGCGCAAAATCATCAGGCAGCGCTTCGCCCAGGGCCATGCGCTCCACAACCAGTTCGGCGAGATCCAATGCACTCGGGTAGCGCACCTCGTCGACGGGTCCGGCGTCACCAACACATGCACCAGTGATGTTGACGGGCTCGCGGCGGATAATCGGACCGGCGATGCGCATGGCGCGGTCGTCGTACGACGCCCAGCACACCTCGGACTTGCGAGCTCGGCTCAGGACCGTGACCGACGTCCCGAGGTCGCGCACAGCCGCCCGGGCTGTGACATCAAGGCTGCACACACCCACGACGGGCACATCACGGGCGAAGCCGAAGGCAATCGCCGTTGCAATGCCGACGCGTAATCCGGTGAAGGGACCGGGTCCGACCCCACACGCCACGAGCCCAATATCCGCGGGATCAACATCTGCCTCTCGCAGGGCTTCCCGCAGGAGTGGGGCTACCACCTCAGCGTGACGACGGCCATCAATCTGTGTACGCAGGATCGGCCCAGCCGTCGCACCGAGCACAGCGACGGAGGTCGCCGCAGTGGACGTGTCTATGGCCAGGATGAGCACACGTCTCAGCCTAGGCGGTCATGGTGCGAGCTAGATGTACGTCGCCACATTGATCCCGGTCCACCGTGGTCCGTAGCCGGTGAGGGTTGCGACACGGGAATCCTCCGTGACAGTGATGCATACCTCGAGCCTGCTGTCGGCGAGATGCTCCACGAGGCCGGTCCCCCACTCAATGACGGTGACGGCGTCGTCCACGTCCAGATCAAGATCATCCATCTCTCCCGCTGAGCCGATCCGGTAGGCGTCGACATGCACCAGCGCGGGCCCCTCAGCCAGGGATGGGTGACGACGCGAGATGACGAATGTCGGACTCGTCACGGGACCTCGGACCCGCAGCCCATCGCCTAAACCTCGGGTCAGGGTCGTCTTGCCGGCCCCGAGACCACCGATGAGGACGACGAGGTCACCCGCCGTGAGGATCGTTGCCAGTCGGCGACCGAGATTCTCCGTGGCGGCCGCATCCGCCAACTCCACGGCCAGGGGCTGAGTCACCGGTGGACCACTCGCTCAACCAGGGCACGCACATGCCTGTTGACCTCCTCGAGTGCTTCGAGAGTGAGCATGTGACCGACGCCTGGCAGGATCACCAACTCTGCTGAAGGCGTGTGGCGAACGATTTCGAAACTGTGACCCACCGGTGTGAGCAGATCCGCATCTCCGACCATGATGAGCAGATCGCAGCGCTCAAGTACGTGCAGTGCACGCACCTTGTCGTGTCCCTGTAAAGCAGGCAGGAGATCAGCCAGCACATCAACAGGCGTCCCGGCTATCAGGTGTGAGACCAGGCGGGTGCCATCGGGGGGAGCCGTCGCACCGAAGGCGTAGGCGCGCGTGACGAGCAGACCCAGGTCCGTCGAAGAACGCCGGGCACGCTCGACCAGCGCGGAGACAGGACCTTGTGATTCGAGGGCGGCTCCGATCGACGGAGCTATCCGGTGGGCGAGTCGGGCCACGGGACGTGGAAGTCCAAGATCGATATCAGCGATGCCACCCGCTGATGTCGCAAGCAGTGCAACAGCCTTGACTCGCGGTCCAAACAGGTTTGGAGCATGGTCGGCCAGGGCCATGATCGTCATACCGCCCATGGAATGACCGACGAGGACAACGTCACCGGTGGGAGCCACGGCATCGATGACATGTCCGAGATCTACGCCGAGGCGGTCGATCGTGGTGCCGGGAGTTCCGCGTTGCGATGCCCCGTGGCCACGCTGATCCCACAGCACCACACGCGCTAAACCACGAAGGCTCTCGCGTTGACCCGGCCACGAATCAAGTGACAGGGCGTAGCCGTGACTGAAGATGACCGTCGGCGCTCCCGGTGGAGCCTCGTCATGGATGACGACGTGCAGGGAGACTCCGTCGTCGGTAACCACCTCGACGGAGTGCCCTCCAGCGGCCTCAATGCCAACGAACTCCCCCTCGCGCAAGCGCCGGGTGGCAAGCCGCTCGGCGACCGCCCCAACGACAACACCGGCGGTCAAGATCCCGAGAGCGGTCAGCCCCTTGGCTGTCCGTCCCATGTCGACCATCCGGTCACTCCTCGATATAGGTTCGCGGCACGCGGGGTCCCACACGTGTGACGATCTCGTATCCGATGGTGTCATCCCACCGGGCCCAGTCCTGCGCTGTTGGTTCCCCGGCCCGACCGGGACCCCACACGATGACCTCGTCACCCGGACTCACCGCCGTGTCCCCGACGTCCACAATGACCTGATCCATGGCAACTCGACCCACGATGGGTACGCGTACGCCCGCGATGTGAACAGCGCCACCGCGCACGGTGCGCGGCAGCCCATCCCCGTATCCGATGGGCACCAGGGCGAGGGTTGTCTCACCCGGGGCACGCCAGGTGAGGTTGTAGGACGCCCCGTGCCCAGCGGGGACTCGTTTGACAGCGGCGACGGCAGCACGCAGGGTCATGATCGGCCGGAGTGCTCCCGCGTCAATGGCCGGACCTGGCGAAAGGCCGTAGGCGGCAATCCCGAGTCTGACGAGGTCATAGCGGGTATCCGGTCTCGTCAGAGCAGCACCGCTGGAGGCCAGGTGCCTGACTTCGGGGGAGATGCCGAGGTCAGCCGCCGTGTCCAGAGCCATCTCGAACGTGGCAATCTGCTCGGCCGTCTCGGGGGCATCCGGGAGATCTGCCGATGCCAGGTGAGACCAGATTCCCGCGATGTGGACTCGATCCGTCCCAGCCAGAGCTGCCGTGAGGAGTTCGGTCCACTCCGAAGGCATACACCCGCCCCGACCCAGACCCGTGTCGATCTTGAGGTGGACACGGGCGCGGCCCTGCACCTCCCGCGCCGCCTCAATAACCTCCCGCAGACCCCCCACACTGCCAACGCCGAGGTCAACGTCAGCGGCGATGCATCCGCGCAGATCCGGATCGCCGGGGGCATGAAGCCACGCCAGGACACGCCCTGCGTCCCCGGACTCCCGCAGCCGGAGTGCTTCGGATGGATACGCGACACCCAGCCAGGGAATGCCCGCTTCGCGCGCAGCGTGCGCAATCGGCACAGCTCCGTGGCCGTAGGCATCCGCCTTGACAACGACCATGCGCGCAACTTCCGGACCTCCGCATGCGGGTCCGGAGAGGTAATCAAGATTGTGTCGAAATGCTGCAAGGTCAATCATTGCTTCCGCGCGGTGCGTCACGACGTAGAACCTCGGCGGACCAGGGCAACGGCAGCGGGCACGTGGTCGACAATGTCCCGTGCGGTGATCGGACGACCACCCTCCGCGGCCAGGCGTCCGGCGATGCCGTGCAGGGCGACGGCAGCCGCGGCAACGAATGCCGCATCATCATCGTCAAGTCCACCGTCGCGCGCCGCCGCCCCGGCCAGGAGCGCGGCTGTCAGACCGCTCAGGACATCACCGCTGCCCGCGGTCCCGAGCTCGGGCCCCCCCTCGATATCGATGAAGGCACGTCCACTGGGGGATGCCGTCACGGTGCCCGGCCCCTTGAGGACAACGACGGCTCCCAACTCCTTGGCGGCCGCTCGTGCCGCCCCCACGCGGTCTTCCTCGGCGCCCAGGCCCGGGGAGAACCCCAGAGCGGCGAATTCACCGAGGTGGGGGGTGAGGACCGTCGGCGATGCACGATCCAATCTCAGCGGCCCTTCGGCATCGCTCAGGACGCGCAGGGCATCGGCATCGACGACCACCGGACAGGATGTCGCGAGAACCTCTCGCAGGACCGACCGAGCCGAGATATCCCGTCCGATGCCTGGACCGATGGCCCAGGCGGTCGCGCGACTCACTGAGGTGGGGGCATCCGTCGATGTCACGACGTCCCAGAATCGGTCGACGATGTCCGCTGCCAGCCCATCTCCCCGATCAAGGTAATGGACCATGCCGGCATTGCCGTGCCGCGCACCACCTGTGGCAAGGAAGCCTGCGCCCCGATAGCGACCGCTGCCCGCAACAATTCCGACGACACCGCGCGAGTACTTGTAGTCCTCCGTGCTTGGCTCCGGGACGCACCGAGCGATGTCGGCGTGATCAAGTACGAGCAGCGTGGCCGCGGGCAATGCTGACGTCAGCCCGATATCCACCAGGGTGACAGCTCCCGCGTGATCGCGAGCGGGTGCCACAAGCAACCCGGGCTTGAGGCAACCAAACGTCACGGTGACATCCGCGCCCACAACAGCCTGTGTGTCAGCGACAGACCCTGTGTCGGCGTTGACCCCGGACGGGAGATCCACAGCGACGATGAGCGCTCCGGAATCCGCAGCACACTGGGACATTTCTGCCGCCAGCGGACGCAGCGGCCCCAGACCTCCGATGCCCACGATCCCATCGAGGACTACGTCGGCATCGGCGATCAGTTCAGACGCGCTCAGGGTGTCAGCACCACTGAGGCACAGGCCACCGGCAGCCACAAAAGACCGCCGTCCTGCCTCGTGCACGGAATCAGCGAGCAGGACGGCTGCCACCGATGCACCGCGCTGCAAAAGCAGCGCACCCGCATGCAACGCATCCCCCCCGTTGCTGCCACTGCCCGCGAGGATGACCACGCGTGATCCGGCGACCCCGGGACCAACAGTGCGAAGGAGTGCGGTGCACATATCAGCCAGGCCCACGGCTGCGCGCTGCATCAAGACACTCGGTCCGACGTCGTCCATCACCGCAGCTTCCGCCAGGCGCACCGTTGCGACGTCGTAGGCGCCCCTCATGGCGAATCCACCGGGACGGACTCCCCGACCACCTGTGCGATAGCAGAGTCACCGTCATGCGACAGGCTCAGATGCCATCTGGTGATTCCTCGTCGTTCAGACGCCGCGGCCACCGTCCCTCGAAGCCGCGGCCACGGTCGTCCCGCCTCATCAGAGATCACCTCGCAGTCATGCCATGCCAGACCGGCGGGTGCGCCCAGCACCTTGGCTATCGCCTCCTTTGCCGCAAAACGTGCAGCGAGTGAGGCGGGACCGTGGAGCCGACCATCGTGTCGATGCGACTCCTCTGCGGTGAAGAGTCGTTCCACGATGGTGGGGCGCCTCTCGAGCATCCCCGTAAACCGCTGAATACTGACAACGTCGATTCCCACGCCCACGATCATGCGATGCCTACTCGACGGTCACGGATTTGGCAAGGTTGCGTGGCTGATCCACATCATGACCCTTGACCGTGGCCATGGCGCACGCGAACACCTGCAGCGGGACAACGGATACGAGCGGCTGCATCAGCGTGGGCACAGCCGGCACCCGCAGGATCACATCGCTGTACGGCGTCACGGACTCATCGCCTTCTTCAGCTATGACAATCGTGCGAGCCCCACGGGCGCGTACTTCCTGAATATTGGAGATGATCTTGTCGTGGAGCACAGCACGCCCGCGTGGTGAGGGCACGATGCAAATGACAGGCACGCCCTCCTCGATCAAAGCGATAGGGCCATGCTTCAGTTCACCCGCGGCGAAGCCTTCGGCGTGCATGTAGGCCAATTCTTTGAGTTTGAGTGCTCCCTCAAGTGCCACCGGATAACCCACATGCCGCCCGATGAAGAGCACGGAGGTCGCATCGGCGAGTTCGCGGGCGAGGGCCTGCACGCCCTCGCTGGTGTCCAGGACGAGGTCCACCGCCTGGGGCATGTCTGCCAGGTCAGTCAACACGTTGCGAATCTCGTCACCGAACATATTGCCGCGCACCTGGGCGAGGTAAAGACCGACGAGATAGGCCGCAATGATCTGCGTCAAAAAGGCCTTGGTTGACGCGACAGCAATCTCAGGGCCCGCATATGTGTACAGGACCGCATCACACTCGCGGGGAATCGTCGAGCCGACGGTATTGCAGATCGCGAGCGCCTTGGACCCCTGCTCGCGCGCGTGCCGCAAAGCCATCAGCGTGTCCATCGTCTCCCCCGACTGGGAGATGGCGATGGTCAATGTGCGCGAATCCACGATGGGATCTCGGTATCGGAATTCACTCGCGAGCTCGACATCCACGGGAATGCGAGTCCAGTGCTCGATGGCGTACTTCGCCACCAACCCGGCGTGATAGGCCGTGCCGCAGGCGACCACGACGATTTTGTCGATCTCGCGCAGCTCGGCGTCGGTCAGGCGCATTTCGTCCAGGTGGAGACGACCCTCACGGGTCACCCTGCCACGCAGGGAATCAGCCACCGCCTTGGGCTGTTCGGCGATCTCCTTCAGCATGAAGAGGTCGTAGCCGCCCTTTTCGACAGCAGCCGCATCCCAGGTGACGGTGAAGGGTGTGGCCTCGACTCGGTTGCCATCAAAGTCCGTGATGACCACGTCGTCACGCGAAATCTGGACAACCTGGTCCTGGCCCAATTCGAGGGCATGACGCGTGTGTGCCACAAAGGCGGCAACATCGGAGGCGAGGAAGTTTTCGCCTTCACCGAGACCAACGACCAGGGGGGAGTTGCGGCGAGCAGCCACAACAACATCCACGTCATCAGCGACGACAGCGACGAGGGTGAACGCCCCATCCAAGCGTCGGCAGGTACGGCGCATCGCCTCGGCGAGGTCTCCATCGCATCGCGGCAATTCCGCGGCAAGCAGATGGGCCACGACCTCCGTGTCCGTCTCAGAGGACAGCACAACCCCGGACGCAGCGAGTTCATCACGCAGTTCAGCGAAGTTCTCGATGATGCCGTTGTGGATGACCGCCACGCGGCCGTCTTCACTGACATGCGGATGGGCGTTAGCGTCCGTGGGGCCCCCGTGCGTGGCCCAGCGTGTGTGGCCAATGCCCATCGTGGCGGCCTCGAGTGGATCACTTCCGAGAAGTGTCTCGAGATTGACGAGTTTGCCTGCCTTTTTGCGCACCTCGAGATGATCACCGGTGACCACTGCCACACCGGCCGAGTCATATCCGCGGTACTCCAGGCGCCGCAGGCCTTCGACTACGACCTCAAGGGCCTGCTTTTCGCCGACGTATCCCACGATCCCGCACATGGATGCCAGGGTACGCGGGGGCGCGTGGGCCATGCTCACCCCGGACCGGTGCGCCCCCATCAATCAGGTGTGCCCGTCCCCGGGTCAGGCACGGGAGCCCGGCTCAGTCTGACAGCGTCAGGGACGCACGCACAGCGGCCGCAATAGCCTCCGCAGCATCCCGGGCCTGCTCGACAGAGGGTGCTTCGACCATGACCCTGACGAGCGGCTCAGTGCCTGACGGCCGCAGGAGCACCCGACCTGTCTCCCCCAGGGATCGCTCCATGGCGTCCACAACCGCCCGCACCTCCGGGCTGCGATCAAGTCCTGACTTGTCAACGTCACGGACATTGATCAGCACCTGTGGGAGTTGGGTCATAACGGATGCAAGATCACGCAGGTCACGCCCGGTCTGCGCCATCCGAGTGAGCAGCGCGAGGGCGGTAAGAAGTCCATCACCCGTCGTTGACCGCTCCAGCATGACCACGTGGCCGCTCTGCTCGCCCCCGAGCGAATACCCCGCCGCCTGCATCTCCTCCAAGACGTAACGATCCCCCACCGCGGTGGAGACCACGCCGATGCCCTGCTGCTCCATAGCGATCCGGAAGCCCAGGTTGGACATCACCGTCGCAACTACGGTCTCTTTGGCGAGCGTTCCCGCCTCGTGCATGCCGAGTGCCAGGATGGCCAGGATCTGATCTCCGTCCACCACGTCCCCCGAGGCATCCACGGCCAGGCATCGATCGGCATCGCCATCGTGCGCTATGCCAATGTCGGCACCGTGCTCGACGACCGCGGCGATGAGATCCCCGAGGTGGGTGCTCCCGCAACCATCATTGATGTTCAAGCCATCCGGTGATGCATGGATCGCGACCACCTGGGCACCCGCACGCCGCAGTGCGTCCGGAGCGACCGACGATGACGCTCCGTTGGCGCAGTCCACAACGACGGAGAGTCCGGACAGCGGTGTTGTCACGACTCCTAAAACGTGGTTGACGTACTCTTCACGAGCACCTTCCAGGGCCCGTACGCGACCGACCCCGGCGCCCGTCGGTCGGTCCCAGGACTCATGGAGACGTGACTCGATGGCGTCCTCAATGTCATCTGCGAGCTTGAAGCCGCGCGCATCGAAGAACTTGATGCCGTTATCGGGCATGGCATTGTGGGAGGCCGACAACATGACGCCGAGGCTGGCGCCGTGGCGGACGGTGAGATAGGCGACAGCCGGGGTGGGCAACTCACCCGCGAGCAGCACATCGACTCCCGCACTCGCTAGACCAGCGACCACTGCGGCTTCGAGGAACTCACCACTCGCCCGCGGATCCCTGGCCACGACCGCCGTGGGTCGAGATCCATCGGGTGCGAGGGCACCCGCGTCACCGAGCACGTGCGCAGCGGATGCGGCGAGGGAGAGAGCCAATTCGGCTGTCAGGTCGCGATTGGCCAGGCCACGCACACCGTCGGTACCGAAGAGGCGCCCGCTCACGCCAACCGCCCTAACGCTTGCTGTACTGGGGTGCCTTGCGGGCCTTCTTCAGGCCGTACTTCTTGCGCTCCTTGGCCCGTGGATCGCGCGTGAGGAATCCCGCCTTCTTGAGCGAGGGTCGATTCCCCTCTGTGTCGATCTCGTTGAGGGACCGGGCGATGCCCAGCCGCAAGGCTCCCGCCTGACCGGAAACACCGCCACCACTGATGCGCGCCATGACGTCGTAGCGGCCCTCAAGTCCGAGGGTGACGAAGGGCTCATTCACTGCCTGCTGATGCACACGATTCGGGAAGTAGGTCTCCAGGTCACGCCCGTTGATCGTCCACCGCCCCGTGCCGGGGACGATGCGCACGCGAGCGATGGCCTGCTTGCGTCGCCCCGTCGCACCCCCTGGCGCTGTGACGATCACACGCTCGGCAGAAGCCGACGCGCTCGACGGCGTCTCACTGGTGTACTCCGAGGGGATCTCCTCTTCGAGGATCTCGGTCTCAGAAACGGTCACGGGGTGTTCCTTTCGCAGACTGCGCCACGATCGCTACTGCGCGACCTGCGTGATGGTGTACGGCGTGGGCATTTGGGCGGCATGGGGATGATCAGGGCCGGCGTACACCTTGAGCTTGGAAATCTGCTGCCGACCGAGCTTGTTGTGCGGGAGCATTCCCTTGACAGCCTTTTCCACTGCACGGCGGGGATTGTTTTTGAGCAGCTCCGTGTACGGCGTCGCGCGCAAACCGCCGGGGTAGCCGGAGTGGCGGTAGTCCATCTTTTGCTCACGCTTGCTGCCGGTGAGGGCCACCTTGTCGGCATTGATGATGATGACGAAGTCACCCGTGTCAACGTGAGGGGCAAAGACAGGCTTGTGCTTGCCCCGGAGCAGGGTCGCTGTGTGAGTCGCAAGCCGACCGAGGACGACATCAGCGGCATCAATGACGAGCCACTCGCGGGTGATCTCGCCCGGCTTTGGGGTGTACGTACGCACGTGGACCTTCACTCGCTCGAGGGACGCTGAGCGCCCGGTCATGTCCGGGAGCGAACACAACGATCGCCTAGGTTACCCGGGGTATCGGCAGGGGGTCAAAACGGCCCCGTCTTCCCCCGTGGGACGTGCCATAAACCCCGTCCCTGGTCACCCCGCCTGGGATCGTCCCAGGCGATCACCGCCGGGGTGAGGGACGGGGTCCGGTCGAGTTTAAGGACCGTCTCCGTCGGCACAGCTGCGCACGGAGCGGGTGATCTGCTGCCGAGCAGCAAGCTCAGAGTCCGGTGGGTAGGTGACCTGTTCCAAGACCAGGCCATGGGGAGGCATGACGGTGACATGAGGATCTCGGATTCGCGCTGCAACAACACCGGCGGGCCAGTCAACGGGCTTCCGGCCCTCCCCCACCGGGACCAGAACTCCCACGAGGCCCCGCACGAGTGTGTGGCAGAAGGCATCGGCGCTCACCGTCATGTCCGCCAATCCCGTCGGCCCCCTGCGCCATGTGAGGCTGAGTAGCCGCCGGATCGTCGAGCCCCGTTCAGGGGGTCTGCACAGCGCTGCAAAATCGTGCGCGCCGAGCAGGGCGGCTGCTGCATCGTTCATCGCCGTGAGATCCAGTTGGCGGCGGATTCGCACCACCTCTCGGCGCCGGAGGGGGTCCCATACCGTTGGGGCATCGCAGATGAGATACCGGTAGGTGCGGGAGAGCGCCGAGAAACGCGCATCAAAACCCGCCGGAGCCACGCGTACGTCGGTCAGCCAGACATCATCGGGCAGCAGTCCACGCAAACCTCGGGGAAGCGTGTCAAAACCGGTGTCGGTGGGCACGTCCACGTGAGCGACCTGGCCGCGCGCATGGACCCCCGCATCAGTCCGACCCGCACAGTGGACGACCGCGGGCGTAGGCAGACGCAGTGCAATCGCAAGCGCCTCTTCGACGACTCCCTGCACCGTGCGCTGGCCGGGCTGGATCGCCCAGCCAGCAAAGTCCGTGCCGTCGTAGGCGATGTCAAGTCGTAGCCGGATCATCACCCCTCCGCACAGTACGAAGCGGAGACTTCCCTGTCGAGCAAAGTCTCCGCCTTGAGCACACAATCAGACGCGTCAGGCCTTGTCGCCCTTCTCGGCTGCGTCTGCGATCTCCTGGGCTACGTCCGGAGCCGAAGCGTCCACACCCGCGTCCACCACGGCCTCCTCAGCGCTAGCGATCTCATCGCCAGCAGCCTCAGCAGCCGTGTCCGTGGCCGTGTCGTCACCCGTCTCCGCGGCAGCGGGAGCGGGAGCGGCCGTCTCGGCGGCCTTGCGCTCCTTGGCGGCGCGCTTGGTTGCACCCGTCGCCTCAGCCACGGTCTGCTCGGCGAGCGGCTCGACGAGTTCAATGATCACCATGGGCGCATTGTCACCCTTGCGAGGACCAATCTTGAGGATGCGGGTGTAGCCCCCCTGCCGAGTCTCATAGCGAGGCCCGATCTCGGTGAAGAGGACATGGACGACGTTCTTGTCACGCACGACGGTAAGCACGCGACGTCGGGCCGCGAGGTCACCACGCTTGGCGAAGGTAATGAGCCGCTCGGCCAGGGGGCGTAGGCGCTTGGCCTTGGCCTCCGTGGTGGTGATGCGACCATGTTCGAAGAGGGCGGTGGCCAGGTTGGCGAGCATCAGGCGCTCGTGCGCCGGTCCGCCACCCAGGCGGGGACCCTTGGTTGGGGTAGGCATGTGAAAACTCCTTGTCGCGGGTGGCTGATCGGTTAGAGCTGCTCGTCCTCAACGAAGCCGAGGTCGTCATCGTCCTCGTCATCGCTGAAGTACACGGCAGCGCCGGGGTCAAACCCGGGGGGGCTGTCCTTGAGGGCCAACCCGAGGGAGATGAGTTTGACCTTCACCTCATCGATGGACTTGGCGCCGAAGTTGCGGATGTCAAGGAGATCGGCCTCACTGCGGCCGATGAGTTCACCCACCGTGTGGATCCCCTCACGCTTGAGACAGTTGTACGAACGCACGGTGAGGTCAAGTTGCTCGATCGGTGTCGACAGCTGCTCAGCGACAAAGGCGTCAGCCGGTGACGGACCGATGTCGATTCCCTCAGCGTCGACATTGAGCTCACGGGCCAGGCCGAAGAGCTCGACGAGTGTCTTGCCAGCGGAGGCCACCGCGTCACGGGGGAGCATCGATGACTTCGTCTCGACGTCAATCACCAGTTTGTCGAAGTCGGTGCGCTGCTCCACCCGAGTCGCCTCGACCCGGTAGGTCACCTTGAGGACGGGAGAGTAGATGGAATCAATCGGGATCCGGCCGATCTCCTGGCCGGGCTGCTTGTTCAAAGCAGCCGAGACATAGCCACGCCCGCGCTCGACGACAAGCTCCATCTCCAACTTGCCCTTGTCGTTCAACGTCGCGATATGCAGGTCCGGATTGTGCACCTCGACACCGGCCGGGGGCGCAATGTCGGCAGCAACAACGGCTCCGGGGCCCTGCTTGCGCAGATACATGACCACGGGCTCATCGTGATCGGAGGAAACAACGAGTTGCTTGATGTTGAGGATCATCTCGGTGACGTCCTCTTTGACCCCGGGAATCGTGGTGAACTCGTGGAGCACACCGTCGATGCGCAGGCTCGTGACCGCAGCTCCCGGTATGGACGAGAGGAGTGTCCTGCGCATGGAGTTGCCCAGGGTGTAGCCGAAGCCGGGCTCGAGGGGCTCGAGAATGAAACGCGATCGGAACTCGCTGATCGGCTCTTCGGTGAGAATAGGGCGCTGCGTGATGAGCACGGATGATCCTTTCGGCGACGTCCGCTATATGACGCCGGGTTGAGGGAAGGACTTACTTGGAGTAAAGCTCGACGATGAGCTGCTCCTGCACCTGCGTGTCAATGATCTGGCGCGACGGCAGCGAGTGCACAAGGATCCGCATCTTCGAAGGAATGACCTCGAGCCATGCGGGCACGGTACGCTCACCGATCTCGGCATGAGCCACGACAAAGGGCGTCATCTCACGCGAACCGGGGCGCACCTCAATGATGTCGTTGGGCTGCACACGGTAGGACGGGATGTCCACCTTGTGGCCGTTGACGGTGAAGTGCCCGTGACACACCAGTTGGCGCGCCATGTCCCGGGACTTGGCGAAGCCAGCCCGGTAGACGACATTGTCGAGGCGAGTCTCCAAAATACGCATGAGGTTGTCGCCGGTCTTGCCCTGGCGGCGATGAGCCTCCTCGTAGTAGCCCCGGAACTGCTTCTCCAGGACTCCGTAGATGCGTGTGGCCTTCTGCTTCTCGCGAAGCTGGAGAAGGTACTCGCTGTCCTTGGATCGGCCACGGCCGTGCTGGCCGGGAGGGTAGGGGCGCTTCTCGAAGGGGCACTTGGCCGATTCGCACTTGGACCCCTTGAGGAACAACTTGACTTTTTCGCGACGGCAGCGCTTGCAGTCCGCGGCAGTATAACGAGCCATGGTGGTGTGATTCTCCGTTCTCAGACGCGGCGGCGCTTGGGCGGGCGGCACCCGTTAAAGGGCACCGGGGTGACGTCCTGGATGGACCCAACTTCCAGGCCGGTGGCCTGGAGGGAGCGGATGGCGGTCTCGCGGCCTGAGCCGGGACCCTTAACAAACACGTCGACCTTGCGCATCCCGTGTTCCATCGCGCGTCGAGCAGCGGCCTCAGCGGCCATCTGAGCCGCAAAGGGAGTCGACTTGCGGCTCCCCTTGAAGCCCACCTGCCCAGAACTTGACCAGGCGATCACAGCCCCACTCGGGTCGGTAATCGACACGATCGTGTTATTGAACGTGCTCTTGATGTGCGCGTGCCCGTGGGCGACGTTCTTCTTTTCCTTGCGACGCACTTTCTTCGCGCCGGCTTTTGCTCCGGTCTTGGGAGGCATATCTATTCTCCTGAGGTCATCGGTCCGCTGGACTCCGGTTGAGCGCAGACCCGCGGACTACTACTTAGTGGCCTTCTTCTTGCCGGCGACGGTCTTGCGTGGGCCCTTTCGCGTGCGGGCATTGGTGTGCGTTCGCTGGCCGTGCACGGGAAGGCCACGACGGTGGCGGATCCCCTGGTAGCAGCCGATTTCAACCTTGCGCCGGATATCGGCGGCAACCTCGCGGCGGAGGTCACCCTCCACCCGAACATTGGCCTCGATCCAGTCGCGCAGAGCGATCACCTGATCATCGGTGAGGTCACCGGATCTCAGGTCGGGGCTGATGCCGGTAGCGGCCAGCGCCTCAGCAGCGCGAGACCGGCCGATGCCGTAAACATATGTGAGCGCGATTGCCATCCGCTTGTCGCGGGGCAGGTCAACGCCTACCAGACGTGCCATGGGTGTCCTCTTCTTTAACTCGGGAGGTGTGGAGCGACACCGGTCCCCTCCACCCGGAGGGGTCCTCGGCCTCACGTCCGAGGGTGGCATCCCGCTGCCTGCACGTGCCGGCTGCGGGGGTCGGGTGCCGCGGGCCACAGACCGGTCGGTCCGTGGTGAGCGTGTCCGGGTTGTGTCTCCCTCGCACGCGCGACTCGTCATCAGCCTTGGCGCTGCTTATGACGAACGTTGTCGCAAATAACCATGACCCGGCCATGACGGCGGATCACCTTGCACTTGTCGCAAATCTTCTTAACGCTGGGCTTAACCTTCACCGGAATCCCACCTCTCTAGCTGACACCGGCTCCACCTGAAACCATCACTTGTACCTGTAGACGATGCGACCCCGAGTCAGGTCATAGGGCGACAGCTCTACGACAACTCGGTCATCCGGGAGGATCCGGATGTAGTGCATCCGCATCTTCCCGCTGATGTGGGCCAGGACCTTGTGACCATTGTCCAATTCCACTCGAAACATGGCGTTGGGAAGCGACTCCGTGATCGTGCCCTCAAGCTCGATCGCGCCGTCCTTCTTGCTCATTCCCTCTGCCTTCATTCGAAAGGGCCCCACGCATGTAAGCACCCGTCCCTATGGGCGGGTGCGGACACGAACAGGGATGCCCGATATCAGCCTGCCAAGTGTACGCAGGGAGGCTCGCCGTACCTAATCCGGCCCTCCCATCCGATAGTCGGAGGGCCTAGGGGCGTACCTCACCCAGCGCTGTGAGCACCCAGGGGCCGTCCTCCGTGATGGCCACGGTGTGCTCCCAGTGGGCCGCGGGCGAGGCATCGCAGGCAGCGACCGTCCACTCATCATCGAGGACCTGCACATCAGCGGCACCGAGGACCACCATGGGCTCGACGGCCAACGCCATGCCGGGCTTGAGCCGGGGGCCTCGACCGGGTCGACCGTAGTTGGGCACCGCCGGCTCCATGTGCATGCGCGAACCGATCCCGTGGCCGACGTAATCCTCGACGATGCCGTAGTGGTCTCCAGCGGCCCTGATGCGGGACTCCACTGCGTGGCCGATGTCAGAGAGGCGACCCCCGGGGCGCGCCGCTGCTAGCCCCGCCCACAGCGCCTCCTCTGTGATCCGTGACAGTTCGGCCACATCAGGCGTCACGTCTCCCACAGCGACGGTGATAGCAGCATCTCCATGCCACCCATCCACGATGGCTCCACAGTCAACAGACACCAGATCACCAGCGGCGAGAATGCGCGGCCCCGGTATGCCGTGAACGACTTCGTCATTGACGGACACACAGATGTGGGCCGGGAAGCCGTGGTAGCCGAGGAACGAGGGGGTAGCGCCCTCACCGCGGATAGATTCAGCCGCAATATCGTCCAAGGCTGCGGTCGTCACACCTGCCGAAACCGCATCCCTGATTCGGGCCAACGTATGAGCCACAACAAGTCCCGCGACCCGCATGGCTTCCAGCTCACCCGGTGTTTTGACTTCAATACGGTCACCGCTACGAAACATCAGTCAGGCGTCCACGGCGGCAAGAATTCGGGCGGTCACCTCGTCGACCGACCCCATCCCATCGACCTGCACGAGTAGTCCCTGTTCGCGGTAGACGGCAACGAGCGGTGCCGTCTGCTCGACGTACACCTCGAGTCGACGTCGAATCACCTCTGCCGTGTCATCGACTCGGCCCTGGTCCTGAGCGCGCTTGAGTAACCGCTGGGTGACCTCATCCTTGTCGACGGTCAGCTCCACGACATGACTCAGGTGGACTCCATCCGACTGCAGCATCATGTCAAGTTCGGTGACCTGCTCCAGCGTGCGTGGATACCCGTCCAGCATGAATCCGGGTCGGCAATCATCGTGAGATAGCCGGTCGCGCACCATCGCATTCGTCACTGAATCCGGCACATACTCGCCCGCGCTCATGTATCGCTGGGCCTCTTCGCCCAGCGGTGTACCGGCACTGACATTGGCTCGGAAGATATCCCCCGTCGAGATGTGCGGGATGCCCAGAACACCCGCTACGACGAGCGCTTGAGTCCCCTTGCCAGCCCCCGGGGGGCCCATGATCACCAGCCGCATCAGCGGAGGAAGCCCTCGTAGTTGCGTTGCTGCAACTGGGAATCGATCTGCTTGACCGTATCCAGACCCACCCCGACGACGATGAGGAGGCTGATGCCACCGAAGACGAACTGATCACCGATACCGATGAGATTGAAGGCGAAGACGGGCACGACCGCGATGGCGCCCAGGTAGATAGCCCCGGGGAACGTGAGGCGATTCAGCACGTAGGAGAGGTACTCCGCCGTCGGTTTGCCGGCGCGGATGCCCGGGATGAATCCACCGTACTTCTTCATGTTGTCCGCCACGTCAACGGGATTGAACGTGATGGAGACGTAGAAGTAGGTAAAGAAGACGGTCATAAAGAAGAAGAAGAGGAGGTACCACGTCGTTGTTCCAGTGGAAAAATTCGTCGCAATCCACTGCGCCCACTCCGCCTGGCTGCCCGTCAGTTGGACGAGGAGGGTGGGCAGGAAGAGCAGCGACGAGGCGAAGATGACGGGAATCACACCCGCCATGTTGACCTTGAGGGGGATGTAGGTGGAGGTGCCGCCGTACATGCGACGTCCCACCATGCGCTTCGCGTACTGGACGGGAATCCGCCGCTGACCCTGCTCGACGAAGACAACGAGGGCAAGGACAACGAGGGATACCAGGAGCGTGAGCGCGAAGGAGAAGGTCCCGCGGCTCACGAAGACGTTGATGAATTGGGCGGGGATCGTGGCGATGATGGAGGTGAAAATCAGGAGGGACATCCCGTTGCCGACACCGCGCTCGGTGATGAGCTCGCCCAGCCACATGATGACCGCGGTGCCCGCTGTCATCACAATGACCATGACCACAATGAGCAGCGGACTCTGATTGGGAATCAGCTGCTCGTTGCAACCGCTGAAGAGTTGTCCGGGGGTGCGGGCAAGGGAGAGAATCGCGGTCGACTGCAGGATCGCGAGACCAATGGTCAGGTAGCGCGTGTACTGCGTGATCTTGGCCTGACCGGACTGCCCTTCCTTCTTGAGCATCTCCAACCGAGGGATGACGACCGTGAGCAGTTGGATGATGATGCTGGCGGTGATGTACGGCATGATGCCGAGCGCGAAGACGGACAACTGCAATAGCGCGCCGCCGCTGAAGAGATTGATGACCGCATAGACAGAGTTGTCAGAGGTCTGGTCGATACACCGCTGGATGGCCGAATAGTCGACGCCAGGCGTTGGCACCACTGAGCCCAGGCGGAAGACCGCCAGCATGGCCAGCGTGAAGAGCAGCTTCTTGCGCAGGTCCGGGGTGCGGAACGCCGCGACGAAAGCGCTGAGGTGCACGCCTTACCTCCAAAACGATGCCTGAACACCGCGGTGTCGTGGACGATGACCCCGTCCGATCTCGATGCAGCCTAACCTAGGCTCCCACGAGCACCGGTCCGGCGATCCTGGGTTGCTCCTTGGTCTGTTAACCGTCAAATCTTGTCGATATTCCCGCCAGCCGCGCTGATCTTCTCCTGAGCCGTGCTGGAAAAGGCATTCGCGGTGACCTGCACCGCGACCGAAATGTCACCCTGGCCGAGCACCTTCACCGGTTGGCCCTTGCGGACGGCCCCGGCAGCGACGAGATCAGCCACGGTGATCTGCCCACCCTGCGGGAACAGCTTTTGCAGGGCAGCAACATTGACCACCTGGAATGTCACCGTATTGGGGTTCGTGAAGCCTTTGAGTTTGGGGACCCGCATGTGCAGGGGCATCTGACCGCCCTCGAACGCAGCCGGCACCTTGTTGCGGGCGCGTGTGCCCTTGGTGCCGCGTCCGGAGGTCTTGCCCTTGGACGCCTCACCACGACCCTTGCGGGTCTTTGGGGTCTTCGCACCCGGAGCCGGGCGCAGATGGTGAACCTTCAGTGCCATGTCACTCGACCTCCTCGACGGTCACCATGTGGGAGACCGTGGCGATCATGCCGCGGATCTCAGGACGGTCTTCCTTGACGACCGTGTCGCCAATGCGCTTGAGCCCCAGGGAGCGCAGGGTCTCCCGCTGACTGTGCGTGCCCCCGATGGGTGACTTGCGCTGCGTCACCTGCAGACGGACGCTCATGACATGCCTGCCGCGCGGGCACGCAGGAGAGCGGCCGGTGCCACGTCTTCCAGGGGCAGTCCCCGCCGGGCCGCGACCTCTTCCGGCCGTTCAAGACCGCGCAGGGCTGCGACCGTGGCATGGACGACGTTGATGGCGTTGTCCGAGCCCATGGACTTCGACAAAATGTCATGGATTCCCGCGCACTCCAGTACAGCCCGCACTGGTCCACCGGCAATCACACCTGTACCGGGAGCTGCGGGACGAAGGAGCACGACACCCGCGGAAGCCTCCCCGGTGATGGGATGGGGGATCGTGCCCTGGATGCGTGGCACCTTGAAGAAGTTCTTCTTGGCCTCTTCGACGCCTTTGGCGATCGCCGCAGGCACCTCTTTGGCCTTGCCGTAGCCCACACCCACGGTGCCATCGCCATCACCCACGACGACGAGAGCCGTGAAGCTGAAGCGACGGCCACCCTTCACGACCTTGGATACGCGATTGATGCTCACCACGCGCTCGAGGAAGGCGGACTTCTCCTCACGCGGGGCCCGATCGCGACGCTCTCGGCGATCGCGCCCGCCTCCGGAGTTGCTGGCGCCGGTTCCCCGGCGGTCCATTGTCGACATGCTCTACCTCTCCCGACCGTTAAAACTCGAGGCCGCCCTCGCGGGCGCCCTCCGCTAGGGCCGCGACGCGACCATGGAACATATTGCCGCCGCGGTCGAAGACCACGGTCTCGACACCGGCCTGCTTGGCCCGGGAAGCCAAGAGCTCCCCGACCTTGCGAGCTTGCGCCGTCTTATCGGCCTGCGAGGCGCGAACGTCGGCCTCCATGGACGAGGCGGATGCCAACGTTCGACCAGCGCCATCGTCGATGACCTGCGCGAAAACATGGCGGGAAGACCGCGACACCACGAGGCGGGGTCGCTGGGCACTGCCGCTGATCTTCTTGCGGACACGCAGATGACGCCTCGCACGTGCGGTGCGCTTGGGGTTGCCTGAACCGATCTTCGGGGCGAAGGAGCTCACTTCTTGCCCGCCTTCCCGGCCTTGCGGCGCACAACTTCACCCTCGTAACGCACACCCTTGCCCTTGAAGGGCTCAGGCTTGCGCAACTTGCGGATGTTGGCTGCGACCTCGCCGACCTGTTGCTTGTCGATGCCAACGACCTTCAGTTTGGTCGGTGACTCCACGGCGAATGTGATGCCCTGCGGTGCAGGGAAAACGATCGGGTGGCTGTAGCCGAGTGCGAACTCCAAGTCTGACCCCTTGGCCGCGACGCGGTAACCCGTGCCGACGATCTCCAGGCCCTTCTCGTAGCCATCGGTCACTCCGGTGATCATGTTGGCGATCAGGGTCCGGGTGAGGCCGTGACGGGCACGCGAGTCACGCTCATCATCGGGGCGCACCACCACCAGGGAGCCGTCGTCGTTCCGCTCGACAGCGATGGGCTCAACCACCATGTGGGTGAGAGTGCCCTTGGGGCCCTTGACCGTCACCTCCGACCCGGCGATGGAAACATCCACACCGGAGGGAATCGTGATGGGAAGACGTCCAATTCTCGACATGACGTACTCCTCACCAGACGTAGGCGAGGACTTCCCCACCCACGCCCATCTTTGCAGCCTGACGATCGGTCAGGAGTCCGGCGGAGGTCGACAAGATGGCCACTCCAAGACCACCGAGGACCTTGGGCAGGGCCGTGCTCTTGGCATACACACGCAGACCAGGCTTCGACACACGACGCAGACCAGCGATCGACCGCTCGCGGCTCGGACCGTACTTCAAATCCAGGACGAGGGACTGACCAACAGTGGCGTCTTCTACGTGCCAGGAACCGATATAGCCCTGCTGCTTGAGGATCTCAGCGATTCCTGCCTTGATCTTGGAGTGCGGCATCGCCACCGCATCGTGGTACGCGGAATTCGCGTTGCGCAGTCGCGCAAGCATGTCCGCGATCGGATCGGTCATTGTCATGGCCATCAGGCCCTTCTCGCCGTGGTATCCCCAGGGGACCTACGACGTAGTGGTTTACCAGCTGCTTTTGGTGATTCCGGGGAGTTGCCCCGCGTGTGCCATCTGACGTAGGCAGATGCGGCACAGGCCAAACTTGCGGTAGACCGAATGAGGCCGCCCGCACTTGGTGCAGCGTGTGTAGGCGCGTACCGCGTACTTCGGCTTGCGCTGCTGCTTCTCAACTAGGGCCTTTTTAGCCACGGTCAGTTCTCCTTGAACGGGAAGCCGATAAGCCGCAGCAGTGCGCGGCCCTCAGCATCGTTGTCGGCGGTCGTGACGACCGTGATGTCCATCCCTCGGACGCGGTCGATCTTGTCCTGGTCGATCTCGTGGAACATCGACTGCTCCGTGAGACCGAAGGTGTAGTTGCCGCGCCCATCGAATTGCTTGGGGGACAGTCCGCGGAAGTCACGGATCCGAGGCAGCGCCACGGAGGTGAGGCGATCAAGGAACTCCCACATCCGATCCCCGCGCAACGTCACGTGAGCACCGATGGGCATGCCCTCGCGCAGCTTGAACTGAGCAATGGACTTGCGCGCCTTGGTGACCTGCGGGCGCTGGCCGGTGATCTCCATGAGGTCTCGGATCGCGCCCTCGATGAGCTTGGAGTCTCGAGCAGCCTCACCCACGCCCATGTTCACGATCACCTTGGTGACGCCGGGCACCTGCATGATGTTTTCGAAGGCAAACTGCTCGCGTAGCGCGGGGACGATCTCCTCGCGATAGCGCGTCTTAAGCCGCGGGATCTGTCGTTCTGTAACGGTCGTCATCACAGGTCCTTACCTGTTCGCTTCGAGATACGCACATTGCGCGTGGCTTCGTAGGTGCTGCCATCGGGACGGCGCTTTTCGACCGTCTCCTTGCGGGAGCCGACGCGAGTCGGACGGTTGTCCTCGGGATCGACAACCATCACGTTGGACACATGGATAGGCGCCTCGGTCGTGATGATGCCGCCCGTCTTGGCACCACGATTGCTCTGGCCCACCTTGGTGTGCTTCTTGATTCGGTTGACACCTTCGACAATGACGCGACCGGTCTCCGGGTACACCTCAATCACCTTGCCGGTGATGCCACGATCCTTGCCGCTCAGCACCTGCACGAGGTCACCTTTGCGGACAAACAGGCCTGCCATGTCAGATCACCTCCGGCGCAAGGGACACGATCTTCATGAAGCGCTTCTCGCGCAACTCACGCCCAACCGGGCCGAAGATGCGGGTGCCCCGCGGCTCGCCATCACCCTTGAGGATGACAGCCGCGTTCTCATCAAAGCGGATGTAGGAACCATCCGGCCTGCGATTCTCCTTGCGGGTGCGAACGATGACCGCCTTGACGACCTCACCCTTCTTCACACCGCCTCCGGGGATGGCGTCCTTCACCGTCGCGACGATGATGTCGCCAATTCCTGCATATCTGCGTCCAGAGCCACCGAGGACACGGATGCACAGAAGTTCCTTGGCACCGGTGTTGTCGGCCACTCGTACGCGGGACTCTTGCTGAATCACGTCGTCTCCCCTACTTCGCCTTCTCGAGGATCTCTACGACGCGCCAGCGCTTTGACGCTGACAGCGGCCGAGTCTCCATGAGGAGTACGCGGTCACCGATGCCGCAGGTGTTCTGCTCATCGTGCGCCTTGAGCTTGCTGGTGCGCCGCACGACCTTGCCGTAGAGGGGGTGCTTGAAGCGGTCCTCCACAGCCACGACGACCGTCTTGTCCATCTTGTCGCTCACGACGAGGCCCTCCCGGACCTTGCGTGCGCTTCGCTGTGTACTCACGTCCACCTTCTCGTCGCTCATGCGGCACCGTCGATCGAGGTGATGCCGAGCTCGCGCTCACGCATCACCGTGTAGAGACGGGCAATGTCCTTACGGACGGCGCGCAGCCGACCGTGGTTCTCCAACTGTCCGGTCGCGCCCTGGAAGCGCAGATTGAAGAGCTCCTCCTTGGACTCACGGAGGCGAGTAACTAGCTCCTCGTCCGTCAGACCACGGAATTCCTGGGGTGATGTGCCAGCAGCCATCAGACCTCCGCAACATCGTCGCGACGCACAATGCGGCACTTCATGGGCAGTTTGTGCATGGCCCTGGTCAGTGCTGCAATGGCAGTCTTTTCATTCGGATAGTCGAGTTCGAACATCACACGGCCGGGCTTGACATTGGCAACCCACCATTCCGGTGAGCCCTTACCCGAGCCCATCCGTGTCTCGGCGGGCTTCTTCGTCAGGGGACGATCCGGGTAGATGTTGATCCAGACCTTGCCACCTCGGCGGATGTGGCGGGTGATCGCGATACGCGCCGACTCAATCTGACGATTCGTGACGTAGGCCGGCTCCAGCGCCTGCAGACCGTACGTACCGAACGTCACCTCGGTGCCGCCCTTGGCCGCACCCGTACGCTTCGGGTGATGCTGCTTCCGGTGCTTGACCTTGCGTGGGATCAGCATGATCAGACCTCACCCTCTGCTGGAGCGGGTGCCTCAACTGCCACGGCGCCCACCTCCACGACCTCATCCTGACCGGCGCGACGGGGACGCTCGGGGCGCTTGCCCAATCGGGCGGTCGCGGCCGCGGCTTCGCGCTCAGCGCGGCTCGATAGTGCGTCGCCCTTGTAGATCCACACCTTCACACCGATGCGACCGAAGGTCGTGCGAGCCTCATAGAAGCCGTAATCGATATCCGCCCGCAGCGTGTGCAGCGGCACCCGACCCTCACGGTAGAACTCCGTGCGGCTCATCTCCGCTCCACCCAATCGGCCCGACACCTGGACGCGAATGCCCTTGGCTCCGGCCTTCATGGTGCTCTGCATGCCCTTGCGCATGGCGCGGCGGAAAGACACCCGGCTGGAGAGCTGCTCAGCGATTCCCTGGGCAACGAGTTGGGAGTCCATCTCGGGGTTCTTGACCTCAAGAATGTTCAGTTGGACCTGCTTGCCCGTGAGCTTCTCCAGGTCAGCGCGGATACGGTCTGCTTCGGCTCCGCGACGACCGATGACGATGCCGGGTCGCGCCGTATGAATGTCGACGCGAACCCGCTCACGGGTCCGCTCAATCTCCACCTTGCTGATACCGGCCCGCTCCATGCCCTTGGACAGCATCCTGCGGATAGAGACGTCCTCCTGGACGTAGTCACGGTAGCGCTGCCCAGCCTTGGCGCTGTCCGCGAACCACCGGGAGGTGAAGTCCGTGGTGATGCCCAGACGGAAGCCGTGCGGGTTGACCTTCTGACCCATCTCAGCTCTCCTTCTTCTTGCTGCTCTTAGCCGGCGTGCCCTCGGAAGCCTGTACCGACTCCAAAATCACGGTGATGTGACTGGTGCGCTTGCGGATGCGGAATGCACGGCCCTGGGCTCGCGGGCGGAATCGGCGCATCGTGGGACCTTCGTCCACGTACGCCTCCGTCACCACGAGGGACCGCGGGTCCAGGTTGTGGTTGTTCGTCGCGTTGGCGATGGCGCTGTCAAGCACCTTCCCCACCGGCTCGCTCGCATCCTGCGGAGCGAAGCGGAGCACCGCCTGGGCGTCGGCCGCAGGAAGACCCCTGATGAGGTCGACTACGCGGCGCGCCTTCATGGGCGTGACACGGACAAACCGCGCCTGGGCCCTGGCTTCCATCGCTATCCCCTTGCTTCTCGTGACGTGCTTCTCGTGACGTGCTTGTCGTCCGCTCGTGCGGGACCAACTCGGCGCTATTTGCGCTTGGCCTTGCGATCTTCCTTGATGTGACCCTTGAACGTGCGGGTCGGAGCGAATTCGCCGAGCTTGTGCCCGACCATCTGCTCCGTGATGAAGACGGGCACGTGCTTACGCCCGTCGTGCACGGCAATCGTGTGCCCCAGCATCGCGGGCACGATCATCGAGCGGCGGGACCAGGTCTTGATGACCTGCTGGCTTTTGGCCTCGTTCTGAGCGTCCACCTTTTTGATCAGATGGTCGTCTACGAACGGCCCCTTCTTCAGGCTCCTGGGCACAGTCTTCTCCTAGCGCTTCTTGCCGGTCTTGCGTCGACGGACGATGAACTTGTCACTGGGCTTCTTGGCCTTACGCGTGCGACCCTCGGGCTTGCCTTTGGGATTGACCGGATGACGGCCACCAGAGGTCTTGCCCTCACCACCACCGTGTGGATGGTCAACGGGGTTCATGGCCACGCCTCGAACCGTCGGGCGACGACCCTTCCAGCGCATGCGACCAGCCTTGCCCCAGTTGATGTTGGACTGCTCGGCGTTGCCGACCTCGCCCACGGTCGCGCGCGAGCGCAGATCAACGTTGCGAATCTCCCCGGACGGCATACGCAGTTGCGCGTAGGGGCCGTCCTTCGCGACGAGTTGGACACTGGATCCGGCCGCTCGAGCGATCTTGGCTCCACCACCCGGGCGGATCTCGACGGCGTGGATCACGGTACCCACCGGGATATTGCGCAGCGGGAGGCTGTTGCCCGGCTTGATGTCCGCGCCCGGCCCGGTCTCGATCGCATCACCCTGCTGCAGGCGGTTGGGGGCGAGGATGTAGCGCTTCTCACCATCCGCGTAGTGCAGCAGCGCAATGCGCGCGGTGCGGTTGGGGTCGTATTCGATGTGGGCGACCTTGGCTGGCACGCCATCCTTGTCAGCACGACGGAAGTCAATGATGCGGTAGGCGCGCTTGTGTCCGCCACCCTGGTGGCGCGTCGTGATCCGACCCTGATTGTTGCGCCCGCCCTTATTCGGCAGGGGGCGGACGAGTGACTTCTCAGGCTCAGAACGCGTGATCTCGACGAAGTCGGCCACGCTCGAGCCACGACGACCTGGAGTGGTCGGCTTGAACTTACGGATTCCCATGGTCTCGTCCCTCGCCCTAACTAACCGGTCCACCGAAGATGTCGATGCGGTCTCCCTGCGCAACGGACACGATGGCCCGCTTCGTCGCTGCACGTCGACCCCACCCACGCCGGGTGCGAATACGCTTGCCTTCACGATTTTGCGTGTTGACTGCCGTCACCCGCACACCGAACACCTGCTCGACCGCAATCTTGATCTGGGTCTTGTTGGCGTCCGGGTCGACGAGGAAGGTGTACTTGTTCTCGTCGAGCAGTCCATAACTCTTTTCTGAGATGACGGGTGCAAGGAGCACATCTCGGGGATCGGCGATCCTCATGCGGACACCTCCGACTCGCTAGCCACGGCCTTCGCCCCGCGACCCTTCACGGGACCGGCGATGAAGGTCTCCAGGGATGCCTTCGTGAAGATCACGTCGTCATTGACGAGCACGTCGTACGTATTGAGTTGATCCGGTGCAAGCACGGTCACCTCCGGCAGGTTGCGCGCACTCAGCCACGCCGCGGCATCCTCACGATGGATCACCACGAGGATGTTGGGTCGCTGTGTGATCTCTCGGAGGAAGGACTCCACAGCCCTCGTCGACGGTGCATCTGCCTCAAGCAGGGTGGTGACGACATGGACTCGGCCATCGCGTGCCCGGTCAGACAGAGCCCCGCGCAGAGCAGCCACCTTCATCTTCTTTGGCGTGCGCTGCTCGTAGGAGCGCGGGGTGGGGCCGTGAACGACTCCACCGCCGACAAACTGCGGGGCGCGGACCGAGCCCTGACGGGCACGACCGGTGCCCTTCTGCTTGTAGGGCTTGCGTCCACCTCCACGGACCTCTCCGCGTGTCTTGGTGTCATGCGTGCCCTGGCGAGCGGCGGCAAGCTGGGCGACAACCACCTGGTGGATCAGGGGAATGTTGACCTGGACATCGAAGATCTCCGCGGGGAGATCAACCGATCCAGATTCTGCGCCCTGGGGTGTGCGGATGGCGACGGAACTCATGGGGACACCGCCTTCGATGTCGAGCGGACGAGCACGAGGCCGCCCTTGGGGCCGGGGATGGCGCCCTTAATCAAGATAAGTCCGCGATCTGTATCAATCGCATGCACCTTGAGGCCCTGCGTCGTATGGCGCACCCCACCCATGCGGCCTGACATGCGCATGCCCTTGAAGACACGGCCAGGCGTGGCGCAGGCACCAATGGATCCAGGCTTGCGGTGGTTGCGATGGGCACCATGGGAGGCTCCAACACCGTGGAAGCCATGTCGCTTCATGGTGCCGGCGAAGCCCTTGCCCTTGGACGTAGCGGTCACGTCGACAACCTCGCCTGCGGCGAACGTCGCTGCCCCGACTTCTTGGCCCAGGGTGTACTCCGTGGCGTCCTGCGTGCGCAATTCCACCAGGTGGCGGCGCGGCGCTACACCGGCCTTGCCGAAGTGACCCGCCTGTGGCTTGTTCACTCGGCGCGGGTCGATGGCTCCGAAGCCCAGCTGCACGGCTGAGTATCCGTCAAGATCGGGGGTCCGAACCTGCGTAACAACGCACGGGCCCGCCTTCACGACGGTGACCGGGACGACTCGATTGTTCTCGTCCCATACCTGGGTCATGCCGAGCTTCTCGCCCAGCACTCCCTTGACTGTCCTATCCATCGTCGTCGTCCCTAGAGCTTGATCTCGATGTCGACGCCGGCCGGGAGATCCAGGCGCATGAGCGAGTCGACAGTCTTGGGCGTGGGGTCAAGGATGTCGATGAGACGCTTGTGGGTCCGCATCTCGAAGTGCTCGCGACTGTCCTTGTACTTATGGGGCGACCGAATGACGCAATAGATGTTCTTCTCGGTCGGCAGCGGCACCGGTCCCGCGACCTTCGCACCGGTGCGCGTCACCGTGTCGACGATCTTGCGCGCCGATGAGTCAATGACCTCGTGGTCGTAGGCCTTGAGCCGAATACGGATCTTTTGTCCCGCCATGGGGGCTTCGCCTGTCCTTCTGTCTCGGTGCCGCTGTGTGTCTCGGGTGGAGCCGGTGGTGGGTTGGGGGAGGGCAACGCCTCCCCCAACACTCACTACGCGAGGATCTTGGTGACCCGTCCGGCGCCGACGGTGCGGCCGCCCTCACGGATGGCGAAGCGCAGGCCGTCTTCCATGGCGATGGGCTGGATGAGATCAACCTTCATCTCGGTGTTATCCCCAGGCATGACCATGTCCTTGCCCTCGGGCAGGTGCACAACGCCCGTGACGTCCGTCGTCCGGAAGTAGAACTGGGGACGGTAGTTGTCGAAGAAGGGCGTGTGACGACCACCCTCGTCCTTGGACAGGATGTAGACCTGCGCCTCGAACTCGGTGTGCGGGGTGATTGAGCCCGGCTTGCAGCAAACCTGGCCGCGCTCCACATCCTCGCGCTTGGTGCCGCGCAGGAGCAGACCGACGTTCTCGCCCGCCTGGCCCTCGTCAAGGAGCTTGCGGAACATCTCGACACCGGTAACGGTGGTCTTCGCGGGAGGTCCGGGGCGGATGCCGACGATCTCGATCTCCTCGTTGACCTTGACGATGCCACGCTCGATACGGCCGGTGACGACCGTGCCACGACCGGTGATGGTGAAGACATCCTCGACGGGCATGAGGAAGGGCTTGTCGACCTCGCGCTCGGGGGTGACGATGTAGTCATCAACCGCCGCCATGAGCTCCAGGATTGACGCGCTCCACTTCTCGTCGCCGTTGAGCGCCGGGAAGGCAGCTACGCGCACCACGGGGATGTCATCGCCGGGGAACTCGTAGGTGGACAGCAGCTCGCGGACCTCCATCTCGACCAGCTCGAGGAGATCCTCGTCATCGACCATGTCGCACTTGTTCAGCGCAACGACGATGGCGGGGACGCCGACCTGGCGGGCCAGGAGGACGTGCTCCTTGGTCTGGGGCATGGGGCCGTCGGTTGCTGCGACCACGAGGATGGCGCCATCCATCTGAGCAGCGCCGGTGATCATGTTCTTGATGTAGTCAGCGTGACCGGGGCAGTCCACGTGAGCGTAATGACGGGCCTGCGTCTGGTACTCCACGTGCGCGATGGAAATGGTGATACCGCGCTGACGCTCCTCAGGGGCCTTATCGATCTGATCGAAAGGCGTGAAGGGGTTGATGTCCGGCATTTCGTCGTGCAGGACCTTGGTGATCGCCGCGGTGAGCGTCGTCTTGCCATGGTCAATATGCCCGATGGTGCCGATGTTTACGTGCGGCTTTGTCCGCTCGAACTTCGCCTTCGCCACTGGAGGCTCCTCCTGTTTCGGTCCGTCCGACTGTCGCGGATCGGGGATTTCTGGGGATCTTCGGTCGTCTTGGTCGATCCGCGACTATTCGCCGCGAGCTTTCGCGATGATCTCCGTCGCCACGTTCTGTGGAACCTGAGCGTAGGAGTCGAATTGCATGGTGTAGCTAGCTCGGCCCTGTGTCCTGCTGCGCAGGTCACCCACATAGCCGAACATCTCTGAGAGCGGCACGACGGCGCGGATAATGCGCGCCCCAGCCCGCTCATCCATGGCCTGGATCTGGCCACGGCGTGAGTTGAGGTCACCGATGACGTCACCCATGAAGTCCTCCGGGGTGGTCACCTCAACGGCCATCACAGGCTCCAGGAGCACGGGGTTCGCCTTGCGAGCCGCCTCCTTAAATGCCATGGATCCGGCGATCTTGAAGGCCAACTCTGAGGAGTCCACCTCATGGTAGGCACCGTCGAGGAGGGTGACCTTGAGGTCAACCATGGGGTACCCGGCCAGAACGCCGAACTCCATAGCTTCCTGACAGCCAGCGTCCACCGAGGGGATGTACTCGCGGGGGATGCGCCCACCGGTGACCTTGTTGGCGAACTCGTAGCCGCCCTCACCCTCGGAGTGCGGAGCCAGCGCGATCTGCACCTTGGCAAACTGCCCGGAACCACCCGTCTGCTTCTTGTGGGTGTAGTCCATGCGATCCACTGTCTTCGTGATCGTTTCGCGGTACGCCACCTGGGGCTTGCCGACATTGGCCTCGACCCTGAACTCCCGGCGCATGCGGTCGACCAGCACCTCAAGGTGCAACTCGCCCATCCCGGAGATGATCGTCTGGCCCGTCTCCTCATTGGTGGAGACGCGGAACGTCGGATCCTCCTCGGCGAGCCGCTGGATGGCGGTGCCGAGCCTCTCCTGGTCGCTCTTTGTCTTGGGCTCGATAGCGACCGAGATTACGGGGGCCGGGAAGTTCATGGACTCCAGCACCACCGCATTGGCGGAGTCGCAGAGCGTCTCACCGGTCGTGGTGTCCTTGAGCCCCATGACGGCGACGATGTCGCCTGCGCCCGTGGTCTCGATTTCCTCACGCTTGTTGGCATGCATTCGGTAAATCTTGCCGATGCGCTCCTTGCGATCCTTGGTGCTGTTGAGGACCTGGGTGCCGGTGTTCAGACGACCGGAGTAAATCCGAATGTAGGTCAGCTTGCCCAGGTGGGGATCACTCATGATCTTGAAGGCCAGGGCTGAGAACGGCTCGTTGTCATTGGGCTGACGTGAGATCAACTCGTCCTCGTGACCAGGACGATGGCCCTCGATAGCCGCGACATCCAGCGGCGAGGGCAGATAGGCCACCACGGCATCGAGCATGGGCTGAACACCCTTGTTCTTGAACGCCGAACCGGTCAGGACCGGAGTGACCTTGTCAGCCAGCGTGGCGCGACGGATACCCACCTGGATTTCCTCGACACTGAGTTCCTCGCCATCGAGGAACTTCACCATGACGGCGTCGTCAGCCTCAGACAGGGTCTCGAGCATCTTCTCGCGCCATTCCCGGGCCTGCGCCACCATATCCTCGGGGATGTCCTCGATGACATAGTCCTCACCCTTTTGGGTCTCGCCGCGCCACGTCAGTGCGCGCATCGTCACGAGGTCCACGACGCCCAGGAAGTCTCCCTCTGAGCCAATCGGCAACTGCAGGACCAGAGCGGTGGCGCCGAGCCGATCCTTAATCATGTCAACGCACATGTAGAAGTCGGCACCCGTGCGATCAAGCTTGTTGACGAAGCAAATTCGGGGGACGTTGTAGCGGTCCGCCTGACGCCATACGGTCTCGGACTGAGGCTCAACGCCGGCGACTCCGTCGAAGACGGCTACGGCACCGTCGAGGACTCGCAGGGAACGCTCCACCTCGACCGTGAAGTCCACGTGGCCGGGGGTGTCAATGATGTTGACCGTGTAGCCCCTCCACTCGCAGGTGGTTGCAGCGGAGGTGATTGTGATCCCGCGCTCCTGCTCCTGCTCCATCCAGTCCATCGTGGCTGCGCCTTCGTGGACCTCGCCGATCTTGTAGTTGATTCCGGTATAGAAAAGAATCCGCTCGGTGGTTGTGGTTTTGCCCGCGTCGATATGAGCCATGATCCCAATGTTGCGGACCTTGGCCAGATCGAGGCTGGTGGCGGTGGACACCTTGGACTCCTTCGTTGCTTCTGCGTGGATCTCGACGCCGACTACCAGCGGTAGTGGGCGAACGCCTTATTGGACTCGGCCATCTTGTGTGTGTCTTCACGCTTCTTGACACTCGCGCCCAGGCCGTTTGAGGCGTCGAGAATCTCGTTCATGAGGCGCTCCGTCATCGTCTTCTCGCGACGCTGACGCGAGTAGGAGACGAGCCAGCGCAATGCGAGTGTCGTGCTGCGACCGGCCTTCACCTCGACAGGGACCTGATAGGTCGCACCGCCGACTCGACGTGAGCGCACCTCGAGGGTGGGCTTCACGTTGTCGAGCGCGCGCTTGAGCGTGGCTACGGGGTCGGTGCCGGACTTCTCGCGGCAGCCCTCGAGTGCGCCGTAGACAATGGCCTCGGCCGTCGATCGCTTGCCATCGAGCAGGATCTTGTTGATGAGCTGAGTGACGACCGGGGAGTTGTACACCGGATCGATCACAATCGCCCGCTTGGCAGGGGGTCCCTTGCGCGGCATTAGCTCTTCTCCTTCTTCGCGCCGTAACGCGAACGAGCCTGCTTGCGGTTCTTGACACCCTGGGTGTCCAAAGCCCCGCGGATGATCTTGTAGCGCACTCCGGGGAGGTCCTTCACTCGGCCGCCACGCACCAGCACGATTGAGTGCTCCTGCAGGTTGTGGCCGACGCCCGGAATGTACGCCGTGACCTCGATACCCGAGGAGAGTCGTACGCGCGCGACCTTGCGAAGCGCGGAGTTGGGCTTCTTGGGGGTCGTCGTATAGACGCGCGTGCAGACACCGCGACGCTGCGGACTGCCCTTGAGTGCGGGCGTCTTATTCTTCGCAACCTTGTCCTGCCGGCCCTTGCGGACCAACTGCTGGATCGTGGGCACTACATCTCCGTCCGTGAATCGTGGTCTACGTCCGTTTTGACTGGTTTATCCCACCCCCGCGGTCGGGTGTGTCGCGCCCCTAACGGAGCACTACACCCTCAAGCGGAACTAGAGGACATCCAGCGCAAGCGACCGATTGCTCGGCCCGGCACGCGCGAGCACCCGGGGCAAGCCTCGGGCACGAGGGGTAAACATACCCGACCCCGTGTGGGGGACCAAATCCGGGTCCCTACCCCCTAGACCGAGCCAGCGGCCGAAAGGATCGCCGCGACCAGGAAGACCAGGCCAAACCCCACGATCAGCGCGGCGTAGAGGCCAATGTTGATCCACGAGATGATCTTGGTGGCGGTGTTGAGCCCAGCGCCGCTCACGCGGCCTCCAGAGGCAGCGATCTCCAGGTCTGACTTGCGGGCCAGGACGAGCGCGATGATCGCCGGGATCACCGGGCAGACCACCCACGAGACGATGGCGAGCACGAGGCCGACCACGGCGTTGGTCGATGTCGTGGGCGCCGGTGGATAGGCGTAGCCCGGTGCCGGGTAGCC
>JANRCR010000055.1:0-49623 GCA_030726915.1 Candidatus Nanopelagicales bacterium
GATCGGGGTCGGTCTCACCGGTGGCCACCTCGCATTCGACACGGTTGCCGAGGACGACGGTGGATCGGCGTACGGCGGCGAGTGCGACCTCGTGGGCAGCATCGCGATCGGACCACATGCTGGGGCGATAATCCAGGTCGAGGACGACGTCGTCCCGTCGATCCCGTACGTCGAGCCAGTCCTGGCACGCATCCGCGGTGGTCCCCTGCGCGAGGGCGCCGAAGGAGATCCAGAGCACGGGGCACTCGACGATCACGCCGATGGGCACGTCGCTCGTCGTCACCTGGGTGTCGGGGGCAGCGGCACCGCGAAAAAATATGATCTGCGGATCCTCGGGAGGATCCAGTGCCGCCAGCACGACCGGGGTCTGCCCCGCGCCGGTGCCGACGTAGGACACGTCGACATCCCACGCGGCCAGTTGGGCGCGCACGTAGTCACCGAGTTGCTCCGCCCCGACGTTGGTGACGACGGCAGCGTGATGTCCCAGCCGGGCGGCAGCGACGGCGACATTGGTGGGGGATCCCCCGACCGACTTGGCGAACGTTTGAGGATCCGTGAAGCTGGCACCCTCCTGCTGCGCGTAGAGGTCGACGCTGATGCGTCCGATCGTGACGACCTCGGGGATCGACATCTACGCGCTCACCCGGGGTGCGACGACGGTTCGCAGGAAGTCCATCGACGTGATTACCTGCTCGATCGGCCCCTCGCCATCAGCGGGGAGTCCATCGGTGAGGGCGGTGTCCTGCTCGATGACGTACCAGCCGTCGTAGCCGCGGGACTCCAGCGCTTCGACGACACCGGCGATGTCGACATCGCCCTGACCCAGGGGTGTGAAGAGGCCCTCCTGGGTGGCTGCCATGAGGGACTTCTCGCGCGCGAGGACGGGGGGGACCAGGGAGAGGTTGACGTCCTTGAGGTGCACGTGGCCGACGCGGTCGAAGGCCTGCTGGGCAAAGGCGACCGGATCGGTGCCACCGATGGCCATGTGACCGGTGTCGAGGCAGAAGTTGACGTCACAGCCATCGAGCACCATCTGGATGTCGTCATCGGTCTCCACCAGCGTCTGCACGTGGGAATGCATGACCTGATTGAGGCCGTGCTCGGCGCAGATCTCGTCGATGATGGCGAACATCTCCATCATGTGCCTGCGCTCGTCGAGAGTGAGAGGACGCGGGATCGACCAGTCGGGGTCCATGACGATCGCGGAGATGAATTCCGTCGCACCCGCACGCTGGAAGAGATCGGCCACGCGACGAGCCTCTGTGATGGTTGCCTCCCGCATCGCGGCGTCGTGCAGGATCACCGCTGTGAATCCGCCGATGAGTGTCATGTCGTACGTCGCCAGCGTCGACTTCACCTCCTCCGGTGATGTCGGGAGGAAGCCGGGGGCACCCAACTCGGTGGCCGGCAGTCCGAGGCCGGACATCTCGGTGAGGACGCGCGGGGTCGGCAGCATCGCGCCCCAGCCGGGGACCTCGCAGATGCCCCAGGAGATGGGGGCGGATGCGACGCGATCGAGGAAGGTGGACATGTGACTCCCAGGGTCGTGAGAGGCGCTCATGGTCGTGAGGGGTGGTCGTGAGGGGTGGTCGTTAGTGGTGGGTCGTGATACCAGGCGTTGGAACGTTCCAATTCCCAGGTGAATCGTGGCACACTCCCTGTAGGTGGGCAAGAGGCCTCCCCCGTGGGAAACCCCGGACGAGCCTCGAGCCGACCTGGCCGAACTTCGGGACAAAAGTGCCGTGCCAGGGCACTTTCGTCCCGAAGTTCGCCGGCCTACGGTCGTTTTGGGCGAGGAGAGAGAGGATGCAGTTGATGCGGATCGTTGTCGTCGGCGCAGGTCGCATGGGGGTCATCCGCGCGGAGGATCTGGCCGCCGATGGACGCGTGGATGAGATCGTCATCACCAACCGCAATCCTGAGCGAGCCGCTGAGCTGGCCGCTCGCGTCGGCGGGAGCATCGCACCTTGGCCGACGGATACGACCGACCCGAATGCCTGGCCGATCGCCGATGGCTACGCCGTCACGACCACCACCGACACCCACGCCGACATCATCGGTGCACTCGCCAGTCTCGGCCGACCGCTCCTCATCGAGAAGCCACTGGCCATGAGCCTGGAGGAGACCGACCGAATCATCGATCTCTCCGGTGATGTCACGATGCAGATCGGCTTCCAGCGCCGCTTCGACGCGGGCATCCGCGCGATCAAGGATGCGATCGATTCGGGTCGCCTCGGTGTGCTCTACACGATGACGCTGACGGCGCACGACATGACACCTGGCTCGCCGGACTACATTGCGGGCAGTGGCGGCACATTCCGCGACATGCTCGTACACGACCTTGATCTCGCACGCTGGCTGAGCGGCTCAGAGATCGCGACCGTCTACGCGACCGGGCATGTGCGGGACAACCCCGACTATGCCGCGGCCAATGACCATGACGTCGTCGCTGTACACCTGACGATGGCCAACGGCGTCCCGATCCTCATCAGTGGCACCCGGCATGACCCGGTAGGCCACGACATCCGCATGGAGGCCTTCGGGTCGCTCGACTCCATCAGCGCGGGCCTCAACCATCGCACCCCCATTCACCTCGCCGATGGTGACCTCAATGTCGATGCGGACCCCTACGGCGGATTCATGGATCGATTCCGAGCGGCCTTCACTGCCGAGACCTCGGCCTTTGTCGACGTCGTCCGGGGTGAGCGGGACAACCCGTGCCCACCGGAGGCATCGCGCGCCGCACTCGCCGCGGCGGTGGCGTGTGAGATCTCAGCGCGAGAGGGTCGCGTGGTCGACATGACGGAGATTGGTTGACATGGTCGCCGCGGATACGCCGCACGCCGGCGCGCAGAGATCAGGCACCGGTGTACGTCGGCCCACACTGCATGACGTTGCCGCTCGAGCCGGGGTGTCCAAGTCGCTGGTGTCGCTCGCCCTGCAGGGATCCGACAAGGTGGCTCCATCGAGTCGCGAGGCCATCATGGCCGCCGCCGATGAACTCGGCTATCGCCCCAATCGCACCGCGAGCAGCCTGGTGCGCCAGCGCACCCACACGATCGGCGTACACATCCTCGACCTGCACAATCCGGTCTTCGCCGAGATCCTCGACGGTGTGCAGGAGGGGGTCCGGGGCCACGGCTATTCGACGCTGCTTGTCACCGGCAACGCCGACCCGACCATTGAGCGCACCGAGATCACTCGCCTGCTGGAGTCGCGGGTGGAGGGGCTCATCCTCATTGCCCACCGACTCAGCGATGCCGACCTGGCTTTGATCGCGGCCGAAGCGCCCACCGTGGTCATCACCTGGCGCACGGATGGCATTGCGGGGCTCGACTCGGTCGCCGGTGATGACCTCGCGGGTGCACGTCTCGCGGTGGACCATCTGATTGCGCTCGGCCATGCACGCATCGCGCACGTCTCAGGCGGTGACAATCGCATTGCCCGCGAGCGACGCACCGGATATGAGCGCGCCATGATCGATCACGGACTCCAGCCGCTGGTCGTCGACGGAGCCTTCACGGAGCAGGGCGGCTACGCCGGCGCCGAGGCGGCGGTCGACTCTGGCGCGACAGCGCTCGTGGTGGCCAATGACCTCGCCGCTATCGGCGCACTCGCCGCACTGCGGGCCCGCGGGCTGCGCACGCCCGACGACGTCTCGGTCGTGGGCTATGACGGCATGCGGCTGCTGGATTCCCTCGATCTCACGACGATCGCGCAGCCGCTTGCCGATATGGGTCGCGCGGCAGCGGACCTCCTCATGGAGCGCATCGCGACGCCCGACAGGCCCTCGGTCCATCGGCAGGTTGACACTCGACTCGTGGCACGCGGCAGCTCCGGTCTGTCGCTCGGGCCGCGTTGAGTCAGTGCCGGCACCCAGCACCTAGAGTCCGACTATGCGTGCGCCCACCCCGCTGATCCGACGTGGCATCACAGCGATCGCGACCGTCGCGCTTGTGTTGCCCCTCAATGTCCAGGCCGGTGCAGCAGGGCCGGATCCGCAGCAGGCTCGCTCTACGGTGTGGCAGGGCGCGTTGGCGGGTCCGCAGGGCACGTCACCGGATGTCACCGTGCGGCAGGTGCTCATGGTGTCCACCGACGCACGGTCACTGCGTGTGCGGTTCAGCAATCACTTCGGCACGACGGCGCTGATCATCAAGCAGGCCTGGGCGGGCAAGCCCGTCGCCAGCAGCACGGCACGCCTACTCCCCGGCTCCAATGTGCGCATGACCTTTGGCGGCAGGGGCTCGGTGAGCATCCCGCCGGGTGGGCAGCTGTGGAGTGACGCGGTCGACGTACACGTGCGAGCCGGTGATCAGGTGGCCATCAGTGTGTATGCACCCAATGCCCCCATCTCGAGCAAAAACTTCTTTGCCTACGCGTACGCCGCTCCCGGCATGTACATCAGTACGCCCGGTAATCATGCCCGGGACGTATCAGGGCGAGCCTTCCCGGCGCTGACCGTGGATGACACGGACTATCCGCTGACGAATACGGGCTATCACCCCGGCCAGGTGTGGTGGACCGATGTCGTATCTGCGCGGACCCCATCGAGGGGGACGGTTGTCGTCCTGGGTGACTCGGTGAGTGATGGATTCCTGGCCTACGGGCCACCGGGGCAGCGGTGGACCGATGTCCTCGCAACCCGACTCAACGCCCTGCCCGCAGCGAGGCGACTATCGGTGTCCAACGCGGCCATCTCGGGCAACACCGTCTCTCGCCAGCAAAACCCCTACGAGCTGGACGCGGCATGCTGCGGTCCTCCCGCGGTGGAGCGACTGTGGCGCGATGTCGTGTCGGTGCCGGGGGTGCGGGCGATCATCCTGCTCGAAGGCACCAATGACATCGGCGGAGGCCCCTTCGCCCCACCGAGTCCACCGGATCAGGTGACGGCAGCTATGCGCGACATCGTCCAGAGAGCGCATGCTCGCGGCATCCTGGTGATTGGCGGGACCCTCATCCCGATGGGCAAGGAGCCGGGCACCGTGCAGGAGGTGTCGAGGCAGGCCGTCAACGATTGGATTCGCACGAGCAGGACCTTTGATGAGGTCATTGACTTCGACGCGATGGTGCGCGATCCCACGGCACCGTGGCGGATCTATCCAGCGTGGGCAGCCCCCGCCTTCAATGGCAACGCCTACCACCCCAATGCGATGGGCCACACCGTGATGGGCCAGGAGATTGCCCTCGGCGTCTTTAGGGATCTGTGGGGCGCCGACAGCTGACCTAGCGGCCGATCCCCGGCACCTTCACGTCGGGTAGGTCCGGCAGTTGGCGCACCAGGCGGCCGGCGATTGATGCGATCTGCATGCCGATCGTGATGGCGATGATCGACGCACCGAAGATGAGCGCGATGGAAGCCTCACTGCTGAGGTTGAGATCCGTGAACGACGGCAGCTGAGTTTGGAACGGGTCTGCGCCTGCGGTGCCGGTCGCATCGCCCTCGGCTTTGGGCAGAGTGTCATCGGGGCTGCCCGAGACCGCCTCGGTCAGTGCCACCAGCCCGAGTGAGCCGGGCACGAGCAGCCAGAAGACGGGTGAGAAGAGCACGAACGCCGGCATCTGCCTGCGACCACGGTCCTGCATGACGATCGCGAAGAAGAGGGCCACCGCGGCAGCGATGCCGGCGGCGAGGACCGCGTCGAGGACCCACGCCACCATCTGCTGCACGCTGAAGGCGATGAGCAGCAGGACGACGACGGGCACGAGGGCACCGCGAGGCTCATTGAAGGCGATGGCCTGCCCCAGGGCGTACACGCCAGCACCGACCCACGCGACCCACAGGGGCAGCCGCTGATCGGTCAGGTCGGAGAAGTTGTCCGGCGACACTCGCGCGAGCAGACCACCGACGAGGATGCCGAAGGCGAGGATGAGAATCTGCACGATGGATGCGACCAGCCGCGATGCTCCGGAGATGACGTGTCCACTCGCCAACTCCAGGGTTGCCCGAGTCAAGGCTGCGCCCGGGATCAGCGCGATGAGCGGTGCGGCTACGACCCGCAGGGGCTGCACATCCTGATCAATGATGGAGGCAAAGCCGAAGACGGCGAAGGAGCACACCATCGCCGCTACCGGTGGCACGAGCGGGGCGAGGTTGGGCCGCGTGCGCGTGTAGGCAAGGAGGAGACCGACAAAGAGGCCGCAGATCGCCGCCATAACGACCCCCCACATGCTCACTCGGAAGACGAGTGCGAATCCTGCCGAGGCGATGCCATAACCCACAATCGACAGCCAGGGCGGGAAGCGGGGGGATTTGTGTGCCAGGTCGTTGAGCTCACGCGTGCCCTCGGCAAGATCGAGTTCGCCATGCCGCGCCTGGCGAGCAATGTCGTGCACATCGGCTGCCTGATCAAGGCGCAGCGTCTCATTACCCTCGGGGACGACGCGGGCACGACCAACGAAGGGGTCGTCGATCATCACGGCGTTGGGCAGCACAAAAATGCCGAAGTCGGCGCGGTCATATGCGCGAGCCACGGCATTGAGAGTCGTGGTGACGTCGTCGACGGGGTAGCCGGCGGCCAACTGGGAGCGGCCCAGCGCCAGGAGGAACTCCTCCAACTCAACGGACTGATGACGTTGCGCTGCCAACTCTTGGTCGTGGGTGTGTGACCACTCCTCATTCGTGGGTGGGTTGTGGGGTGCGACCGGGTCACGGGGTGGGTCTCGTGGCGCGGGCGGGTCAGGGGGGGCATCCGATGGGCTATCGGGGTGACCGGTCACGGAGACAGCCTGCCAGCCGCTACGGTCGTGGTCGTGGCTGAACCGGCATTTCGACGAGATCCGACGTATCGACCGGTCGTGGGACTGGCCAAGACCCTCTTCGCCGGCCTGGGCGTGCACTTTGACCTCGTGGGCGAGGAGAACATCCCACTTGAGGGTGGGGCGCTGCTGTCCATGAACCACACGAGCTTTTTGGACTTCGCCCTCGGTGGCTTCCCCGCGCATAGTCGGGGCAAGCGTCTGGTGCGTTTCATGGCGAAGGACGCGATCTTCAAGCACCGGATCGCGGGACCGCTGATGCGCGGAATGCGCCACATCCCCGTCGATCGCGAGCAGGGTACGCAGTCCTTCCGTGACGCGGTCCGCTATCTCAAGGCGGGTGAGATTGTCGGTATCTTCCCCGAGGCCACGATGAGCCGTTCGATGGATATCAAGGACATCAAGACCGGTGCGGTGCGCATCGCCATCGCGGCCGACGTACCTCTCATCCCCATGTGCATCTTCGGCGGTGCGCGGATCATGTCCTATGGCCACCGTGATCTATCGCGGGGCAAGACGGTCGCGATGACCGTGGGTACGCCGATGCACCCCAAGCGTGGTGACGACGTGGAGGCCCTGACGGTGGAGTTGCGCATGCGGATGCGTGACCTACTCGATGAGACGGTGGCGCGCTATGCCTACGACGGTTCGCCGTGGTGGGTGCCCGCACGCCTGGGTGGCTCCGCCCCCACGCTGGAACAGGCGGAGGAATTGGAGCGGCAGGCGCGGGAGCGCAAGGCGGCAAAGGCCGCTGCCCGCGGGGCAAAGAAGTAACGGGCCCTGAAGCGCTAGAGCGTGCCGCGGTCATCCTTGTGCGTGCGCGTCCATTCGCGCATGCGCGGGGGATAGCCCACCTTCTGGGTGTCGTACAGCGGGATCGACCACTTCGTGGCCAGGTCGGTGGCTTCCTGCGGTGACTCGACGCGTCGACGAGTCCATTCACCGTCGTGGGCGACGAGCACGACGGTGGTCTCGGTCGCCATGGTGACCGGCTCGAGATAGGCCTCGACACCCTTGTGGGTGCGGGTGAACTCCTCGAGGTGCTTGAGGTCCTCGCGGGTGCTGCCCCGATCCCAGGCCGCGTGACGCTTGCGGCGGTTGAACAAACCCATACGGACATTCTTACATTGGAGTCCTTCCGCGTGACCCGAGGTTGGGGGCTCATCCGGGAGGGGGCTCGCAGCGTTCGTGCAGGGGCTCCACATGTGAGGGGTAGGTGTGTCCTGAGCCGGCGGAGATCCACACGGCCCTGCCCTCGTCGTCGCTATCGATAATGAAGTGGCCCGCCGTCACCGCCAGGTGATCGGGGCCACACACGACATGGACGTTGCCCGGTGTCGTGTTGGCCCCGTCGAAGTCGATGGCGTGATCCACCTGGGCCTCACTGGCGGGACGGGTGCAGGTGTCTGCGGTGCACGTGACGTCGCGGCCCGCCACGAGATCCCGCAGCGCCCTGCCGGGCCGATAGCGCCGTGCCCCCGCGTCGATGAGCTCACGCGAGGAATCATCGAGCAGCCAGCGTTGCCAGGACGCGGAGTCCGCCAGAATCTCGCGGGCGATAGGCGCGGGAACCCAGCCGTAACCCGGGACGAAGCCCGGCTCCTGCGCCAGGTGCAGGGCCGTCGCGACATCGATGATGATCGTGGCCTGCTCACGGGGCCGGCTGCCTGTCGTGCCCGCACGCGGGACCGCCCACTCATCGACCCGCTCATCGACCCGCGCATCCGCAGCGGGTGATGACCCGGGCGTGGGGCTGCCTACGGCGGCCGCATCCACCAGGCCCGCATGGAGTCGTCTGATCCCCGTCATGGCCGCGTCGAAGCGCAGTGAGTCCACCGAGCAGAGGGACTGCGGATCGTGCGCGCGCACCATCGCCTTGCGGGCATGAGCCAACTCCCCCAGATGTCGGTTGGCCTGATTGACCACCTCATACGGTCCGGTGAAGGCGAGCCGCGACTGGCCATCGGAGAGATTCCACACGGACACCGCACGCCTGCGAGAGCGCTCCCGGGTGCGCGCTGCCATGCCGGCGGCGTCACGTCGGGCGAGGGACTTGCGCAGTCGCTCGCTGAGTCGGCGTGGATGGTCGGTGTCGGCGTACGCAATGACATCGTCGAGCACCTGCTCCCGCAGGGGGGCCGGGACGTCGAGTAATTCCTTTTCGGTGACGCGCAGATGGCCATAGCCCCAGCGGCCCGTCCAGGACTCACCCACGGCGCGGGGCAACTGCTCCAGCAGGAGGCGTGCGGACTCCACGCGGCGGGCAGCGGTGCGGGGTGACACGCGGGTCGCCAAACTCACCTCCAGCGCGATCGCTCGCTCCCGGACCTCCCAGGATTCGTCGCGCACGTGGGTGGACAGGGCTGCCTGCTCCACCTCGGTCAGCCCATCGGCCCCGGCATCGGCGAGCTCGGAGCGCACCTGGGCATCGACCGCGTCCTCCGGCCAGCCCGATGCCGGACCGGAGACGGCAGCCGTCGCGATGGTCTGGAAGGCCTCAAACCATGCCGCGCATGCGGTCACCTGTCGGAGGTGGCTGATCCGGTCATGCGCGGACAGTCGCGCGAGGTCGATCTGCTCCAGCAGTGCCAGGGCCTGCCCGCCCGCACCGGCCGCATCGGCCAGGTCGAGCAGATGTCTATCGCGGTCATCGGATGCCGGCGGGGGCTGGGTGAGTGCGGCATCGATCGCGGATTGGGCGCCGCGTGTTGTGTGGGCGAGGTGGGGGGACGTGGGGTGCATGCCGTGACGCTACGTCGGTGGTCTGACAACGTCGCTCACCTGATGACGTGTCAGGGAGTTTCGGCCTACGAAAAACACGACAGCGATACCCTTCGCCCATGTCGTACGTCGATCCGCAGGTCATCACCGACTACGCCCGGGACGGGGCCGTCGTCATCCGAGGATGCTTCACACCCGAGCAGGTCGAGCTTGTCCGCGCGGGAATCGACCGCAACCTCGCCGACCCGGGACCACTCGTGGCTGTCGCGAGCGATGAGTCTGACCGCGGCCGCTTCATCGAGGATTTTTGCAATTGGCAGCGCATCCCCGAATACGAGCGCTTCATCCGTACGTCGCCCGCGGCCACGATCGCCCGAGATCTCATGCAGTCCGACCACGCCCGGCTCTATCACGATCACCTCCTCGTCAAGGAGGCCAAGACCCGGCAGCGCACGCCGTGGCATCAGGATCAGCCGTACTACAACGTCGAGGGTCGCCAAAACGTGAGCATGTGGATGCCGCTGGATGATGTGCCGCTGGAGTCGACGCTGGAATTCATCGCCGGATCACACCTGGGTCCGTGGCTCATGCCGCGCACCTTCCGCGATGAGCAGGCGAAGTGGTTCCCTGAAGGGTCGCTGGGGGAGTTACCGCGCATCGACGACGATCGCGATGCCTATCCGATCCTGGGCTGGGCACTTCAACCCGGTGATGCGGTGTGGTTCCACATGCTGACGTTGCATGGCGCGGGTGGATCACAGGGGCTGCGCCGTGCGTTTTCCGTGCGATTCCTCGGTGACGACATGGTGCACGCCCCGCGCGCGTGGCGCACCTCCCCGGAATTCGCCGGACTCATCGATGAGGTGCCCGCCGGTGCACCGATGGATCATCCGCTCTTCCCGGTGCTCGTGTGATGCGCGTCGGCGTACGCCACCTCGCGATGGGCGTGGCCCTCGGTGGGCTGCTCACAGCGCCACGATCACCGTGTCGTCTCGATGACGCGAATCCATCGATGAAGCGCATCGATCCATGAGACGCATCGAGATCTATCGCCGATTCAGTGACCTTGATCCCCTGGGCCACGTCAACAATGTGGCTTATCACGATTATCTGCAGGAGGCCCGCATGGGCCTGATCGGTGAACTGGATGCCGTGGTCAACGAGGACTTTGCCCAGGTCGTGGTCTCCCAGGAGATCCGGCATCGGCAACCACTGGCCTATGCCCGCGAGCCGGTCATCATCGAGGCGACCGTCACGGACATGCAGCGCACGTCGTACTCCATCGTCTATCGCATCCTGGACGACGATGGTGAGGTGGCTGCGGAGGCGACGACGAAGCTCGCCGTGATCGATCCGGTGTCGGGGCGACCGATCCGGATCCCCCCATCACTGCGGCAACTCCTGCTCGCAGCCTCGGACGCGCCACCTCACTCACCCGACCAGTAGATCCGTCGCCCCTGGGCCATCGCGGTCGAGACGGAGACGCCATACGCCTGGGTGAGTGTCTCCGCGCGCAGGGTGTCATCGGCGGAGCCCTGGGCGACCACACATCCGCGCGCCAGCAGGGTCGCGGAGTCAGCGACAGCGGCGAGACGACCGATGTCATGGCCCACGATGACGATGGCGTCACCGGCATCGCGGCGGCGGCGTACGGCGTCATCGAGATGGGCCTGACCCGCCAGGTCCAGCGCCGCATCCGCTTCATCCAGCAGCAGCACGGGTGCGCGCTGCGCCAGGACACGGGCCAGATGCACGCGTGCACGCTCACCGCCGGACAGTGACGTCACCGGTCGTTCGAGCACATCGCTCAGGCCCTGCTCATCAATGAGGGACGTGATGATCGTGTCGTCGTCAGCCTGCTGAGGTGTGCCGCGCCACGGCAGACGACCCCAGGCGACCACGTCGCGCACGCTGAAGGGGAAGGCCATCGGGGTCTCCTGGGCGAGGACGGCTCGTCGTCGCGCCCAGGTGCGGGCATCCCGCTGGGTCACCGCCTGACCGTCGATCGCGACGGTGCCGGCATCCGGCACGAGGTCACCGGCGAGGACGGCGAGCAGGGTGGACTTGCCCGACCCATTGGGGCCGATCAGGGCATGCACCTCACCCGCGCCGACGGTGATGTCGACAGTCTCCAGGCGCGCGCGCACTCGCACACCGACAGCCTGGAGTCGCGGCGTCGACGCGGGCGCTGGTGTGGGGTCCATCACGCCCAGCCTCCCTGCGCCGCACGGGTGCGACGCAGCAGCAGGACAAAGATGGGCGCACCGATGATGGCGGTTACGACACCGAGGGGGAGTTCGACCGGTGCGACGATCGTGCGCGCAAGGGTGTCTGCGATGAGCAGCAGGAGTGCGCCAGCGAGGGCGGATCCGATCAGCAGGGGGCCGTGGCGAGGGCCGATGAGCAGGCGCACCGCGTGGGGCACCACCAGGCCGACAAAGGCGATGACACCCACGACCGCCACACCGGCCGCGACGAGCAGGACGGCAGCCGCCAATGCAAGTCGCCGGGTCCGGTCAACATCAACACCGGCCGCCCACGCCGCGCTATCACCGAGTGACATCACGTCCAGACTGCGGACCACGATGACCGCGACGATGAGACCGGCGATGACAAAGGGCAGTGTCGACCACACACCGGGCCACGTCGCCAGCGCGAGACTCCCCGTGGTCCACAGTGTCGTCGCTCGCGCCCCTGCGCTATCGGAGATGGCGACGACCACGGTCAGGATGGATGCGGCGAACGCCGTCACCGCGACACCTGCGAGGACCAGCGTGACGACCTCGGTGCGCCCGCTGGCGGATCGCGAGATCCACGTGACCAGCCACATGCCCGCCAGCCCCGCGATGGTGGCGCCGACGGCGGCGAGAGGTGAGCTGTACGCCGCCCCCAGGGCGACGATCACCACGGCACCGAGGGCGGCGGACGCCGAGACACCGATGATCCCGGGGTCCGCGAGTGGATTGCGCAGGCTGCCCTGCAGGAGGGCCCCGGAGACACCGAGTCCTGCCCCGATGAGCAGTGTGAGCGCGATCCGGGGTGCGCGAATCTCGGAGATGATCACGGCGGAGGTTTCGGCGGCTCCGACAAAGAGTGCCGCTGCTGCACCGACAAGCAGGAGGAGTAGCAGGGCGACGAGCACGATGATCGTGCGGCGCCCGCCCGACGTCATGTGGGAATGACCTGCATCAGGGCATCGCGCAGCAGATCGACGAGTGCTCCGGTGCGCGGCCCGTAGGACAGCAGCACGGCATCATCAACCGCGATGACGCGTCCCTCGCGACCCGCCGTGGTTTGCGCGATACCCGGCAGTGCGAGAAGGCCATCGATGCCATTGACCGACTCCAAACCCTTGGTCATGACGAGCAGGACGTCAGGATCGAGCGTGGCGATGGCCTCTGCGGTCAGCGGAGTGAAGGGATCCAGGCCCGTCTGCGCACCCACGTCGATCCCACCCGCGGCCTCGATGAGGGCATCCGCCCCGGATCCTGCACCGCCGAGCAGGTAGATGGCCGACGTACCGCGCAGGTAGAGGAAGGCGACGGTGGGCGCGCTGGTCCCGGCAGGGTCCGGCGTGCTGGAGTCTGCGGTGGGCGACTGCGGGAGTGTGGCGAGCAGGGATGCGGGATCGACGCCGACCGCTTCGGCGATGGCGCGCGTGCGCGGTTCCATGTCGGTGATCGTCCACGCCTCCGGCACCTCGACGACGGTCGCGCCGGATGCTTCAATCTGCGCGATGGCCTCCGGGGGCGACGTACGCGCATCGACGATGACGAGGTCGGGGGAGAGTGCGATGACGCGCTCGGCCGACACGCTGTGGGCCTGGGTGACGACCTCGACGCCGGCGGGTGCCTCACTGGTCTCATCCCGACCGACGACCCGATCGCCAACGCCGAGAGCGACCAGTGTTTCGCCGACGCCGTTGGCGAGCGAGATGATGCGCTGCGGTGTTTGCGGTCCGGGTGCACCGAGTGCGCTGAGGGCTGGCAGGTCATCCGCGGTGATCGTGACCAGGCCACCCGCGCCCGTCACCGCATCAGCGGAGGCCGAGGTGTCCGCGCCGTCGGTGGCCACGGGAGTCGACTGGCAGGCGGAGGCGAGCATGCCCACGGCGAGGAATGCCACGAGCACGCCGGAGGCCTTCCGTGCCGGGCGCATGACCTCAGTATCTCCAGTGGGTGAGGGGACCTTCCCGACAGCGTGTCGGCATCATCCCGACACTGTGTCGGGCACGCTGGCGCGCCCGCGGCCTAGCGTGCACATATGCGCCGCGCTCTCCTCACGTCTGTCATCAGTGTGACCGCGGTCGCTGGCGTGGTGGCGGCCCTGATTCCCCCCGTGCAGGCCGCCACCGCGGCGCCGGCGCACGACTCCCACGTGGGTGCCGCATGGGCGGTCACATCGGCAGCGACACCGGCTGTTTCCCCGCGCGCCAAGGGGAGCAGGGGGCAAACACTGACCGTGACACCCTCGCGCGGCCTATCCAGTTTTGGCCAGACCGTCACCGTGCGCGGCAAGCGCTTCAGCGAACTGGTCGGGATCTACGTCGGTCTGTGTGTGTTGCCGCGCCCGGGAGCCAAGCCGACACCGTGTGGTGGTGGTGTGGATCAGGATGGCAGCAGCCGCGCATCCGCGTGGATCTCTTCTAACCCACCGCCGTACGGCGCCCGACTCGCTATCCCCTACAAGCGCGGTGGCTCCTTCGCCGTGACGATCAGGGTGAGTCCGCGGATCGGCTCGGTGGATTGTCGAGTCACGCGCTGCGCTGTTGTCGCACGCGCCGATCACATGCGATCCAATGACCGCTCCTGGGATGTCGCGGTCCCCGTGACCTTCCGCCGCTAGTCCAACCGCACGTCACCCACTCGAAGAAGGAGTCCGATGCACCTCATCCGCAGCCTCACCGTCGTGACGGGAGCCGTTGCCCTTGCGGCCTCCACCATCACAGCGGCCCAGGCCTATTCCGATCCGCCCGCGACCCCGCCCACGGTTACGGATTTCAGCGTGACCGCCAACGGCGTACCCAATCGCGGCACCCTCAGCGATCTGCCCCCGTCCTCATCGGTGGCCATGGCCATCTCCAATCTGCCGGCCAACGTCGGCCTCTACGCCTTCCACTGCCTCGTGCCCCCGCCCGGTGCCAGCCCGGTGCCGACGCGCTGCGATGCGGGGGAGGGCACGCTCGTCTATCTTGTCGAGGCTCCGACGGTGCAGACAGCGACGCGGCCGATCGTGGTCAACGCGGAGTTCGTGGGCAAGAATCCCAACCCGCAGACCGGGGACACGGGCACGACCGACGTGAACTGTCAGACCGACACGTGTGCGATCTACACCCTGGGTGCGGGCCGGGCCAGCGCCAATCCGGCGTATGTCACGTCCTTTGCCACGCAGTTTGCGGCGATCGGCCCCCGGGCGAAGGACTGGGCCGTGGCATCGATCCGTGGCCAGGTCATCAGGGGTGACTGGCAGCCGCGGGTGTCCAACGCCAAGGCGAGCCCCTTCACCGTCACCCTCAAGTCGGGACTACGGGCATCACTGGATTCAGTCGCCTGCCAGGTCAGCCAGCGGGGCGAGATCCGTGCGCTCAAGAGGTCGGGCACCTGCACGGTCACGATCACGTCCCCGGGCAATGAGGAGTGGGCGGCGTTCGAGCGAGAGATCAGGTTCCGCCTGACGCGCTAGGCGTCGGGTCTGGCGGGAGACGTCAGGTTGAGCAGGCGAGGTCGACGCCGGCGAGAGCGAAAGCGATCGCTGCGTCGACCTCGTCGTCTGCTGCCCGGCCCGACTCGATATGTCGTGTGGCAGCTTCGACAACTCCCCAGACATAGGAAGCGATACGCTCCGCGTCGGTCACGCCGATCTCACGCAGCGCGACGTACACAGGTGCGGCCAGATCGCGGTGCAGGGTCTGCACCTGCGCCCGACGGACCGGTGGCAACGTGGCATCGCCCGCGGCGCGCACCAGGGCGTGGCGGCCGTCCTCGACGTAGGCCAGCGCCGCCCGGATCCAGGTGACGAGGCGCTCACGTGGATCCGCGATCCCATCGATGGCCTCTGCCAGGTGGTCGATCCACGCGGCCAATTCATCGACGAGGACGTCGGCAATGAGATCGGCCGAGGACCGGTAGTACTCATAGACCGCCGTGCGCGAGAGGCCTGTCCGCTCGGCAACGGCCGACATCGTGACGGTGCCGGACTCGCGCATGACGGTCGTCGCTGCCTCAAGGAGCGCGTCGCGGCGCTGCTCGCGGCGCTCCGCGAGGGTGGGCGCATCGATCCGGGGCATACGACCATCGTGCCACGGAGTCCCCGAAGGCTCATCTTGAGCGCCATTCACCGGGAGCGGGCGGCAGGAACATGTGACGCGCGGCGCTGGGAGGCGGGCGCCGGGCCTGTGGCCCGGCAGACTGGGGGCATGGAGCCGCGTGGCTGGTGGACGGTGGGCCTGACGGCTGTGTCGGGGCCGATCGGGGCGATTGCGGGGGCCACAATCCTCGGCGGTGTCGTGGATGCGGCCGGTGGCGGGATGGCGGGGCTTGCGGCCGCTGTCGGCGGTCTGGTCCTGGGGGGACCGATGGCAGCCATCGCCGTCTTCGGTATCTGCCTACTCACCATCCTGCGTCCCCTCGAACTCCAACGCTCCATTGCCTTCGCCATCATGACCGCGGCGGCACTGTTCAATGGACTCCTGGTCATCGGCGGACTGCGCCTGGTGTCGGGCTCGTCCATGGCCGACACGGGGATCCTCGCCGTGGGGATGTTTTCGGTGGCGATCCTTGCCGCTGGCGCCCACATCGCCATCACCACGGGTGACCGATAGGGGCCTGACGGCATTCGTCACGTCGAATTCATGCCTGCGACATCCTGGCGTTGCTTGGACCTGACACCGTCCCGCGGTGACGTTGATGCAGATTCAGATGGCCGCTGACCGACGCGCGAGAGGTCTCGGCATCGCATTGGCGTGCGGTGCAATGCTTTTCACCGGGTGCACCTCGACGGAGCAGGCGGAGCAGGCGGCTGCCCCCAGCGCCTCGGTGATGTGCGGCACGGTGATCACCAGTCTGGCGGCCCTCCAGCAAAACTATGACGATCTCGATGCCGGCGTTGAGGCAAGCCAGAACCCCGCCACATTGCAGCCCATCGGTGCGCAAATCAATAGCCTGACCTTCGACGTGGTCAACCAGCTTCAGGGGGCATCCAAGGAGTCGTTGACGACGGTGCAGACGGCCGCGCAACGGATTGTCGACACTCTCGTCCTCGCGCAACGGGATGGGACGACCGGGGAGGCGCTTGCGGCCCAACTGTCGGCGAGTCAACCCGCAGATCTGGACTCAGCAGTGGCGGACCTGACCACCTTCGCCAACCAGGCATGTGCCGGGCAGTAAGCCGCCCGACCCACCCCGACTCCCATGTGGACCCCCATGCGCGGTGTGTCATCTCCCGACGCACTGTGGCGGCCGCCAACCGCGTCGGGAGATGACATACCCCGGTGGGTGCAGCCTTAAGCGTCCGGTGTGCTCGCGTCGACGCTCATGTGCGCCGCGGGAATCGAGCCGAGTCGGCCAGCCTGATAGTCCTCGAAGGCTTGGACAAGCTCGGCCTGGGTGTTCATGACGAAGGGGCCGTGCGCCGCCACGGGCTCGCGGATGGGCGCACCACCCAGGATGAAGACATCGAAGCCGCTCAGGCGTGACTCCTGTACGGGGTCTGCTGCAATCGTGATCGTGTCGCCGCTACCAAACACCGCGGTCTGACCCGACGCGAGCGCACGACTCCCCTGTCCCGAGCCGACCTGTCCGTCACCGGACAGCGCGTAGACCAGTGCGTTGTAGTCGGCGCGCCACGGCAGTGTGATCTGCGCTCCGGGAGCGATCGTGGCGTGGATCAGGGTCGACGGCGTGTAGGTTTCGCCCGGTCCCTGGACGCCGGCCAACTCACCGGAGATGATGCGCAGCAGCGCGCCGCCGTCGGGGGACGTCGCGAGACCGACCTGGCCTGAACGCAGGTCCTGATAGCGCGGCTCCGCCATCTTCAGTCGACTCGGCAGGTTGACCCACAGTTGCAATCCGTGAAAAAGACCGCCACTCATGACCAAATGCTCCGGTGGCTTCTCGATGTGCAGGATGCCAGCACCGGCGGTCATCCACTGTGTGTCGCCGTTGGTGATGACTCCACCACCGCCGTGAGAGTCGGCGTGCTCGAAGATGCCGTCGATGATGTACGTGACGGTTTCGAAGCCACGGTGCGGATGCCACGGCGTGCCCTTGGGCTCACCCGGCGCGTACTCCACCTCGCCCATCTGATCCATCATGATGAAGGGGTCGAGGGCACGCAGGTCGATACCGGCGAATGCGCGGCGCACAGGGAAGCCCTCGCCTTCGAATCCGCGCGGAGCCGTCGTCAGTGATACGACGGGACGGTCCTTCAGCGCCGGATCGGTCACGGGCACGCGAGGAAGCGTCAGCGGATTGTCGACGGTCACAGCAGGCATGGGGACTCCTTCGGAGCATGAATGTAGTTGACTCTTGAACTATATGTTACCGTGATCCCTGTGAATGTCCAGTCGAGCGCACGCCGCTGCCGAGGCGGTCCTCCTCACAGCGCCCGACACCCGGATGCCGGCGCTCTATCTGGGCCACGGGGCACCTCCCCTCCTCGACGATGCGCTGTGGATGGGGGAGTTAGCAGCCTGGGCCGAGGCATTGCCCCGCCCGACCGGCATCGTCATCCTCAGCGCCCACTGGGAGTCGGCTCCCCTGGCCATCTCGGCGACCGCCGCAGGCACCCCGCTGGTCTATGACTTCTCCGGTTTCGCCCCGCGCTTCTCGCGGATGACGTACGACACCCCTGATGCCGCGGCGCTCGCTGCACTGGTCACGTCGGTGCTCCCGGACGCGCAGACTGTGCATCAGCACACCTCGCGCGGCCTGGATCACCACCGCCGCGAGACTCAAGACCACCCTTACGCCCGTCTACGTCACCGGCCACGCGGGATCCGAGCGCGGAGTCCAGGCCGGGCTCTCTCTGAAGCGCGCCCGCACTGTCGCGCAGTGCCTGTCAGCCCAGGGCGTGCGCGTGTGGATCCGCTTCGACGGGATAGGCGATCAGCACGCCAAGGGCAGGCCCAGTGATCGCCGCGTGGAGATCCGCGCGATCTAGTCCAACTCGCTCAGCAGGCGCGCAAGGGCAACGGCACCGGGGTCGGTCTGCATGTCGGGCTCAGCAATCCGTGCCCATGCCTCCTCGACCGTGAAGAGTCCTCGGTCGAGGAAGTCCTGGACCATGAGTGCGAGCTGGTCCTCATCCACCGTCGGGGCGATATCGATCACTGTCCGCAGGGGAGTCGTCAGCCGAAGGCCATGCAACGTCGTGACGTCAGACTCGGGGATGTTGCGGTAGTGCAGGCGCACTTCCTGACCGTGCAGATGTCGGCGCTCCACGAAGTGGCCGCGAGGATCCATGTAGTAGGCGCGTGCTGCGTCGCCGAAAGCCATGCGAGGAGGCTAAGCACCGATGGCAGACAACGAGTGAAGTTGTCCACAGGCAGCCGGGATCACAATGGTGAGCAAGCCCTACAGCGACTCCCGGTCCGCGGCCCATCGGGTGGGCTGGCCGGTCACCTCGGCGATGGCGTCGAAGTCGGCGTCGCAATGGATCACCGTGAGGCTGAGCCGCTCCGCGCAGGCAGCCACCAGGAGGTCGGGCAACGCGATCCCGCGATGTCGACTGAGCGCCGCAAGTCGCCCCTGGACCTGCCAAGCTCGGTCATAGTCCCGGGGTGAGATCCGCGCGTGTGGCAGACCATCGAAAGCACGCTCAAGATCCGCGTGATCCGGTCCGTTCCGGGCCGAGAGTCCCATCTCCAGGCGAGTGGGATCGCACCACGCGATCTGTCCCGCGGCCAGGAGGTCGGCGAGGGCAGCACGCACGCCGGGGTGATTGCCTAACCGCGAGAGGGCGCTGGTGTCCGCCAGGAACTCAGGGAGACTGGCGCCAGGCTCGGAGGCGAGCATCTCGGTCCAGCGGCTCATGACCAGCAGTCCAGGCAATGAGATCGTCCACGGCCCTGCGTCGTTGTTGAGCGGCGAGTACCTCCCGCAACGCGGTGTTGACGGTGTCCTTCTTGGTCGTGGTCCCGAGCACCTCGCGGGCCGCCTCGAGGAGGTCGTCGTCGATATCGATGAGCGTCTTCGTCACCACCACTCCCCTTCATGCAGATATCTCTATCCGCGATTATGTATATCCATGCTGCCCAGGCCCTGTCAACCATGTGGGGAGTAGACGACCTTGCAGGATCGGGTGGAAGGACCCGCTACCGATCTGTGGACACTCCCGAACCGGCGTCGGCTTCCCCGAGCACTACTACCGCATGACCTATGCCACGCCGGATGCCGCGGCCCTTGCCGCGCTCGTGCGCTCGGTGCTGCCTGACACGCAGGAGCTCTACGAGCACGGCTACCACGGCATCCTGCTCATGGGCTCAGGCTTCCTCACGCACGGCGATATCGACGAGCTCGCGCGATCCCGCGAGGCACCCGGTTCCTTCTATGGGCTGAGCAAGCGGTCCTTCCAGGTCGCGTCGTGTGCGCGGTGGGACCGGTCTCGTCCCTGGCATAGTCATCGCGTGGAGTTCCCCAGCGTGACCGGCCGTTCGCTAGCCGGGAGCGACGTACACCTGCCCGCTGACTTCCCCGCCGCGCGCACTCTCGCGCTGGTCGCCTTCCAGCAGCGGCATCAGGGTTGCGTCGATCGCTGGATCGCCCGGGCGGAGGCGGCCGGTGTACCCGGATCACCCGTCGACATGGCACCGGGTGATGACACCTGCGTCGTCGAGATCCCCGTGCTCTCCACACGCTGGAAGCTCGGGCGCGGCTTCATCGACGGCGGTATGGCCTCGAGTATCCGCATCCCGCGCGTGCTGGCGCGCACCATCACCGTCTACACCAATGTCTCCGCCTTCCAGAAGGTCCTCGGGATCCCTGGATCCGAGGAAGTGCAGGCCTGCGTGGTCACGCCCGAGGGCGAGGTGTTGGCGCGCGTACCGGGTGAACCCACGGACACGGCCTGGCAGATCGTGGCGGAATCCCTGCACGATCCGGCACAATCCTGACCCCGGCGACCGCGACGATCAGACCGCCGGCAGCACGCCGATGACGCGCAGCGTGCCCGTGGATGTGGCCTTGACGACGACCGCTGCACCCGATGAGGGCACCATGCCGGTCAGAGCGGTGATATTGACCTGATGTCCGACGAGCACGAGCACGCCGGGCTGATCGCGGTGCCGGGTGATGATCCCGCGCACCTTCGCCGTGCGTCGTTGGGCCACGGTGCTCGACACGGTGAACGACGAGTCAAAGTCGGGGTACGCCGTGACCGTGCCGACGGCGAGCAGTCGCGCAGTGTCACGGGCTCGGCACCAGCGGCTGGTGAGCACGCGATCTACGGGCACGCGCTCACGACGCCACTGCGCGCCGATCGCGATGGCCTGGCGCCGGCCCTCGAGGGAGAGGTTGCGCTGGGTGGAGCAGTCACCCAGGCGGAAGCCCGCCGGATCACCCGTGCCGGGTGCCAACGCGTGTCGCAGGAGGATGGCGTAGCCGCGCCCGGTGCGCAGCTTCTGCCAGATATCGGCGCGTGCCGACACCCGCCGGTCGGACGCCGCGCTCGTGGGCGCGACCGGGTCCGCGCTCGCCGAGAGGGATGGAGCGGACGCGGCGTGTGACGTGCTCGATGGGATCGCGTGGGCTGCTGCGGGAAGCGATGCCGCGACCGCGAGTGCGCTGAGCAGGAGGACGGCGACGCGGCGCATGTCAGGCGACGCGGTCGTGGGCCGGGTCGTGATGGACATGGCGCTTGATGTGCGGCAGCACAAGATTGAGTGCCAAGGGCATGGAGATGAGGATGATCACGGTGCCGATACCCCAGGATCCGCCGAGCACGATGGCAATCAGCAGCGCGACGGCGTCCACCGAGAGTCGCGCGAAGCCGAGGGAGCGGCCGGTGCGGAAGGCGATCGACCGGACAACCTGGTCGTAGGGATTGGCCCCGAGATCGGAGCTGAAGATCCCCAATATGCCGAAGGAGAAGCAGAGCAGCCCCACGATCCAGAGTGCAATGCGCGCGCCCACCGACCACTCGGGCGCGTCAACGACGTCCAGGGCGAGGCGCGTGAGATCGACGACCCCGGCAATGCCGACGAAGGAGATCAGGGTGCCAATGGCGGGGCGCAGCCCGAGTGCCCACGACATGAGCACCATGAGCACGCTCGCGAGGATCAGGACCGTCCCCACCGTCAGGCCACTCGTGCGTGACAGTGCGGTGAAGAGTGCATCCGGCGGCGCGACTCCGAAGCCCGCGTCGATCATCATCCCGAGCCCGATGCCGACGAGGACGACGCCGATGAGCAGGGCGGCCCACGCGCGCGGGGTCCGCAGCGGGCTGCGGGCGAGGGGATCGGCCGTCAGGGGCGGCTCTGCTGCTCCGTCGGGCCTGATCGTGGTCACCGCAGGAGCCTAGGGCTCGTCGCGCAAGGGGCGGGGACGGCGTACCGGGGGAGGGATATGTCACGTGGGGTGCTTCCCCTGTCGCGGTGACTCGGGCACTATCGGCCCATGGCCACGATCGACGCCTTTGACCCGCCCGAGGTGCGCCGACGCGAGCAACGCGGCTGGTACTTGTACGACGGGGCAGCATCGGCCTTCTCCGGGCGCATTGCGTTCTCCGGGCACATTGCTTCACCAGGCGACGCATATGGCACGGAGAACGCCTCTGCGACGATACGAGTCGGCCCACACGGGCGGCATGGTGAATATCGAGAGAGGTGGTCGCCGTGAGTGAGGGCTTCATCCCCTACGTCGCCCCGCATGTGGAGGATCCCGAACGTGCGGGCCGGGACTTCCTCGAGCGCATGAGCGCGCGTCGCAGCGTGCGTGACTTCAGTGCCGATCCCGTGCCGCAGGAGATGATCGAGATTGCGGTAGCCACGGCCAACACGGCCCCGAGCGGTGCCCATCAGCAGCCGTGGACCTTCGTGGCGGTGAGCGATCCGCAGACCAAGCGTCGCATCCGTCTCGCGGCCGAGGAGGAGGAGCGCGTCAACTACGAGGGCGGGCGCCTGCCGGATGCCTGGCGCGATGCCATCGCGCCCCTGGGCACGACAGCGGATAAGGAATTCCTGGAGTTCGTGCCGTGGATCGTGGTGGTCTTCGCGCAGAAGTCCACACCGATGGCGGACGGCTCCCTGCGCAAGAACTACTACGTCAACGAATCCGTCGGCATCGCGTGCGGGCTCTTCATCGCATCACTGCACTCGATGGGGCTGGCGACACTGACACACACTCCCAATCCGATGGCATTCCTCACCGAGATTCTGGATCGGCCCGCCACGGAGCGCCCCTACATCCTCTTCCCCATCGGCTACCCCGCGGCCGAATGCCGTGTACCCGATCTCACGCGCAAGCCCCTGAGCGAGGCATTCGTCGTCCGCTGAGGTGCGGAATTGGCGGGATGGCTGGACACCGGCTATTCGCGCCTTCACACTTGGCGAGAGGTTACTTCGGGAGGCAGCATGCGCGTGTCGCGTACCTTCGTCGCCGTCAGCACGGTGACCTTGGCCGCTGTGTTGAGTGTCTCCTTGGTGGGATCCTCGGCACAGGCCGCCAGCCTGGTCGGCAAACCGTGCAAGAAGGCTGGCGTGACCCGGCCCGACGGCCCCGGACGCACGTTGGTGTGCGCCAAGATCACGAAGGGGCCCCAGAAGGGCAAACTCGTGTGGAAGCTCGCAAAGCCACCGATTCCGCCGTCCCCCGATGGCGAGATCCCGGCGGTGATTGAGTCCTGGGGTATCACGGTGGCGCCCTACAACGCGGCCACGAAGAAGGCCGGAGAGATGTACGTCGGCTCGATCCCCTTCCCGCCGGGATCGACCATGACGGCGCCCATCCAGTACTACGGCGAGGGCCCGCGAAGGCCCACGGATCCGCCCGACTACGTCGATCCGCAGATGACCTTCTTCGTGCCGCTGGGGACGACGGTCCAGGCGATCGTGAGCGGCGAGGTGTGTGCAGTGACCAAGCTCGTCAACAGCTATAGCGATGACTACAGCATCGGTATCGGCATCGCTGTCGGCGGCCAGCCCGCCTGCGTGCAAGGTTCGGACGGGCGAGGCTTCGGCAGGATTGCGACCTGGGAGCACGAGCACGTCATGGAGCCCAAGGTCAAGGTCGGTGACCTCGTCAAGGCGGGTGAGCCCATCGCTGTGGCCAGCTACTACAAGAAGGACAACTGGCTCTACACCTCGGGCTATGCGCTCTATGAGATCGGCATCCTCGCATCGTCTCCGGATGGTCGGCCCATGCACGTGTGTCCTGCGCTCTACCTCAAGCCAGCGGTGAAGGAGCGCCTGCTCACCGAGTTGGCCACTGCAGCGCGAGCCTATGAGGCCAACACCGGTACGACGCACTACGCAGCAAAGACACTCGAGACCGGCTGCATCACTGAGAAGCCGTCATACGGATAGGGACTCCCTCGATGCTTCACTCACCATGGTCGCGACGCGTGATCCCATCGACGGTCATCGCCGTGGCACTCGCTCTGCTAGGCACCGTGCTCCTCATCGCCGGGAGCCCTGATTCGGCACAGGCCGCCAGCCTGGTCGGCAAGCCATGTAAGAAGGTCGGCACGACCATGGGCGATGGACCCGGGCGCACGGTCATCTGCACGAAGCTCAAGTCTGGCAAGAAGAAGGGCAAGTTGGTCTGGAAGTTGAGCAAGGGCACCAATCCGGGGCCCGGACCCGGTCCCAATCCTGATCCCGCATGCAAGACTCGTCCGGTCTTCACGAAGGACTTCATCGCGCCCGAGCACGTGCAGGTCGTCGTCCCCATCGGTGAGCAGACTGCCTACGGTGGCGTACTCTCCGTCCGCTCCTACGTGCACTCCAAGCCGGAGCTCGATGGCCAGCGCCTGCCGCTCTATGCGCCGGTCGACATGACCTTGAACCAGGCGGCCTACTACAAGATCGGCACCGATCCCACGTACAAGCCGGAGTACTCCCTGTTCTTCGACGCGGGTTGTGGCGTTACGGTGCAGCTCTACCACGTCAAGGGCGTCGTCGGAGCGGTCGCGAGCGAGGTGCCGAAGGAACCGGTGCCTTCGAGCGCCGGGCAGCCGGTCACACCGACGCTCATCAAGGCGGGGGAGCAGATCGGGTGGTTTGAGGGCGAGGCGGGCCGGAGCGTGGCCTTCGACCTCAGGGTTGAGGACACGGGTCGCACGAACACCTTCATCAATCAGGCTCGGTTCACGTCGTCCCCTGGAGCTTCGGGGGAACTCTATGCAGTCTGCCCCTATGACTTCTACGCCGGAGTACAACGCGAGCGCTGGCTCGCCAAGCTGGGTGCTCCGTCGACCGATCCCGTGCCCGGCACGCCGTGCGGCACGATCTCGCAGGGCAAGGTGGGCACCGCGCAAGGCATGTGGTTCTTCAGCGACGCCAAGGTCAACTCGCTCACGTATCGCGGGGAGACGTGGAATGAGGGGATGCCCGCTGGTCAGTACCAGTCGCAGATCGTCTTCAACGTCGATCCTCGCAACACGATCCGCATCGGTGGGCTCAACGCTGCCAGGCCGCTCGTCCAGATGATGATCAGCAAGCAGGGTCCGGGATCTGATACGTGGCGCGACCCGCTGTCGCTGACTGCCGGCCAGGAACACTGCTGGTCGAATTCGAGCCAATCTGTGAAGGTGCGCCTCTCCGCTGACGGCGCCTCTCTCACGGCGGTCGTGGGGACCGGTGCGTGCTCGGGCCTCGACCTCTCCCGCGGCCAGGTCTACGTCCGCTGAGATCCCCGGTTAGGGTCGAGTCCATGCTGCGTCGACCGATCGTGATCCTGTCCGCGGGGGCCCTTGCCGTGGGACTGCTGATCGCGCCGGGTGCTGCAGCGGACTCCGAAGGTGTCGCCCCGGAGGCATCGCCGGCTGCGGTGGTTCGCGCCGATGACCCGAGTGTCACCTTCCTCGTCGGTCTGCCGCGCGACCGATCAGCCCTGGATAAGGCGGCGACCGAGCGCTCAACTCCCGGCAACCTGCTCTACCGGGATCATCCCTCGCTGGTTAACGCCGGCAAGGCGTACGGCGCTTCGTCGAAGTCGGTCACGCGCTTGCGCGCTGCTGCTCAAAAGCTCGGCATTGACGTGAGCGTTGACAAGGGCCGCATCCTGGCGCGCCTCACCGCACCCGTCTCCGTGTGGAATAAGGCCTACGGATTGAAGATGCGCAGCACCACGCCGACACCGACGTTTCCCTATCGGACCTTCTCGATGCTCGACGGCACCGCCTACGCCAAGGCACCCGCCAGTCTGCGCACGGTCACCGCCGAGTGGGTGCCGACGTACGCCGAGTACGTTGCGAGCGCCGACGTGCCAGGCATTTCCGGAGCCACATTCGACGAATTCGAAGAGCTGCTGGCCTCGACCGGCAGCCCGAATCCCTGGCCGCGCAATCTCGGCACCGTGCCAGCGGGCACGTGTGATGCGCCGGCCGTGAAGGCCAAGGCGGTCTATGTCCCCGTGCAGATTCAGGCCGCCTACGGCACGGCGGCCCTGGCAGCCAAGGGGGTGCGCGGTCAGGATGCCCGACTCACCGTCATCTCCCTGGGCGGTGGCTACGCCGCTCAAGACCTCGCGGATGCTGCGGAATGTTTCGGCTACACCGCTCCTCGCATCAATGTCGTCAGGGGCACTGGTGTGCCGCAGCCGTTCGTCAATGCATCCAGTGAGACCCACCTGGATCTCATCACGGCTTCCGCCGCGTTGCCGCGCGCATCATCCATCACCCTGCTCGAGGTCGTCGAAGGGCTGACGGGTTTCACCGATGCTTTTGCGCGCATGCTGGACGGCCCATCAGTCCCCGATGTCGCGTCACTGTCCTACGGTGTATGTGAGGCTGAGTACGACGTCCAGTACGGCGACTACCTCACGCTCAATGAAGACCTCCTGCGCCTGGCCGCGATTGTCGGTACATCCGTCATCGTCGCGGCGGGTGACTACGGCTCATCCATGTGCGGTGCGCAGATCGCGGAGGAGTCGGGTGAGCCGACGGTGTGGTACCCGGCCAGCTCCGCGTGGGTCACCGCGGTGGGAGGCACGCGACTTGCGCTGAAGCCCGACAACACGCGCCGCACCGAGCGCGTGTGGAACGACCTGCCGTACGTCAGTGGGATCACCCCACCCGGTCCGGCCGGCAGCGGTGGCCCCAGCATCCTGGTCGATCGTCCGTGGTGGCAGGCGGGAGTCACGCCGGTGGGGCCGCGCACGGTCCCCGATGTGGCCCTGCTCGGGGCCATCCGACCGGGTTGGCCGATTGTCTACGGCGGTGAGGTCTTCACCGTCGGGGGCACGAGCGGGGGCGCACCCTTCCTCGCGGCCAATCTCGCCGCCATGTCCGCGGCGCAGCGCGGTCGGGGTTTCCCAACGATCGGCTTCGCCAATGCCTGGCTCTACTCAGCCGCGGCCGCCAAGACGTCCCCCTTCTTTGATGTGGTTGCGGGCTCCAACGCCGTACAGGTAGTGGGCTGCTGCTCGGCCTATCCCGGCTATGACATGGCAAGTGGACTCGGCGTACCCGTCATGGATCGGCTGTATGCGACGCTGCCACGCCCCGCTGGCTGACACACGCCAGCGGATACGCGCCAGCAGAGGCAAACCGACGAGATGCATCTCGGCTAGGCGGGAGACATCTCCATCGACGTGATGCGCGCATCAATATCGTCAAGATCTCCCGTGATGCGCGACCACGTCCCTGGATCCTGCGTGCCGTGTCGTTCGAGAAGTTCCTCCGCAAGGATGGCGGACGCGCTGTCGATGGCGTCGGCGAGGATGGCGGCCGCCTCGTCCGGATCGACGTGTGGACCGGGTCGTTCCCACAATCCCGGTGGCTCAGCCACGGCAGCGGACACCGCGGCAAGCGCTGCGGTCCGTGTGGCGAGGACCTGTGACCTGGCGGCGGCGGCGTCTTGACCCGTCTGCACCACCCGCGCGTACTCCCGCAGTGCCTGACAGGTGGCGCGCAGGGCACCCAGTGTCGCGACACTGGCCCGCCGGGGACGGATCGAGCTGACCAGGATCACCCACACTCCTGCGACCACCGTGGCGACCAGGCGGGAGATGAGGTTGCGCTCCAATTCGGGGTTGTCGAACTCGCCGAGCAGCAGGACGAAGGCCGTGATGCCCACGACCGCCACGGGATAATTGGCCCAGAGGAAAGCGAGTGCCAGCGCACCCGCCACGCCGAGTGAGATGGACAGCAGGATCTGCTCACTCGGGAGATCTCGCACCGCGAGCGCGATGGCGGCGACGGCGATCAGGCCCACGATCGTGCCGACGATGCGCATGACAACGCGCGACACCGTGCTGGCGATATCGGGCTTGGCTATCCACGCCACCGTGAGAGGCACCCAGTAGCCGTGCGGCTGATCGATCAGGACCGCAAAGAGGGTCGCTCCACCAAACGCCACCATGAGCCGCAGGGTGTGTTCGACGACAGCATTCGAGCGATGAGCATGGGCACGCAGCCGGGTAAGGACGGGCAGGTGCGGGAGGTGCACCGGCTTCAGCTCTGCGCGTCGGCCGATGGGCCACGCACCATCGAGGCGCTGCGTGGCGGCTCGTAAGCCCGCGGTGAGCTCTTCTGCCAGGATCCCCAACCGAGGATCGGGTGCGACCGCCACGATCTCGTCGAGGGCGCGCAGTCGAGTGGTCGGTCGGGCACGACGCCGGCGGCTGGGGATCCCCAGTGGGCCCTGGACCTCATCGGCCAGGGCCGCGGCGACAGTTCCGGCAGCCCGAGCGACATCATCGACGTACGTCGGTGACACGGATCGTTCGGCGAGCAAAGCCAGCAGGGCGAGTCTCGTGCGCTCCGCGTCACCCAGCAGGTCATGGACCCACGCCGCGGTGTCATCCGTGCAGCCTCGGTGGTCGGCCACCGTATGTGCCGCGAGGATCTCCGCCGCGATGGTGGGCGCTGCCAGGGCCAAGCCGCGCCGACGTGTGGCCTGATCAATCTCCCGGAAGGTGCGAGCAATGCTCGTGCGCACCGCCGGGAGACGATGCAGGGGTGTCATCGCCAGGTTGACCGCGATCGTGATGAAGCCGCCGACCACAAAGAGCCCAGCGTCTTCGATGGCGACGTTGACGCCGACTCCGAAGCCGGAGTAGAGGGCAAAGAGCACCAGGGACAGGACTCCGATGAGCGCTCCCCGCATGCTGAGTGCACCCGCATAGCCGACTGCTGCGGCGACGAGCACCGCGAGGATGACATGGGGGATCGTGGCACCGCTGACCAGGCCGCCGAGGAGTACGGCGAGGCTGATCCACAGGATGCCCCAGAGCATGGAGCGCAGGCGGATCTGTGGTGCCTCGGTGGAGTCCAGGATCGCAATGAAGAGCACTCCGATGGCGATGGACGTGGCGATCGGGATGTTGCCCGATGGCAGGGCAAGGAGGAAGATAAAGGAGAGGAGTGTGCCGGTGCGCAGTGCGGGAGCGACATCGATGTGGGATCTCTGCAGGCGCAGGCAGGCGTGCAGGGCCTCGGATGCGGCTTGACTCGTGCCCCGACTCACAGGGGGAGTATGCCGCGCTGCTGGCAGCCTCGCTCACCGTGACGGCATGTGGGGGTGTCTGACACCCGGCGGCTGAGTCGACTCGTCAGTTGCTCCGGCGCACCCGGAGCGTGTAGGTCAGCGGGAGCCGATCCCGGCCCTCGGTGAGACGCCACTCGCCGTCCGCATCCTCGACCATTGTGCCGGGCAGCGCCTCCCATGGGCAGCTGTCATGCTCGACCATCAGGTCCAGGGCCATCCCCGTGTCGAGCAGAGCCATGACCGTTTCCCCGAGTCCGTGATTCCACGAGTGCGAGACCTCAGCGGTGAAGGTTGTGTCGACCGGGAGATAACTCCCGTCGTGGGTGTCGGTGATGGGGGTGGGCACCTCGAAGTAGGGGAAGCCCACCACGAGGTCATCATCGACCTCCTCGTCCATCGACCACAGCATGGGATGACCCTCGCGGATAAAGAGGAAGCCGCCGGGGCGCAGCAGGTCGTGCACCACCTGCGCCCAGCGACGCACATCGGGCAGCCAGCACAGCGCGCCGATGCCGGTGAAGACGAAGTCGAATCGCTCGCGGCCGAGTGCCGCCACCGCGTCATAGACATCGGACTGGACGAAGTCGACTTCGGCACCGGTCTCCGCAGCCAATGCGCGCGCCTGGGCGAGGGACTCCCCGGAGAAGTCCAGGCCGGTCATGTGTGCCCCGCGTCGCACGAGGGAGATGGTGTCGGTGCCGATGTGACACTGCAGATGTACGCCGTCCAGGCCCTCGACGTCACCGAGCAGCGGGATGTCAAAGCCCACCACATCACTGAGGTACGCCGGATCCTCGCGGAAGCGCTCGACTCGGTAGCCATCCGCACGCGCGTGCGCGGGTGCACGCTCATCCCACGCCGCGAGGTTGTCCCGATAGAAGCGGTCCTTGATCACGGCGGATCGCGGTGCGGGGGAGCGGGGACCCCGGGAGGAGGACGTCATGGGCTCACCCTAGACATGGATCAGTCGCGGTCCAGCCGCTCCCGTGTGTGGCCGTGGCGTACTGGACACGGATGGATCTTCACGAGAGGGTCAACGAGTGAGCGCGCCATCGACCGAATCCCCTCCGGACAGGCCGGTCAAAAAGTCGGGCGGTTGGAAGTCGTGGCTGCCCAAGGTCATCCTCACGCTGCTGGGTCTTGTCCTGGCCTACTTCATCTTCAGCTACATGGCCACCAACTTTGGCGGATTCGAGCAGGGCGTCCAGTCGGCGTTCTCCATGCCCCTGATCTGGACGGTCGCGGCCATCGCCGCCGCCATCTTCGCCATTGCCGTCTACCCGCTCACCGCTATCGCGGCCATTCCCCACCTGGGATATGTGCCGGCGTTCGTCGACCGACAGGGCGGCTTTGCGATCGCAACGACGATCCCCTTCGGCGGCGGCCCGATCGCGGTCGGTATGCAATACGCGATCCTTGCTCGCTACGGCGTCTCGCAGAGACTCGCGGCGGCTGCCGTCGCCGCGGATGCCCTGTGGACCTACCTCATGACCTTCGGCGCTCCCGGCGTGGCTCTCACCCTGCTGTGGATCTTCGAGCGCCGCGCAGTCACCGGTGATAGTTGCGGCGCGATCCCCTGCGAGACACTCGACATCATTGTCCTCATCGCGGGAGTTATCTGCCTGGTGTCGATGGCGGGGGTTGCCTTTGTCCTGCGCAGCCGCTCCAACGCTCAGCGAGTCGGTGAGTTTGCCCAGGGTCTGGTGGGTGCGGTCTTCCGCTTCATCAAGCGCACACCACCCGATGTCGTCGACAGTGTCGTTGGATTCAATGACACCGCGGCGGAGATGGTCGGCAAGCGCTGGCTGCCCATCACCCTCACCAACCTGCTCGCCCAGTTGGCCCCGATGCTGGTCATCATCGCGGCCCTGCGCGGAGTGGGAGCGGAGAGCATCACCGTCCTGGAGATTTTTGCCGCCTTCTCCGTCGCGCTCCTCCTGACGACCGTGCCGCTGGCACCGGGCGGCGCGGGCACGGTGGACGCGGCGCTCATCGGCATGCTCGTAGCATTTGGTGCGGATTTTGATCAGGCTGTCGCCGCCGATGTCATCTGGCGTGCCTTCTGCTTCCTGCCGCAGATGGTCCTGGGCTGGCTTGCGGTCGGCTACTTCGGCATCCGCCAGCGGTTGGCCAGGCGCACCGCAACGCCTCAGTGAGTGTCAGGCTCAGTGAGTGTCAGGTTCAGCGGCCATCTGACGGTCCAGACCCCGGCCAAACATCAGCACCGCGACAACCGTCCAGGCCGCGTACGCCAGAAGCAGGGGGATGTAGGTCACGTAGTTTTGCGCCAGGGAACTGAAGATCACCCACACGAGTGCCACCAGCACCCATCCCACGATGATCGCGGAGCCGAAGTAGCGCTTTGTCGCGGCGTGGGTAGCCATGGGTTCTCCTCGAGGAAGGCTCGGGCCGGGTCAGGCAAGACACGGCGGGAATGTCCGACTCAGGGTGCGTGAGGTTTTCCAGGCTAGTGGGGAGGGTGATCAATCACCCCTGCGCCCCTCATCCGAACGGTTGATCTCCGCGACTCACCGCGCGTGGGGTGTCGTGCGGCCCCTACCGTCGGATCATGCGCCCCCAAGCCGTCGTCCTGATCGCATCCGTGCTCGCCGGAGGGCTGCTGACCGCTGCCTGTGTATCCACGGCCGCATCCGAACCTGCCCCGACGGCACCCTCCTCCGCTGCACCCAGCGTGTCGGCCTCACCGGAGGCACCCGGTCCGTCGCCTTCGCCCCCGGATACGACCACGCAAGCCAAGCCGACGGTGGCCGGGATGGCGACCGATCGATTTGCCGATGCCGTGCTTGAGCAAATCGCATTCGAGTCCGTGGATCAGCTGGGTGATCAGCTCGTGATGGTGGCGATGAGCCCTCTGCTGCGCCAACTCGCGGCCTCGGCCGACATCACGACTAACCTCAAGTCCAAGGGCGGCATGGTGGCGCTCGTGGTGTCAGGTTCTGACGCCACCTGCACCATCCGGGTGACGGATGCACCGCGTGCGCGCGGAGTCGTGTGTCGTTGATCAATCGCGTACGTCGTAGCGGTGGAGCATGACCGCAGCGACAGCATCCTGCAGTGCCGCCCCCGTCAGCGGCGGACCGTCACCGAGGACCCGACCCATGAGCAGAAGCGGCACGGGCTCTCCGGATTCACCGTGACCCGGGGGTGCGTAGTCGGGAACGTCGAGCAGGGTGAGGCCGTGCCGACGATAAAACTCGATCCGGCGAAGATCCTCATCCGCGTGCTCACCGATGGGCTTTTCAACGTCGAGTAGCAGAACGTCGTATCCCTCGGAGATCACGTGGGAGGACAGGGACATGAGCAACCGACCGCCCAGGCCACGGCCTCGCTGCTCAGAATCCACCGCGAGGTAGCGCACGAAGGTCATCCGGGTATCACCAAGGTGGCGGATGAGGCTGAGGCCGACGACCACGTCGTCAGGGTCGATGAGGACGAGGAGGTGCTCATCGGCGCGGTGATCACGGATCTGATGCCAGGGAGCCCGAACCGCCGGTGGGAAGGACTCCTCGTAGATGTCCTGGGCTCGTGACTCATCCGCCGGCGCAAAGGCGCGCATCGTCATGGCCGCCACGATCCCGCCAGTGCGTCCCAGGTGCGCCCGGGCACGAGCAGTGATTTGGCGACGCGCTCGGAGGGCGTCCTGGGCAGGTCATCGCGAACCTCCCAGAAGCGCGGCACCTTGAAGCGCGCGATCCGGTCACCACAGAAATCTCCTAGCACGGCAGCCGCGGCCTCGGCATCGCGGCTGTCTGTCAGGACCAGATATGCCTTGACCTCTTCTCCGCGCAGTTCATCCGGCTCAGCCACGACGGCGGCCATGCGCACATCCGGGTGGGCCAGCAGGGTGTCCTCCACCTCGCGCGCGGCGATGTTCTCCCCCGCTCGACGGACAACCTCTTTGAGGCGCCCGACCAGGGTGATGATGCCCGACTCATCCCCTCGGGCCAGGTCACCGGTATGCAGCCAACCGCCGCGGAAGATATGCGCTGTTGCCTGCGCCTCATCGTCGTATCCCGACATCATCCCGGGACCCCGCATCACGAGCTCACCGACGGTGTTGGCGGGGACATCCACATCGTTGGTGTCCACGATCCGCACCTCACGGCCTGGCTTGGCGACACCGATGCTCCCGGATCCGACCAGGGCATCATGCTCAACATCCGTGACGTGGATGTCGCCGCCGGTCTCCGTCATGCCGAACACTTCGAACCACGGCGCGCCCCAGCGCTGCTCAAGATCGGCATGGCGTGCGGGTGGGATGGCCGAACATTGGATCACCCGCACGCGATGGTCATGGTCGCGCGGACTCGGGTCGGTGGTCAGCAGCATCGACGGCATCGAGGCCACGCAGTAGAAGTAGGTGGCCTCGTGCTCACGGAGGCGATCCCACAGGGTGGCGGGGTGAAAACCATCAAGCACCACCACCGAGGCGCCGCTGACGAGTGACGCCGCGATATTCCACTGGGGATCCATATAGGACATGGCCTGCGCGGTGAGCAGGCGATCCTCCGGCTGCAGTCTGGGGAAGCCGGTCACCAGGCTGGTGGCGAGGTGCAGCCAGTAGTGATGGGAGAGCAGACACCCCTTCGGGTGGCCCGTCGTACCGGAGGTGAACTGCACGTTGACGATGTCGTCCGGGTCGTGCACGTCGGGGAGTGGGTCTTCATCGACAGGGGGCGAGGCCAGGTCGGCCACGTCGATGACGGGGATGGTCAGCGGTGCCACCTGGTCGCCAAGTTCGGGTGTCGTGATGACCGCGACGCTGTGGGATTTAGCAAGAATCCAACCGGCATCATCGTGGCGGAGTTTGGTGTTGAGGGGCACCGCCGTGGCACCGAGTCGCGCCAGGGCAAGCCAGAGCAGGGGCACCTCGGGTCGATTGTGCAGCAGCAGCGCCACGCGATCACCCGCGCGCACACCCCGCGAGCGCAGATGGCGTGCGAGTCGATCGACGCCCCGGGCGACATCGGAGAAGGTGAGGGTGGCGCTGGCTTCGGGCTCGGGTCCCTCGCGGAGGTCGAAGATCCAGGCGATGCGATCCGGCCACAGTTCTGCGGCGCGACGGAGAGCACCCGGCAGCGTGCTGGCTTCGAGATCGGACGCGGATTGCATGCCGGTCAGCGCTCGCGGAAGGCCGATGTGGCGACCTGGGGTTCACCGGTGCCCAACGTCGACAGGGCGATGTCAACCTCCGCGTCGAGTGCCTCGGCGATGGACATCTCACTCCCCTCGTCGATGAGGCGCTTGGCGAGTCGCAGGGCACCCGCCGGACGTGCCACGAGACGCTCAGCGATCTCGGCCGCGGCAGCCTCATGGGCGCCGTCCGGCACGACGCGGGTGACGAGGCCCAGTTCGTAGGCGCGGTCGGCGCCGAAGCGCTCGCCGAGGAGCACGAGCTCCTTGGCTCGCAGCGGGCCGACCAGGCGCGGAAGGATGGCGGAGGCGCCATTGGTGCTGCTGAGGCCGACCTCCACCTCCGGGAAGGCAAACACGGCATCGGCGCTGGCGATCACGAGGTCACAGGCGAGGGCGAATTCCGCACCGGCACCGATCGCGTAGCCGTGCACCGCGGCGATGACGGGACCGGGGTAGGACAGCGTGCGGCGGGTGACGTCCTGGAGTCGCTGCAGGCGGACCCGGGCATCGTCGAGGGTCTCATCCGGAGTGAAGTCCTTGAGGTCAAATCCGGCGCAGAACGCTCGGCCTGTGCCCGCGAGGATGACGACGCGAGCCCCATCGGAGCGTGCCCGGTCGAAGGCATCCAGCAGGTCATCGACAAGTCCGGCCGTCACGGCGTTGAGACGATGGGGCCGGTCGAGGCGCACCCAGGCGATGGCCCCATCGAGGGCATAACTCACATCAGTGTCCGGCACGACGCGACGCTACCAGCCTGTGGTGTCGGCCCGACGTTAGCGTTTGAGTGGGCAGCGCACATCCCTCGGCGGGATCCGCAACTCCACGAGATAGCGCGTGATGGGTCGATCAACACAGCCGGTGGTGCGGCCGTAGACGATGTGATGTGTGCCGGCGTACTGCACGGTGCGGGTGCCCGTGAAGGCTTTCGCCATCTCCACTGCTGCGGTCCAGGGGGTGCGGTTGTCCGCCGCGGCGTTGGCGACGAGGGGCGGGGTGCGCAGGGTGAGGGGAGTGAGGATCCGCGGGATCGGGCGACCGAATCGCGGCAATCCTGCGCACTGGGCGCCTTCGCGGATAGCGGACTGCCCCACGTGGACTCCACCCGCGGCAGCTCCTTCACGGGCGATGTCCGCCAGTCGCGCGGCCGACGGGCGATCGGGCATGTCGGAGCAGTTGACGTAGGTCCACTGTGGGTCGAACCAGCCCTTGGTGATTGCGGCCGAGGCTGTCAAGGATGCGGTGGTCGCGCGAGATCCCAGGGCGGCATCGAGTCGGTCCAGCAGACCTGCCACGGCGGTCCACGTGGAGTGGTAGGAGGCCAGCGAGATGATCTCGCGACCCACACTCCACCGGGTCACCGTCGCACCGGAGGTGTCGCGCAGGGTGCGCCTCTGGAGCGCGGCCATGACGCGGTTGTACTTCGCCTCGTAGGAGGTGCCGAGTGCTGAGAGCATCGTTGTGATCGCAAGCGGGTCATCCCAGGTGTGCTCGCGGGCCCAGAGGTCGATGGTGGACAGGGGCGAGATGACACCGTCGAGCAGGAGGGCACGCACCCGCTGGGGGAAGTACTGCGCGTAGGCGCGTCCCACTGTCGAGCCGTAACTCATACCCCAAAAGGTGAGGGTGTCCTGGCCCAGCGCGTCCCTGATCGCATCAAGATCACGCACAAGTTGCCAGGTCCCGACGTACGGCGCGTGACGCCGGTTGGCGTCGAAGCACGCTGCTGCAGCCTCGCCGTTCACCCGCATGTACTTCGCCGTCCAGGCATCCCAGTCGACGGGGCCTGTCTTGGGTGGCTGGATGTCCTTGACACTGCACCCGGATATCGACGGCTCCGATCCACCGACACCGCGTGGGTCCCACGCCACGATGTCGAAGCGGTCTCGCACACGCTGCGGCAGCATCCCCTGCACCCAGGCAATGTTGGACACGGCTCGAGAGCCTGGCCCACCGGGATTGAAGGTGAGTACGCCGATCCGCTCCGACGGCTTGGCTGCGGGGATGCGGGCGACCGAGATGCGGTAGGTGCCGTCCACGCGGGCATCGCCCCAGTCGCGCGGCACGGTGAGCGAGCCGCAGCGTGCCGTGCTCGGCATGGATGAGTCACAGGCGCGCCAGTCGATGCCGGCCCGCGGGGTCGCGGGCGCCGCGGGGGCCGCGACGATCTCAGCCGCGGGCGGGGCGGCTGATGCACCGGTGCCACCGGTAAGACCGATGGCCATCGTCGCGATGATCGTCGCCGCGATGATCGGCGTCACCCGACCCGGCATCCCCCCGAGTGGGCTCGTGCTGACCATGGCCGGACGCATAGCCCCAGACTAGGCGGGGGTCACCTCAATAGTTTGCCGAGGAGCACGAGTGTGCCGAGGAGCACGTGTCACACGAGCCGGTCGATGATGCCGGCGAGTGCGGGCTGTCGTCGGCTTATTGACAGCGGGCCTACCGTGGAATCATGAGCAATGATGCAGCGCGCCAGGAGGCCATTCAGCGACTCCATCAGCGCAGGGGATTCCTCAACTACGTGATCGGGGCGGTCGTCGTCTCGCTCTTCATGGTCCTGATCTGGTTCATCTCCGGCAGGGGCTACTTCTGGCCCGTGTGGGTCATGGGCGGTTTTGCCGTGGGTCTTATCTTCTACGGCGTCAACCAGGTCATGCACAAGCCCCTGACCGAAGATCAGATCCAGCGCGAGATGGCGAAGGGTTCCTAGGAGTAGCCTGCGCGCCATGACACCGCTGGTCATCGCCCACCGAGGGGCGAGCGGATATCTGCCCGAGAGCACCCTGCCCGCCAAGGCTCTCGCCGTGGGTCAGGGGGCCGACTACGTCGAGCACGACGTCGTCATGACACGCGACAATCGCCTGCTCATCAACCACGATCTCTGGCTCGACAATGTCAGTGACGTGGCGATGCGCTACCCCGGCCGTCAGCGTGCCGATGGCCACTACTACGTCATTGACTTCGATCTTGACGAGATCCTCACCCTCGCGGTGACCGAGCGATTCACGACCGTTGATGGTCAGCAGCGCCCAGTTTTCCCCGACCGCTTCCCCCTGTGGCAGTCGAATTTTGGCTTCCACACGCTGGAGTCAGAGCTGGAGTTCCTGCGCGGCGTACGCCACAGCCTCGGCAGAGACGTGGGGATCTTCTCGGAGTTGAAGTCGCCGTGGTTTCACGAGCAGGAGGGCAGGGATCTCCCCTCGGCTGTGTACGACGTCCTGGCTCGCTACGGCTATCGCACACGCGAGGATCGATGTCGGGTCATGAGTTTTGATGCGCGGGCTCTGCAGCGCATCCGCGCTGACATCGCCCCACGCGTGGGGGTCGACCTCCCGCTGACTCAACTCATCGGCCATACCGAGGATCACGAGACCTTCGAACAGTTGCCGGACGGGACGTGGGCAAACTACGACTACGACTGGATGCTTGAGCACAACTCCATGGAGCAGGTGCGCACCTGGGCTGATGGCATCGGGCCGGATCTGACGATGTTGGTGCGACAGGGCACGCAGCCGGGATCCATCGCAGCGACCGACCTCGCAGATGAGGCCCATGCTGCCGGGCTGTATGTCACGCCCTGGACCGTGCGGGTCGATCAACTGCCATCCTGTGCGCCCACCGTTGATGCCCTCGTGACAGCGCTCGTGCAGGAGTGCCGCGTCGATGGCATCATCACGGACTTTCCCGATCGGGTCCTGCGGGCCCTGGGTCGGAGCTAGAGCAGGGTCCTCCGGTCTGCGCATGTGCCGGTCCTAGCGGCCACGCCCGATCTCGGCCCAGGTCGCCTGCACACTCTCGGCCCAGGTATCGAACTTCGGGTGAATAACGCCCTCCCGGGGCACTTTCCACCCGCAGATGGGGCCGGGAAGGTCTGCGACACACTGAACCCACAAACGAGACTGACCCCATCAAGGAGAGGGACATCATGACCAAGTCACACACTCCCTGGGCACGCGCGGCACGAGTGGGGGCAGCCATCGTCTTCGGATTCGGGGTGTTCGTGCCTGCCGTCACCGCCTGCTCGGGATCATCCGGAGATGAGACGGAGCAGGTGGAGGAGGAATCCTCCGACTCTGACGGTGATCTCGAGGAGACCGATCCCGAGCCTGATATCGAGGAGTAGCGCCAGGGGATCCATGGCTAAGCGCACACTCGCCGTGTCGCTCGGCTTTGCCGCCGACCTCGTGGGAGGCACAGTCGTCGGTTGGCTGCAGGAATCCTCCCCGATCGAGGTGGCCACAGCCTCCGTGCCGGAAACCACTGCTCCCACACCCGGGGCTATGCCAGCCGCGTGGGTCCGCAGGGGCGTGCGCCGAGCCCTTACGGAAACGGCTGATTGGTGTCAGGATGCGCAGATGACACCTCGCGCGCGCCTTGCCACTGCCGCCCTCGCCGTTGGCATGATCCTCACGCCCCTTGCCGGCTGCTCCCAGAACGACCAGAACCAGAACCAGAACCAGAACCAGAACCAGAACCAGAACCAGAACCAGTAGTACTAGCGACGGGTGTCGGCGAGCACGGCCTGGCTGGCGAAGCGGCCGGGGGCACCGATGACGCAGCCACCGGGGTGGGTGCCGGATCCACACTGGTAGTAACCCCGAATCGGCGTGCGGTAGTCGCTATATCCCGGTGCGGGTCGGAAGATCCACATCTGGTGGGGGAAGAATTCGCCCGCGTAGATGTTGCCCTCGGACAGGCCCGTGCGCTGCTCGATGATGTCGGGGGTGACCACCTCGCGCTGGAGCACGAGGTCATTGAAGTTGGGGAAGAAGCGCTGCAGGGTGGCCTGCACCCGGTCCGCCATCTTCTCCCGCTCAGCATCCCAGGTGCTGTCCTTGAGCTCATGGGGTGTGTACATCACGTAGCAGGACATGACGTGCTTGCCCGGGGGCGCCATATCCGGATCGATGAGGGACTGGATCGATGCGTCGATGTAGGGGTGCTCGCTGTACCAGCCGTACTTCGCCGTGTCGTAGGCCCGCTCCATGTACTCCACGGTGGGAGCAACGTTGACGAAGCCGACGTACTGGTCGGTGCGATCACCGAGGGCGGGGTAGTGCGGGACGCCATCCAGGGCGAAGTTGACCTTGGATGACACCCCCTGGAAGCGGAAGCGCTGGATGGTGTCGACAAGCTCGGCGGGCAACTCGCGAGGGTCGGCGATCTGCAGGAAGGTGCGACGCGGGTCGAGCGAACTGATCACGACGGGCGCGCGGAATTCGGTGCCGTCCACGAGGGCGACGCCGGTGGTCCTGCCGTCATCGGTGATGAGATGCGACACGGTGGACTCGAGTCGGATCTCCGCGCCGTACGCCGTCGCCGCGCGGGCCAGCACCTGGGTGAAGCCACCGTTGCCCCCCTTGTGGAAGGACCACGAACCGCCGATGCCGTCATGCTCGCCCATGGAGAGATAGAGCCAGTTCATGCCCGACCCCGGTGACATCGGCCCGAGTTTGATCCCGACGCACGCCGATGAGCAGATGGTCGCCTTAATGATGTCGGATTCGAGGTAGTCATCGACGAAGTCGGAGATACTCCCGGTGAGCAGACGCACCGAGTCGTGGATGACCTTGGTGTCGGCGCTGCCCAGGTGCTTGAGCAACCAGCGCACCTCATCGGCATCCTCGGGCGCCTTGCTAAAGAGGTTGGGGGGCGCCGAGTCGAAGAGTGGGCGCAGGAATTGACGCACCCGCGCGGTGTCATGCTCAAAACGCTCCATGCCGTCAACATCCGCGCGTGAATGTCGAGCGATCTCCTGGCGATTGATCTCGGCATCGGGACCGAGGAGGAAGTAGTCACCGTTATCCATGGGCGCGAAGTGCGAGCGCATGTAGAGCGGCATGAATCCATAGCGCACCAGGTCGAGCTCGGCGATGATCTCCGGCCGCAGCAGACTGAGAGCGTAAGAGAACGTCGTAAAGGAATAGCCAGGGCGCAACTCCTCGGTGATCGCTGCTCCCCCGACCATGTTTTGCTGCTCGAGGACGAGGACGCGCTGCCCAGCTTGGGCGAGATAGGCCGCGTTGGTGAGGCCGTTATGGCCTCCTCCGATGACGATCGCGTCGTAGGCGTTGGTCTCGGTCATCTCAGGCCGTCTTCCTCTCGGGGTTGTAGAACGGCAGCGTCGTCACGGTCGCGCGGACGTTGATGTATTCGTGATTGAGGGTCTGCTCGATGAAGATCTCGGTGCCCGGGGCCGCGTACTTCGGTTTGACGCGAGCAATGCCGACATGGCGTTGCAGGACGGGTGAGTACATAAAGCTTGTGGCGTAGCCGATGCGCTTGTCCTTGTCGTTGTAGATCATCGTCTCCCAGGCGACGGGGATCTCATCGGGCTCCGCAAGCAGACCGTTGGATGTAAAGAGGGTGTAGTAGTCCTGCCAGTCGACGGTGATACCGACCGTCGCCCAGCGCGATGCACCCTCAGCGCGTTCGCGCAGGATGGCGCCGCGGCCGATGAAGGGCCGCGTGGGGTCATCGATCCCCTTGAGCAACCAGCCGAGCCCGAGTTCATCCGGGGTGAATCGTTCATCAGCCGTGAAGGCGTAGCGACTTGACGAGAATTCGACGCCGATGAGCGGCAGCCCCGCCTCGATGCGGGTCATGCCCAGTGCCTCGTCGCCGTACGGGCGCAGGCCGTGCGGACGTCCGGCATCGAGCAGGGCGTCCAGCACGCGGAGGGCGTCGGCCGCGGGGATGAGCAACTCATAGCCCAGGTCACCGCTGAATCCGGTCCGGCTCACGGTCACGGGAGTGTCGGCGATCTTGGTTTCGGTAAATCCGAAGTAGCGCAGATCAGCGATGTCCGGAGTCAGCGTCTCGAGGATGGCGCGTGATCGAGGTCCCTGCAGGGCCAGGGAGGCGTACTCGTCGCTGCAGTCGAGGATCTCGACCTCGAATGGGCGCGCGATCTGTCGCAGATAGCCGAAGTTGGGCTCGGCTGACGTCAGGAGGAATTCATCGGATGAGAAGCGGAAGAGCACACCGTCCTCCAGGACGAATCCGGCGTCATCGCACCAGATGGTGTACTGCGCTCGACCCGGCTTGACGGCGCGGACGTCGCGCGCAAACACGTAGGAGCAGAAGCGTTCGGCATCGCGGCCGCGGATCCAATACTTGTGGAGCGGCGAGGTATCAAAAAAGCCGGCCGCATTGCGCACGCCGAAGTATTCGTGCTTGGTGGACAGGTCGTAGCGCACGGCGGAGAGGTAGCCCGCCCAGTTGCCCCAGGACTGGCTCTGGCTGAGTGCGGCCAGACGGGGGTGGAAGGGAGTCGTCTTCATCATGTCGCCACCTTAGGCCCCTATTGGACAAATGCGCAATAGCCTTTACCGTGGGGACATGGCCCGGATGAGTCCCGATGATCGCCGCTCCGCGATCGTCACCGCGGCGCGCACCGTCATGGAGCGCCGGGGCATCGCCGCCACCACGGTGCGCGATGTGGCGGCGGAGCTCGGCACGTCAAGTGGCCTCATCCACCACTACTACGCGTCGATGGATGATCTCCTGGCCGAAGCATTCGAGCAGGCGGCGCGGGAGGATCTCGAGGACACCCTGAGCGCGATTGCCGATGAGTCGGACCCCGAGGGGCAGTTGGCTGCTTTCTTTGACACCTACAACCGCAGCGATGACAGCGGGATGCAACTGTGGCTGGATGCGTGGGCGGAGGCATCCCGGCGCCCCGCACTGCGGCGCATCTCGCGCACACTCAACGAGGAATGGCAGCGCGCGCTCGCGGGGATCATCCGTGAAGGAGTCGATGCGGGCGTGATGGTGTGCCCGGATCCCGATGCGAGTGCGTGGCGCATCCTGTCGCTGCTCGACGGCTTGGTCCTCCAGGTCGTGGCGCACGGTGATGTCGTATCACGCGAGCAGGCCGATGCCTGGTCACGCACGGCAGCGGAGAGTGAATTGGGCATCCGCGCCGGCCTGCTGACTCCTACGCTGGCCCGGTGACCGACACCGTCTCGCTGCAGGGTGATGACCCCGCGTCGTGGCGCTGGGGTGCGCTGCACAATCTCACGCTCGAGCACGGCACGCTCGGAGCCTCGGGCATCGCGCTCATCGAGGCACTCTTCAACCGCGGCCCGATCGACACGGCGGGCGGCAGCGGCATCGTCAACGCCACCGGCTGGACTCCCAGCGAGGGCTTCGAGGTGACGTGGGTCCCGAGCATGCGCCAGGTCGTCGACCTCGCTGACTTCGACAACTCCTCCTGGGTCAATCTCACAGGCAACAGCGGACATGCCTTCAACCCCAATTACGAGGACCAGGTGGACGCGTGGCAATCGGCTGCGCAGTTCCCCTGGGCGTGGAGCGCCGAGGCAGTGGATCAGTCTCAGGAGGCGACGCTCACCCTCACTCCGCCGACTCCGTGCGCAGGTGCAAGGCGACGGTCCCTGACCGATCAGACGACCGCACGCTGCGCGGGGGGCAGGCGCAGCCCGGCGGCGTAGAGCGCCAGCACGATCTCTCGGCTGGTGACGACGAGGGCGCCCTCCTCGATGGCAATCGGGCGTGCCTCGTCGGGGATGTCGTAGTGGTCACCCTGGAATGCCCGTCGCGGTGCGCCGATCCACTCGGCAAAGGCATGGAGCTCGTCGAGGGAGTGGTCGCTCACGAGATGGCACCACAGGCGTCCGCGCCAGTGCCAGTGCGCTTCATCGAGGAGGAGAGCCACAGCCCGAGGCTAGCCCTTGCAGCCCACCCAGCACAGGGCTCCGAGGTATGCCCGGACGGAGATATTGACCCAGAGCAGCAGCGTGAAGACGAGCACGATGCCTGCGGAGACGGCCGGATTGATGAGCGCGCCGACGTAGGTGTATAGCAGGAAGAAGTTGGCGGCGACCACGATGACGCCGACGATCGCGGCGGCGAGGAGCGCCCGTCGGGGCACATGGCCGAGGATGAGTCGGACCACGATGAGTACGCCGCCACCGATGAGCGCGAAACTTGCGAGGACCGCGAGTGCCTTGCCTGCGTTGACGACGGCGGGGTCGAGGTCGCGTCCGAGGAGCGTGATCCAGGCGCTGCGTCGGATGGACGTGGCGAGGGTGAGCAGCCACGTGGCGAAGATGCCCCCGGCCAGCACCACGGACACGGCGATGGTGCGCCCCGAAAGCAGTCGCACGGGAGGCGCCTGCGCGCCGAGCAGTGCGCGCCTGCTCCCCTGGCGCACGGCATGGCCGGTGAGCAGGGCCGAAGCGATGAACGTGACGGCTCCGATGATGCTCACGACGGATGCGCTCGTCCTGGAGAAGGCACCCTGCGCTAATGCCCCGAGGTCGACGTCGGGGTTGACGGTGATCGTGGGGATGAGCACCTCGTTGGTGCCCGCGATGAGATCGGTGACGCGCGTGAAGACGTAGAGGAAGGCCACCATGAGCATGACCGCCAGGAAGAGTCCACGGCCCACCACGCGCAGGGCGGCGTACTCCAGGTCGAGCGCGCGATAGCGGGCCACCGTCTCGGTGAGCCAGCCGGGTCCGCGCATGCCCCGAGGGTAGGCGACGCCGGCCCGTGAGCGTGGAGTCCTCGGCATGGGTCGACAGGCGGTGCGCTCGCGCCTACCATCGGGTGATGCGCCGAGTCCCGCTCCTGCTGGCCCCCGCGATCCTGGTACTAGCCGCCTGCGGTGGTGGAGCCGCGGACACCGGTGCAACCTCCGCCGCATCGGATGTCGCTTCTGCGGCACCCGCGACCTCCGAGGCTGCGCCCTCCCCGACGGCGGCCCCATCCACCCCGGCGCCTGCGCCGGAGGGCGGACTCTTCGTCGATGTCGTCGACCAGGCCCTCGATCCCTACGCCGCGCTCGTCGGCACTTCCGTGTCGTCTGCGGATCCCGCGTCCGCCCTGCCTCTCTTCGATGGTGATGTGCCGCTTCCCGCGGGCAATGTCGTCGGAGCCGGACGCCTCGTCGAGCAGTGGGGGGACTCTCTCGAAGCCGTGCAGATGATCGGTCTCGACACCGCGCCCGACAAGGACGACCTTGAGGATTACGGCGCGGCCGCGCCATCCGGCTGGGCCTACAACTCCATCTCCACGACCGACTCCAGCAGCACCCTGGTGATGTCCCGTGAGAGCGATGGCCTGCGCGTCGTCTTCATGTCGTCGACCGATCCCGGTCCCGGCGTGCCGCCCGCGGAGTTCCGGCTCGAGGCGGAAATGTCGGAGGTCCCCCAGCCCGCCTGGCTGGCGTCGCTGCCCGTGCCCCCCGGCGGTGACATCACGGCCGTCGGCGAGGGCATCGGCCAGGTCGAGGTCAACTACTTCCCCGCCGTCGACGGGCTCGTGACCGCCACCTGGACCTTCCCGGGCGACCAACTCGAGGCGCTCCAGGAGTTCTACGCCGAGGGCGCGCTCGAGGCAGCGGGCTTCACGCTGGTCGACCCCGACTCCATCACCGTGGGAGCCTCGTACTTCGACGTGAGCGCGGGTGACTGGGTCGGCCAGGTCGTCGTGGGCGAGATGATCGACGGAGACCAGTCGCTTGCGACCGTGCAGTGGTTCCTCACCCGGCCGTGACCCTTACTCAACGCGTGACCGCTGCTGAGAGGATGCCGGCATGAAGGAGCTCAGCCCCCTGCGCCGCACGATCGGACTCATACTCATCATGATCGGCGGCTTCTGGGCCGCCATCTCGCTCGGCTTCCTCGAAGAGAGCTTCATGACGGGCAACCGGGTCTACACCGTCCTCGGCGCGCTCGTCGCGCTTGCGGGCGTGCTCGTGTTGGTGATCAAGCCCAGGAGTGGAGCGGTACCGCCCGTCGATGGTGAGTAATATCAATAGGACACTATCCAGTCATCGGGAGGACAGGTACATGAAGAAGATCATCGGCATCGTGGCGAGCGTTGCCCTCGCCGGCGCCCTGGTCGCGCCAGCGACCACTGCGGTCGCCGCGGAGCGTTCGCTCACCGGTGTGACAGCCATGCAGATCAATCTCAGCGTCACGGAAGCGCTACTCAAGGCCAATGTCTACGTCAACGGTGAGGATCCGGGCGGGAGCTCGATCATCACGCCCGGCAAGCTCGCGCTGGCGTTCCCGGTGTCGGGTGTCAACAAGGCCAAGATCTCGCACAAGGGATCGCTCTTCCTGTCTCACTACGGCCCCATGGGCTGGCGCACCGTCGTCATCGACAACCTCGTCGCTGATGTCGACAAGGGCACCCTGAAGGGTCGCGTGTACGCCACTGACACTGATCTGGGGACGTACACGATCTTCACGCTCACCAACGTCAAGTCTGGGACGAGCCAGACGACATACACGATCAAGCTCGCATCGGGGGTGGCCGGTGTCCTCAACTCCGCACTGGGCACTCACGTATTCAGCGACGGCATGCGCCTGGGGTCGGGTGTGACGACGCTCGTCTCGTAGTCTCCACGCGCAGGGGATGGACGGAGCACTCCGTCCATCCCCTGCGGCGTTCTACGGCAGGATCACGCCATGGACTCCGAACTCCTCGAGTTCACCACCGGTGGCCGACTGACTACCGACATCACCGCGGCCGCTGCGGACTTCTGTCGTGGTCGTGGTGATGGTCTCCTCCAGGTCTTCGTGCCCCATGCGACCGCCGGAGTGGCGATATTCGAGACGGGCTCTAGGTCTGAGGAAGATCTCGAGCTCATCCTGGAGTCGGTGCTGCCGCGCGGTGCGTCCTACCTGCACCGGCACGGCTCGCCCGGTCACGGGCGTGACCATGTGCTCCCGGCGCTCGTCGCTCCGAGCATCACCGTCCCGGTGCTCGACGGGCGGATGCAGCTGGGCACCTGGCAAAGCGTCGTCCTGGTCGATCCCAATGCGGACAATCCGCGCCGACAGGTGCGTCTGTCGTTCCTCGCCGGCTGACGCCCTTCAGCCGCCGAAGCGAACGAGCCTGAATCCGCTTGTATCCCCCGGGATGATCGCCTGCTCGCTGACGCGCGACCAGGTCATATCCGCCTTGCCGCCCGGCTCTGCAGGGGCGGGCACCGGCGCGATGCCAAAGGGGAAGTCATAGTTGACGATGGGGTAGCCGACCGCATCGATTCCGGCGAAGCTCCCATCCGCCTGCTCAGCGAAGGTGAACTGTGTCAGGAGGCCGTCGCCTGTGCGTGGGTCCTTCCGCGACTGGGCGGAGAGGAAGTTGCCATGGCCGTAGGCGACCCACATGTCGCCAATGCGCGTGACGGGCTGCACCACGTGTGCGTGATGGCCGAGCACGAGGTCGACGAGTCCTGAGTCGGCGAGCTCCTGCACGACGTCGCGCTGGGACTGCGTCGGTGGGGCGATCCCCTCCACGCCGTGATGGAGCGCCACGACCACCACACGAGCGCCAGCCTCCCGCGCTCGCTGGGCATCCGCCGGGATGACGCCCGGCTCGATGAGGTTGCAGCACCAGTCGTAGGGGCGGGGGATGCCGTTGAAGCCGTAGGTGTAGGAGAGCAGTGCGACGGGGACGCCCTGGACGTCGATCAACGTGATGCGTCTCGCATCGGACTCTGATGCCGCGGAGCCGGCGTGCGCCAGGCCTGCCGACTCGAGTGCATCCAGAGTGCTCACGACACCATCGAAGCCCTGGTCCAGCGTGTGATTGCTGGCCGTGGTGCATGCGTCGAAGCCGATGGCAGCGACGGCTTCGGCGATCTGCGGGGGACCATCGGGCAAGTCCGGCCAGGCTTGCCAGGGGCCATCACGGGATCCGAGCGGATACTCCATGTGGCAGATGGCGAGATCAGCCGCCGCGACCAGTGGCCCCACCCCCTCGAGCTGCGGGAGAAAGTCCGGGATGCCTCCGCCGTCCCGGATGGCCTGAGCGTTGATCTCCTTGTGAAGCAGGATGTCACCGACTCCGGTGATCGTGATCGTGCGGCGCTCGCTCTCGGGGACAAAGGCCACGGGGATGGCATCGGGTCCGGCCACTTCGGCGATGGCCTTGGCGATGTCGAATTCGTCGGCAGCGGCATCCTTGGTAGGGACTGGTGAGGGTGCGACATTCACTTCAGTCGTGAGCGTCGAGTTGGGCTGCGCTTCCGCCGAGGGAGTGATGGTCGGCGTACTCACTGCGGCCGGTGAGGTGCCGCCCAGGAGCAGGGGTGGATGCCAACCCACGACCAGGCCCGTGAGCAGGCTCAGAGCTCCGAGGGCCGCGAGGTCACGGCGTCGCGGAAGTCCCCACCCACTCGCAGCGTGACGTCCGGCCTCGGCCTTTGCCCCAGGGTTGCTTGGAGCCACCGTCCCCCTCGGGGCCGCGTGCTTACCCATGGCACATGAGTATCGGGAGTCACAGCCGTCACATGTGGGAGCCACGCGGGAGGTTCGGGCTGTGGAGTGCCGGGGATCCCTTCGGCCTTCCGGGCCTCATGAGCGCGCCTGGCTGGGCTCGGGCTCCCGAGATCGAGACGTCGAGGTGAGGAGATGCCGTGTTCACGCGAAGCCGAGTTGCCGCTGCCGCCCTCGCGACCGTGGGTCTCACCGCCGCTGCACTCGCGCCGATCCCTGCGGCCGTAGGCGGCAGGGGCACCATCGTCATCGCGGAGTAGGCATGGCATCAGGGTCCATGCGCCGCGTGGCGGATGAAGGAGACGGCGTTCTCTCCGCTGCGCCGATAGTCAGACCTCGTCAGGGGCGACTCGGCGTGCCGCTGCCGCGACGCGCCGGGGGCCTGTGGCAGGGTCGAGCCTCCCATGACCGCCCCGGCCCACCTTCGTGACTCCCCGCTGTTGCGCCGTTGGCAGATGCGGGCCCTGCAGGCCTACGTCGATGCGGATGCGCGTGACTTCCTCGTCACGGCGACACCCGGCTCCGGCAAGACGACGTATGCGCTCAGCCTTGCGGGTCGGTTGCTGGCCCAACGTGTGGTCCAGCGCGTCATCGTCGTCGTGCCGACAGATCACCTGCGGGGTCAGTGGGCCGACGCTGCGGCGAAGGCAGGGCTGTGGCTTGATCCGACGCTGCCCAACTCGGTGGGACCGGTGCGTGAGGGCACACTCGGCTACGTCGCGACGTACGCGCAGGTGGCGGCAAAGCCGATGCTGCATCGCGGACGCGCGGAGGCCCGCCCCACCCTGGTCATCATGGATGAGATCCACCATGCCGGCGACGGTCTCACCTGGGGCGATGGCCTACGCGAGGCCTTCGACACGGCCAAGCGGAGGCTCGGCCTCAGCGGCACACCCTTCCGCACCAAGGCCGATGAGCGGATCCCCTTTGTGTCCTATGAGGAGGAGGGTGACGAGGTGCGATCACTCGCTGACTTCGCCTACTCCTATGGCGATGCCCTCGCGGATGGCGTGGTGCGCCCGGTGGTCTTCGCCGCGTACACGGGAACATCGCGGTGGCTCAATGACGCGGGAGATGCCTTCTCCGCCATGCTCGGCGGCGGCACGAAGAAGGACGAGGACAAGGCGTGGCGTACGGCGTTGTCACCGACCGGGCGCTGGGTGCCCCACGTCATCGCCGCGGTCGATGAGCGGGTGCGCGCACAACGCGCCGCCGGGATCCATGACGCGGCCGGCATCATCCTCGCCAACGACCAGGAGACCGCCAGGGCCTACGCCGCGGTCGCGGCTCGCGTCACCGGTGAAGCACCCGCGGTGGTGCTATCCGAAGACGCCGATGCCTCAGCACACCTATCCGCCTTCACGACCGGCACGACTCGCCTCGTGGTGTGCGTGCGGATGATCAGCGAAGGTGTCGACATCCCCCGCGCAACCACACTGGGATACCTGTGCTCGGCGCGGACACCGCTGTTCTTCTCACAAGCGGTGGGGCGCGTCGTACGCGCACGGGGCAGTCACGAGACGGCCTCCGTCTATTTGCCGGCCGTGCGACCGCTGCTGGCCCTGGCCGCGGAGATGGAGTCCGCGCGCAACGCGGTCATCAGGATCATTGCCCGCGACGATCACGATCTGGCACCCGAGGTGGAGCGCATCGGCGGCGGTGAAGGCTTCACCGCGCTGGATGCCGACGCGCAGTTTGCCCATGTGCTGACGGCGGGTCGGGCCATCACCGCCGACACGCTGGATCTCGATGATGAGGCCACCGACTACCTCGGTCTGCCCGGCCTGCTCAGCCCGCAGGACATGGCGACGCTTCTGGCCGCACGCGACGCCGGCCTGCGCCGCCAGGTCGCTGCGGTCTCGGAGGAGCCGGACGTCACACCGGCGACGTGGCGGGACACCCAGGGTGTGCGCAAGGACATCCATCGGATGGTGAGTGTGCTCGCCGCGCGCACCGGCAAGGCGCACGGTCAGGTGCACGCGGAATTGCGACGGGTGGTGCCGGGCCCACCGACCGCGGTCGCCGACTACGACACGCTCGTCGCACGTCACGATCAGCTCATGACCCTGGTGCTGTGACTCA
>JANRCR010000055.1:49723-52083 GCA_030726915.1 Candidatus Nanopelagicales bacterium
GCGATTGCGCCTCCGCGAGATCGGCTCGATCAATGCGCGCACATGCCTCATCCAGCATCTGAATCGTTTGGATACTGCGGCTCAGGGCTGCGACCGGATCCTCGCGGAAGGGGAACTGGTCCAGCAGCACCGGATCGGACCAGCCGATGTCGCGCAGGGCCAGGATGTATTCCATCGTCTCGAAGAGGTGGACGGATGCCACCGGGAGATCATCATCCCAATCGCGCCAGTTGTCGTTGAGTTCAGCCGACACCAACCTGCCCCGTCGATGGATCATCAGCAGGGACTCGGTGGGGGACTCACCCGCCATCAGTGAATGCCCAAAGTCCATGACGATGCCGAGATTGTCGACCCCGGTCTCCTGGATGGCCAGGAGTGTCTTGGGCGCATTGGCCAGCGTCATCCGGACACGGGGCTCACGCGGCTTGTATTCGATGGCGAATTGCACATCCGGATGGCGCTGGCAGATATCGCGCATGCCATCGATGGTGCGATCCCAGATCTGCAGGTAGTCCACCTGCCCGGGGAAGTCATAGCCATCCTGGCCGGGCCAGAACTTCACATAGCCGGCCTCCAGCACCGCGGCGGCTTCCACCGCCTCATCGACCCGGGCCTGCACTCGGCGACGTAGGTCCGCCGACGGATTGGTGAAGGCCCCCTTGACGTACTCGCGCATATAGATGTGCGGGGTTGTCGCTCGACAGGTCAGACCGTTGTCGTCCAGCAGCGTCTTGACCTCCTGCGCGGAGAGCCCGTCGGTGGCGAAGGGCACGTTGATGTCCAGACACGACAGGTCAGGCACCTTCGCGGCGGTCTCGATCATGTCCCGGGTCGATCGCGGGGGGCCGTAGCCGTCCGCGGCGTAGCGATCGACGAACTGACCGAAGGCCCAGATCCCGGTGCCAAACTCCAGTGCTGCCATGACTACGCATCCTCTCCTGACGTGATCGATGTCGATGATGAAGTCGATTGTCGTGCCCCCGACGGCATGTCCGCCAGATGCCGTGCGCGATCCACGGCCGATCGCCACGTCCGACGCAGGTGCTGCCATCGTGGCGGATCGCTGGCGGCAGCGACGGCGGCGTACTCCCGGGGGAGGTCCTCCAGATCCGTGCGGGTCCACAGACCGATGCCCAAGCCCGCGGCATGGGCTGCCCCCACAGCCGACAGCTCCGGTGTGCGGGCGATCTCGACGCGTACGTCGGCCACGGCCGATTGGCGTGCCATCAGGTCGACGTTCGATGTCATACCACCGTCCACGAGCAGCACCCGTGGCATCGCGTGCACCTGCGACAGGGCATCAAGCACATCGGCGACCTGCAGGATCACCGAGTCGAGCGCGGCGCGAGCCAGGTGGCCGGTCGTCGTGGCGAGGGACATACCGCTCAGGGTGGCGGCGGCGGAGGCGTCCCACCACGGCGCACCGAGTCCGTTGAACGCCGGCACGAGCACGACCCCCTCGCTGTCATCGCAGGCGCGCGCGGCCAACTCCGTGGCGGTCGTGCCCAGCACGCCCGCCAGCCAGGTCAGCGTGGAGCCCGCGGACAAGATGTTGGCCTCCCACGCCAGAGCGGGCGGCTCCTCGGGCAGGCGCCAGGCGATCGTGCGACACATGGCGGTGGAGTCCGGTGACCCGGCTGCCACCAGGGTCATGACCGAACTTCCCGTGCCGTAGGTGGCCTTGGCCACACCCGGTCGCCATCCCGCGTGGGCAAAGAGGGCGGCGTGGGAGTCCCCCAGGATGCCGGTGATGGGGATGCCATCCAGACCGGGCAGTCCGCGGATGCTTCCCACGCGGCCCACGGAGTCCACGATGCGCGGCAGCACCTCGCGCGGGATCCCGAACACCTCGAGCAGTGCATCACTCCACTGTCCGGTCTCCAGGTCGACCAGGGACGTGCGGGAGGCGTTGCCGATCTCGATGACGTGCTCCCCGGTGAGGTGCCAGATGAGCCACGAGTCGATGGTGCCGAGGCAGAGGTCGTGGCGACGGGATCGCAGGGGATCGTGCTCGTCCAGCAGCCAGGTGGCCTTGACCGCGGAGAACATCGGGTCGAGGGGAAGACCGCTGACCGACCGCACCAGGTCTGCGTGCCCCTGCTCCCGCAGGGACGCGCACACGTCACCGGTGCGCCGGTCCTGCCAACTCAGCACGGGGGACACGGCTCTGCCGGAGGCCCGCTCCCACAGCACCATGGACTCTCGCTGATTGCTGATCCCGACGGCCATGATGTCGAGGCCGTCAGCGTGAGCCAGGGCGTCAGCCACGGCGATCTCGACGCTCGTGATGACGTCGCGTGCATCGTGCTCAACCCATCCGGGGTGCGGGGTCTGTTGCGCCAACGGTGCGGACCCCTGGG
>JANRCR010000056.1:0-9435 GCA_030726915.1 Candidatus Nanopelagicales bacterium
ATCCAATACACCTGACGGTCTGTGCCCACGAGACGCATGAACTTGTCGATGTCTGTGGCTTTCGGGCCCCCATCATTGGTGCCGAGATTCACCACAATGGTGTCCGGGCCGGTGCGGAGCGCCTTCCTCCACTTCTCCACGTCCGTTGTCCCGACGACGCGCTCGCCTGCCTTGACGAGCCCTCTACCGTTCACGACCTGATGGAGCTTGATGCCGTTCATGCCATAGATGAGGAATTTCTGGTCGATCAGGGTTCCCTCGTTGCCATTTGCGTGGGCACCCGGGTAGAGGTGGTTGATCATGAGGACGATGTGGGAGTCGCCCATGATGATGTACTGCTCTGGTTCCGTGCGCGGCTGGGCTGTATGGCTCGTATCAGCCGAACCCACCCGGTCAGCCTGGGCCGGCACGACGCCGACCGCGACCGTGGACGCAGCCAGGCCCACGGCAGCGAGAGCAGAGACGACAAGGAAACGCCGCATGACCGCACTATAGGGCGAATTCCCCGGGGAATGCTCGCTCTGCCGGACCGCGTACTCAACGACCGGCGGCGTACGCCGAGGCCACCATGTCGCGCAGGGTGCGCTGCGCGCTCCAGCCAAGCTCCGCGGCGATGCGGTCGACCGATGCGACGAGCTCGGGTGGATCACCCGCGCGGCGCTGGACCGCGACAGCCCCGACGTCACGACCGACGACCTCGGATACCGCGGCCATGACCTCGAGAACACTCGAGCCCACTCCGGTGCCGACATTGAAGACGGCAGCCACCTCCGCTGACTCCACCAGATCGGCGGCAGCGACATGGGCGGCGGCCAGGTCACTCACATGGATGTAGTCGCGCACACATGAGCCATCGTGTGTCGGATAGTCGGTGCCGAAGACCTGCGGCGCCTGGCCGCGATCGAGTGCGTCCAGCACCATGGGGATGAGATTGTTGACACTCGTGTCACCCAGGTCCGGTGCACCCGCTCCGGCCACATTGAAGTAGCGCAGCGATGCCCAGGAGAGCGGGCTGACCGAGGTCGACGCGTGGGATCGCGCGGCCGCGGCATCGCGCACCAGCCACTCACCGATCACCTTGGTCTCACCGTACGGCGACAACGGCTGCAGCGGTGAGTCCTCGCTGATGGGCGACCAGGGGGGCTCGCCGTACACGGCCGCGGAGGATGAATAGACCAGGCAGCGGGTGCCCGCGTCCTCCATCGCCTGCAGGAGCGAGACCATCCCACCGACGTTTTCGCGGTAGTAGAGCATCGGTTGATCGACAGACTCCCCAACCGCTTTTTTTGCGGCGAGATGGACGACTCCAGTGACCCCGTCGAGCGCACGGCGTACGACGTCGGTATCCAGGATCGATTCCTCGATCACCGTCACGTCAGCGGGGACGCGGGAGATCAACCCCGTCGAGAGGTCATCGATGATGACGACCTCGCGCCCGGATGCACGAAGGTCACGGGCGACGTGCGCACCGATGTAGCCGGCTCCCCCCGTCAGCAGCCACCGACTCATGAAGGGCACCGGCTCATGAAGGGCACCGGCTCATGCGAAGCGTTCCCCGGTGAGGATCTCGTAGGCCTCGACGTACCTTGCGCGCGTGTGCTCGACGACCTCGTCCGGCAGTGGCGGCGGGGGCTCGCCGGAGTCCTTGTCCCAGCCCGATGCCGGTGAGGTGAGCCAATCGCGCACATACTGCTTGTCGAAGGAGGGCTGCGGACGGCCGGGCTCCCAGGTGGCGATCGGCCAGTAGCGCGATGAATCAGGTGTCAGCACCTCATCCCCGAGCACCATGCGTCCCGCGTAGCGTCCCGAGCGCGCAATGCCGAACTCAAACTTCGTGTCGGCGAGGATGAGTCCGCGCTGCTCGGCGACGGCAGCCGCGCGACTGTAGATATCGAGGGAGAGCCGCTTGAGATCCTGGGCTTCCTCCTGGCCAATCAACACGATGGTCTCGTCGTAGGTAATGTTGACGTCGTGGTCACCCACGGGCGCCTTGGTCGCGGGCGTGAAGAGCACCTTCGGCAGTTTGGATCCGTCTTTCAGGCCGGGCGGCAGACCATTGCCGCAGATCGCGCGCGTGGCGCGATAGTCCGTCAGGCCCGACCCCGCGAGATAGCCGCGAACGACACATTCGACCGGCATCATCTCCAGGCGTTCGCACAGCATCGCGCGCCCACGCACGGCGGCCGGCACCTGCGTCGACACAAGATGGTTGGGCACCACACCCTCCAGGCGATGAAACCACCACAGGGTGAGCTGAGTCAGGATGCGGCCCTTGTCCGGGATCAGCGTAGGCAGGATCCAGTCGTACGCCGAGATGCGATCCGATGCGATGAAGAGGAGTTGCCCACTCGGCGACTCGTAGAGATCGCGCACCTTGCCCGAGTAGAGATGCGTGTAGCCCTCGGGCAGGTCGTAGGCGGTCAGGTGTTCTGCGGTCACAGGATGTCTCCGGGTGAGTAGATCGCGGCCGCAGGATGGGCCGCGGAGATCTCCTGCACGCGCACCGCAATGCGCGCCACCTGGTCGCGGGCCGCGCCGGTGAAGTCCATGGGCTCGGCGATAAGCGCGTCGAGGCGTTCGCGCGTGAGACCGAGCCGCTCGTCCGCGGCCAAGCGGTCCAGCAGGTCGTTGTCCGGCACACCCGCGCGCATCGCCAGCGCGACCGCCACCGCATGCTCCCGGATGACCTCGTGCGCGGTTTCGCGGCCCACTCCCGCGCGCACCGCGGCCATCAGCACCTTGGTCGTGGCGAGGAAGGGCAGATAGCGCTCCAGCTCTCGGTCGATGACCGCGGGGAAGGCACCGAACTCATCGAGGACCGTCAGGAAGGTCTCGAAGAGTCCGTCGGCGGCAAAGAAGGAGTCGGGCAGGGCAATACGGCGTACGACGGAGCAGGAGACGTCGCCTTCGTTCCACTGGTCGCCCGCGAGTTCGCCCACCATGCTCGCGTAACCGCGCAGGATGACCGCGAGACCGTTGATGCGCTCGCTGGAGCGCGAATTCATCTTGTGCGGCATCGCGCTGGAGCCGACCTGGCCGGCCTTGAAGCCCTCGGTCACCAACTCGGCCCCGGCCATGAGTCGGATGGTGGTCGCGGCATTGCTGGGCGCGCTCGCCACCTGCACCAGGGTCGTCACGACGTCGTAGTCCAGCGACCGCGGATAGACCTGACCGACACTGTCGAGGACGCGCGCAAAGCCGAGGTGGTCCGCGATGGAGCGCTCCAACGTCGTCAGAGCCCCGCCATCACCGTCCAGCAGATCGAGCATGTCCTGGGCGGTGCCGACCGGGCCCTTGATGCCGCGCAGTGGGTAGCGCTCCAGGAGATGGGTCAGCCGGTCATGGGAGATCAGCAACTCATCGGCCCAGGTCGCGAACCGCTTGCCCAGGGTCGTGGTCTGCGCCGCGACATTGTGGGAGCGACCGGTGATCGGGGTGTCGGCGTACTGCACCGCCAGGGCACTCAATCGGGCCAGTGTCGCGATGACCTTGTCGCGCACGAGCAGGAGTGAGTCGCGGATGAGCATCTGCTCGACGTTTTCGGTCAGGTCGCGACTGGTCAGGCCCATGTGGATGTGCTCATGACCGGCGAGGGCGTTGAACTCCTCGATCCGCGCCTTGACGTCATGACGTGTCATGCGTTCCCGCCGGGCGATGGAGACGAGATCAATCTGGTCGATCACCCGGGCGTAGTCGGTGATGACGCCGTCGGGAATGTCGAGACCCAGGTCCGCCTGGGCATCCAGGACCGCGAGCCACAGGCGCCGCTCCGCCACGATGCGGTGATCCGGGGCCCAGATGGCGGCCATGGCCGGTGAGGCGTAGCGCTGCGCCAGGACATTGGGGATCACGGACACATCCTCCCAGACGCCAGGGGGCCCGCGGCCCGGCGGCGCGAGCGGCAGACGCCATTCTCCGTGCCTATTGCTCCACCGGGTGAAGCTTTTGGCACGCAGAATCAGCGGCTAGCGCCCGGCGGCGATGTCGCTGCGGTGATGGGATCCCGGCAGATCGATGTGAGCCACCCCGGCGTAGGCCCGCTCCCGGGCCCCGGCGAGAGTCGCGGCGCGCCCCACGACGGAGAGCACGCGCCCGCCGCTGGCGACGAAGGTGCCGGAGTCGCTGCCGGAGTCGGTGCCGGTGCCGGTGCCGGTGCGGGTGCCGGCGTGGAGGACGTCGACACCGGAGAGTGCATCGGCCTCGGCCAGCCCCGTGATCACCCCGCCCGTGACGGGTGCCTCCGGGTAGCCCTGCGCCGCGATCACCACGGTCACCGCGGCGTCAGCACTCCACACGGGATCGGGCACATCGGCGAGCGTGCCCGTCGCGGCTCCCATCAGCAGATCGGCCAGCGAGGAGTCCAGACGTGCGAGCACGACCTGCGTCTCCGGGTCACCGAAGCGCGCGTTGAACTCCACCACGCGCATCCCCCGCGACGTGAGCGCGAGGCCGGCGTACAGCAGGCCCGCAAAGGGTGCCCCGCGCGTGCGCATCTCATCGACGGTGGGCTGCAGCACCGTGCGCATCGTCTCCTCGACGAGATCGGCCGGTGCCCAGGGCAGGGGTGAGTAGGCACCCATGCCGCCGGTGTTGGGACCCGTGTCGCCATCCCCCGCGCGCTTGAAGTCCTGCGCTGGCTGCAGCGGGACAACGTTCACACCATCCGTGATCGCAAACAGTGATACCTCGGGTCCATCGAGGTACTCCTCAAGCACGACGAGTGATCCGGCATCCAGGCAGGCGCGGGCGTGCGCGAGTGCGACCGAACGATCCTGCGTTACGACGACACCCTTGCCCGCGGCCAAACCATCGTCCTTGACGACGTACGGCGCTCCGAGCTCGTCTAGGCCGGCCTCGACCTCGACCGACGAAACACACACGAGTGCGCGCGCTGTCGGCACACCCGCGGCCAGCATGACCTCCTTGGCATAGGCCTTGCTGCCCTCGAGTTGGGCCGCCGCAGCACTCGGCCCGAAGCAGGCAATGCCCCGGGCGCGCACCACATCGGCAACACCGGCCACCAACGGCGCCTCGGGGCCGATGATGACGAGGTCCACGCTCAGGTGCTTGGCCAGATGGGCAACGGCGGCACCATCCGTCGGCTGTACGTCGTATACCGGCACATCCGCGGCGATGCCCGCATTGCCCGGGGCCGCGATGACGGCATTCACCCCTGGGTCACGCAGCAGACATCGCACGAGCGCATGCTCCCGGGCACCTGATCCGATGACGAGGATCTTCACGAGCCGTGAGCCTAGTGGTGGCGCAGGCAGATGCGTGCCGTTGGGAGATGCGTCCTCTCGCGACATACGATGCTCCTGTGAGCCGGGCATTGCGTGGGGGGACCGTCGCCATCACGGCGCTCCTCCTGACCGGATGCGGTCTGCTGCCCTCCTCCGATGAAGCGTCACCGAGCCCGAGTCCGAGTCCGACTCAGACGATGCCGGGGTCGGCATGTGCGGCCGGTGACTCCGTCACCGCCCCCGATATCAGTGACCTCACGGTCAATGGCGTGCCCGCCACCCAGGTGACCACCCCACTCGTCGTCCCCTACGGCGGACTTGACGGTGGCACTCCGGAGCGCCCCATGTCCATGCGCCTGGAGGTCATCACGTCGTCGAGCGGGTCGCCCGTGACCTTCCGAGCGACAGGCGGCCTGCTGCTGGAGTCCCTGACCGAGGATCCCCTCGGCGAGCCCGAGGTCACCGTCTTCAGCGAGAGTGGTGTCGAACGCTGCATCGCCTCGGTCTATCTCTTTGCGACGAACGTGGGCAGCGTTAATATCTACGTCGAGGGGCTCAACTCCACCACCGCGGTCTTCCCGGTCGTCACCGCGCGCGAAGCCGCACGCGATGTGTCGCTATCCCTATCGGAGTCCACCGTCGATGCTGGCGAGAGTCTCGCGGCGATCGTCGCCGTGACGGATGTCTTCGGCAATCCGATTGAGAATGCCGCGGTCGACCTGTCCCTGCCGCTCAAGGGACCCGGCACATTCGCCACCGGTGCCAATACCTTCACCGTCCTCACCGATCCCAAGGGGCGTGCCTCGGTCGAGATCCAGACGCGCACCGGTGGCAACCTCACGGTCACCGCCAAGGGTGACCTCGCCGCCTGTGGACCCCTGGAAAATCAGTATTCCTGCGGTGCCAATCAACCCATCCCCGGCTTCGAGCCGGCCAGTGGAGCGGAGAAGGCTCGGGTCCGGGTCATTGAGCCGCAGGCAGAGGTCATCTCCCCCGATCTGGGTACGGCGTACAGCACGGGTGAAAGTTTTGACGTCACCGGTCGCGCCGTCGGGGTGCGCGAAGGTACGACCGTCGTGCTGATTGTCGGTGACACCCCCCTCGGTGCCAGCACCGTCAAGGCCGATGGCGGTTTTAGTTTCCGCAACGTTGTCGCGCAGCAGGGCGGCAGTGGCGACCTCGGCTATGTCGTCAAGGTCGGGGATCTCAAACCGGTGCCCCTGGACATCAGCGTGCGGGACTTCACGATTGTGTCCTTTAAGCGCGTCAATGCAGGGTTGCGCTTCCGGGTGGCCGGCGGTGCCTGGAAGTCGGGCACCATCATCGAGTTGACCCGCGATGGCGCACCGGTGAGCAAGATCGGCGTCACCTCACCCGGGAGCGAGGTCATCCTCTTTGCCCCCGACGTACCCGGTTTCTATCAGGTGCAGGTCACCACATCGCGCGGCATCGTCTACGGACTCGAGGTCCGGCCGGTCCTCTAGCCCGTGTAGTGCTGATCGGTCAGCGTGAGGACCTCATCGAGGATCGCCAAGCCCTCCTTGGCCTCAGCATCGGTGACGGTGCAGGGCGGTACGACGTGCATGCGGTTGTAGTTCGTGAAGGGCATGAGCCCGCGCTTCTTACACTCCCCCACCAGCTCCGTCATCGCCGGTGAGGTGCCGCCGTACGGCGCCAGCGGCTCCTTCGTCGCCCGATCAGAGACGAGGTCGAGAGCCCAGAACACACCGAGACCGCGTACGTCGCCGATCACCGGATGGCGTTCCTGCAGGTCACGCAGACCGGGACCGAGTACGTCGGTGCCGATGCGCTTGGCATTGTCGACGATCCCCTCCTCCGTCATGGCGTCAATCGACGCGACGATGGAGGCCGCCGCGAGCGGATGACCGGAGTAGGTCAGACCGCCGGGGAAGACACGATCATCGAACGTCGCCGCGATCGTGTCGGAGATGACGACACCGCCGACGGGGACGTAGCCGGAGTTGGAGCCCTTGGCGAAGACGATGAGGTCGGGCTCAGCCGCCCAGTTTTGCCAGGCAAACCACTCACCGGTGCGACCAAAGCCGCTCATGACCTCATCGGCGATCCACACGATCTCGTATCGATCGCACAGGGCGCGCAGGCCCTCGAGATAGCCGGGCGGCGGCACGAGGATGCCCGCCGTACCAACCACGGACTCGAGCAGGATCGCGCCGATCGTGCCGGGGCCCTCAAACTTGATGACCTCCTCGAGGTGCTGCAGTGCGCGCTCGGACTCCTGCTCGGGTGAATCCGACCAGAAGGGTGAGCGATACAGATGGGGGCCGAAGAAGTGCACCTGCTGCGCGGCGTACTCATTGGGCCAGCGACGTGGATCACCCGTCGCCTGGATCGCCGCACCCGTGTTGCCGTGGTAGCTGCGATAGGCCGACAGCACCTTGTGCTTGTGCGTGTGCAGGCGCGCCATGCGGATCGCATTCTCCACCGCATCGGCACCACCGTTGGTGAAGAACACCTTCTGGTGGCGCGTGCCCGATCGATCAACGATGCGCTTCGCGGCCTCGCCCCGCATGACATTGGCATGCTGCGGGGCCACCGTCGCGAGCCGACCCGCCTGCTCCTGGATGGCTTTGACCACCTTCGGGTGCTGATGGCCGATGTTGACGTTGACCAGCTGGCTGGAGAAGTCCAGGTAGCGGTTGCCGTCGTAGTCCCAGAAGTAGCACCCCTCCGCGGCTGCAATCGGCAGCGGCTTGATCTGCGCCTGCGCACTCCAGGAGTGGAAGACGTGCGCGCGGTCGAGGTCGTAGACGCGCTGGCCCTCGGCGGGATCGGGGGTGTAGTCCATGGGGGCTCCTTTGCTGGGACGGCAGCAGCCTAGACCTGAAGGCCCGGCGGGTCGGCCAAGCCGCCCCTATCGGGCTAGCCGTGCGCGGAGCCGCTCCCGGACTCCGGGCCACTCTTCGGCGGTGACCGAAAACATCACCGTGTCGCGGACCGTCCCATCGGCCCGACGCTGATAGCGGCGGAGTACGCCCTCGTACGTCGCTCCGAGACCCGCGATCGCCCCCTGGGACCGCCGGTTGCGGATATCGGTCTTGAACTGCACCCGACCGAAGCCATGATCGACGGCCCAGCCGATGAGCAGCAGTTTGCACTCGGGGTTGACCTCGGTCGCCCAGACGGAGGGGGTGTACGCCGTGTAGCCGATCTCGAGGCGGGCGTCGGGGAGGCTCACGTCAAGGTAGGAGGTAGTGCCGACGACGCGGCCCGCTTGGCCATGGGGTTCGCCGTCGGCCCGGCCAAGCCGGCCCGCTTGGCGAACTATCCAGGGCCACCTGCCGGCCTGCGGGGCCTGGGCCAGCGTGGCGGCGTACTCCTCGGCTGTGCTCGGCCGACCCGCGATGTGGTCCCAGCACGCATCGTGATGGAGTGCGGCGTAGAGCTCGGGTGCATCGGCGGGCACGAACTGCGTGAGCGTGACGTGCTCGCCGATGAGCTCGTGCGGTGGCGGCCACTCGGCCCGGGGCCAGACGACATCGTCGGGGCGCGAGTCAGCGGGGATGCTCACGGAGTCAGTGTGGCAGGACCTCACCCGAGGTCTGCGCCACCTAGCATGCAATCGTGGACACCAGCACGCTCACCTCGGTCACGGTCACCAACGTGCTCGCCTGGGCGGCCATCATCGGGATCGCCGCGTGCATCGCCTACCTGGTCTATCGCTCCATCGACCATCCCCGTCTGAGGCTGACGCAGACACCCCTCGGTCCGCGCGTGACACGGCGCGACCTGATCCTCTACATCGTCACGACTCCGGTGCTCATCACGCTGTGGTGGCTCTTCTTCTTCGGTGTACTGCTCGTCAACGACAACGAGATCAACCCCGCCCAGTTGGTCATCTTCCCACTGGCTCTCATCATCGCGATCCGCACACTGGCCTTCGTCGCCCCGCGCGCCTCGCACGAGTTGGCCAAGGTCATTCCCATCGCACTGGTGGCCTTCGTCATCCTCGACGGCAGTATCCGCTCGCCCGAGAGTTTCACGGAGATGGTCGCTGCCGTTGACTCCCTTGAGTTGAGCGGGCCGACACTGCTGCTGATATTTGTCTACGACTACATACTCACGGCCATCTGGTACGTCGGCTGGATCCGCTGGGGGCAGCCGCGGTGGCAGGCGCGGGTCTCAGGCGAGCATGTCGCGCACGACGATGGTG
>JANRCR010000056.1:9535-52053 GCA_030726915.1 Candidatus Nanopelagicales bacterium
CAGCCGCGGTGGCAGGCGCGGGTCTCAGGCGAGCATGTCGCGCACGACGATGGTGGCGTCGCGGTCCTGCCCGACGCCGATGGCGCTGATCGGCGCGCCTGAGAGCTCCTCGAGGTAGCGCACGTAGGTCTGGGCATTGGGCGGGAGGTCCTCGATCGAGCGCGCCCCCGAGATGTCCTCGGACCACCCGGGGAGGTCCTCATAGATGGGCGTCGCATGGTGGAAGCCCGTCTGCGTCATCGGCAGCTCCGTCACCGTCACACCGTCCACCTCATAGGCGACGCACACCGGGATGCGCTCCATGCCGGTGAGGACGTCGAGTTTGGTGAGGAAGATGTCGGTCAGCCCATTGATGCGCGTGGCATAGCGGGCGATGGGGGCGTCGAACCAGCCGCATCGACGTGGGCGACCGGTCGTGACGCCGACCTCACCGCCCACGCTGCGCAGTCGCTCACCCCACTCGTCATTGAGCTCGGTCGGGAAGGGTCCGGAGCCGACCCGCGTCGTATACGCCTTGAGGATGCCGATGACGCGGGTGATCCGAGTGGGTCCGATGCCGCTGCCGGTGCAGGCACCCCCGGCCGTCGGATTGGATGACGTGACGAAGGGATAGGTGCCGTGGTCAACATCGAGCAGGGTCCCCTGGCCACCCTCCAGCAGCACCGTCTGACCGGCATCGAGAGCGTTATTGAGCACGAGCGCCGTGTCGGTGACGTAGGGCCGCAGCGGCTCGGCGTACTCCAGCAACTCCTCCGTGATGGCATCGACGTCCAACTCACGGCGATTGAAGACCTTGACCAGCGTCTGATTCTTGTTGACCAGCGCACCCTCGACCTTTTGGCGCAGGATGGACGGGTCAAAGAGGTCCTGCACCCGGATGCCGATGCGCGCGACCTTGTCCATGTACGTCGGCCCGATGCCGCGACCCGTCGTGCCGATCTTGGCCTTGCCGAGGAAGCGCTCCGTCACCTTGTCGAGTGTCACGTGGTACGGCGTAATGAGGTGGGCGCTGGCACTGATGAGCAGGCGTGATGTGTTCACACCGCGTGCCTCAAGACCCGCCATCTCCTGGAGCAGGACGGCCGGGTCAATCACGACACCATTGCCGATGACGGGCACAACACCGGGCGACAGGATGCCGCTGGGCAACAGATGCAGCGCGTACTTCGCGTCACCGATGACGACGGTGTGACCGGCGTTGTTGCCACCCTGGTAGCGCACGACATAGTCGACGCGGCCACCGAGCAGATCCGTGGCCTTGCCTTTGCCCTCATCGCCCCACTGGGCACCGAGGAGCACGACTGCGGGCATGGCGGTCACCTCGGGACATCGGGAGTGGGCGTGTGTGGGGGGCCTACGGAGGGGTCGCCCCCGGGGCCCACGCTGGGCCCGCAGCAGATTAGCGGGTCGGGGCCGCTAGGTCACATCCGTGCGTCCCGCCTCACGGCGACGCAGGTCCTCGACGTACGCCTGCCATGCCACCTGGTCAGGGTCGGGGGGTGGTGGCGGAGCCTCCTGCGCCTCCGCTTCGGCCCGGAAGGACTCCACGCGGGCGCGATAGCGATCGGTGAACCATCGTGTGAGGTTGCCGTGCTTGCGGTACCTGTTCCAGATGACGAAGGCGAAGATACCGATGATGGGCCACTGGATTGTGTAGGCCCACGAGCGCTGGATGCCCTCCTGCGCGCGACCGTACTGATTGAACGTCGCATACATGCAGAAGACCACCACGATGACCAGTGGCAGGTGCAGGGTGAGGATGTCCTTCCATCGGCGGCTCATCCGACGACCATCTCCTCGCGTGCGGGAGTGCTGACCTGCACCGGTGCGGTGGGGCGGTGACGCAGCAGGAGGAGGGCCAGGATGCATCCCACGCCCAGCATCGCCGCAGCGCCCACCTGCACATAGGTCTCGACAGGATTGGCACGCAGCAGGCGCTCCACCAGCAGTACACCCGGCCAGAGCACGGCTGCCAGGAGTACGGCGGCCACGCCACGCGGGCCGAGCGCCGCGACGGCAAAGGCCCATCCGGTGAGGACGAGGATGACCGAGGCCAGCACGGCCGCGACCCCGATGCCGAGCAGTCCGGACGGCACCACGGCTCCCATGACAAAGGTCACGACGACGAGGAGCACGGCGAAGGGTTCCGGATAGGCAACGGTCCAGCGCACGAGCCTCGCGGGGCGCGCACCCGCCCAGACGAGCACCAGCGGCACGGCCAGGGCGAGGATGGCGAGTGCACCAGCCGTGATGCGGTCACCCGCGATCGCTCCGGCCGGTGGAGCCGTGCGCGACAGCGCGACGGAGATGCCGATGGCGATGCCCATGAGCACCACTTCGAAGCCCGCGAATCGCACGAGTTGCGACCGGCCCACCGGTGAGTCGGCATGCGGTACGACGTACCGCCGCTGTCGCCAGCCCATGACGATCAGGGCGGCGAGCAGGGTGGCCTTGGCGAGGATGAGCGTGCCGTACGCCGTCGTGATGAGGGATGCCACACCATCGACGCGCAAGGACGCATTGAGCAGCCCGCTCTCAGCGAGCAGGATCACACACACCAGGGCGAGTGTGCTGAAGCGCCGGATGGCCACGGCGCCACTGTCGGGATGGCGGGCAACGTAGGAGCACACCGCGATGAGACCACCCACCCAGACCCCCGCGGACACAAGATGAATCCCGAGGGAGACGGATGCCGACGTGTGTCCGGAGTGCAGCCCGGAGTGACCGCTCAGCGCCGAAAGCACCGCTGCGACGACGGCCATCACCAAGACGATCACACCCGTGATGCGTCCGAGGATCGCCCAACTCAGCAGGGCAACGAGGGCGACGAGCACGATCTGTGCGATGAGTAGTTGACCCAGTTGAGTCTGGGTGAGCAATGCCCCCACGATCTGCGGGTCAAAGGAATCGGTCCACGGACGGCCCAGCACCTCAGACACGGTCAGGGGGATCTGGACGAGGAGGGCGACCAGCCACGCGAGGGCCGCGAGGGACGCCAGGCGGATCAGTCGCATGTCGATCCGAGGCAGCAGCAGTGCCCCCACCACGACGAAGCCCAGCACCAGGGTCGCCGCGATATCGCGCAGCCAGCGATCCAGCGGCAGACCCCACAGGGTCTGCCACGGCACGATCGGCAGCCCCTCAACCGTCGTTTGTGTGAGCGCTCCGAGGGTGGCGAGGATGAGCAGCAGCACGGGTACGCCGGCGAGCAGGCCCAGGCCCACGGGGAGCCCGACACGGGTGGCTCTGACGGGAGACAGCGGTGCCGAGGTCACAGTGGTGCCTGGGTCACTGCGATGGAGAGGGCGAGGCAGATGGTGACGGCGCCGGCGCGTTGGGATTGACGAGGCTGAACTCACCGAAGTTGGCCGGCGTGGTGTTGGGACTGGCCTTGAGGAACGTCGTGCACAGCGCACCGAGCAGGATGCTCGCACAGACCCAGACCATCCAGTAGCCGACCAACTTCGCCTGGAAGGGGTTGCCCACCGAGACCAGACCGGCGCGTGTGCGATTGGTGATCGCAAGCAGCAGGAAGGCCACGAGGAGCAGGTGGACCAGGGTCGAGGCCGTGAGGAGGAAGACCGCCGAGGCGTAGGCGCCGTTGCCCGGGCCGAAGGGGAAGGTGGTGATCTGCCACCACTGCAGCACGACCGCCCCGATCATCACGATAAGGGAGACGACACTGGCCACGATGAGCCCGCCGCGATGATCGGAGCGGAGGCTGCGGATGCCCATCCACAGGATCACCGTCGCGATGACCGCGAGGACGAGGATCGTCCAGAAGGGCCAATCCGCGGCCCAGGGCAGCGGGGACCGGCTCTTGAGCAGGTCGTTGTTGCCGAAGGTCTGGTTGTTGGGTGCCCAGCCGTTGTTGACGTTGAGCGACCAGAGGTAGCAGTAGCTGATGATCAGGGCCAACGTCCCCGAGAAGTCGGCAACGACGAGGAAGATCAGGCCCAGGCGATTGCGGCGGGCGACGACGCTGACCGCCTCACCGGTCGTGGGGGACACGAGTGGTGCGGTCACGACGGGGCCCCCACCTTCTCTTCGTACTTCTCCTCGAGGACCGCCGGAGCCAGTGGATCAGGCACGCCGTAGTCGTAGGGGAGTTTGGTGACGACGGGCAGGACCGGGAAGTTCTCCAGCGGCACCGGCGTGGCCGTCTGCCAATCGAGTGTCTGCGCCTGCCAGGGATTGGACGATGCGATCTCGCCGCTGCGCCAGGACGAGATGATGGCGGCGAGGAAGATGAGCATACCGATGCCGATGACGTAGGCGCCGATCGTCGAGATCCAGTTGGAGAGGTTGAACAGATTGTCGAACTGGAGCACCCGGCGCGGTTGGCCCTGGAGACCGGCGACGAACATCGACATGAAGGTGATCTGGAAGCCTGCGAAGGCAGTCCAGAAGCCGATGGAGCCGGTGCGCTCGTCGAGGAAGCGCCCGGTCATCTTCGGGAAGTAGTAGGCGATCCCGCCCATGGCGCCGAAGAGTCCCGCGCCCATGAGCATGTAGTGGAAGTGTGCGGTGACGAACATGTTGCCGTGGAAGTACTGATCGGCAGGAACGTCGGATAGGTAGACGCCGGTGACGCCACCGATCATCTTGTTGAAGATGACCGCGAAGATCGCCATCATCGGCAGGCGGCTCCAGAAGGCACCGCGCCACATCGTGCCGATCACGACGAGGACGAGGAATCCGACCGGGATCGAGATCATCTCGGTGGAGAGCATGAAGGGGTAGTTGGCCTGCGGTGCCCAGCCGGTCATGTACATGTGGTGCGCCCACACCAGGCCGCTGAGGCCCACAACCCCGACGATGCCGGCGATCGCCATGTAGTAACTAAAGAGCGGCTTGCGCATGAAGACAGGCAGCAGCTCCATCATCACGGCGATGCTCGGGATGAGGATGACGTAGACCTCCGGGTGGCCGAGCAGCCAGAAGAGGTTCTGGTAGAGCCAGACGCTGCCACCCTCGATCGGGTCGAAGAAGGACGTGTTCACTAGGCGGTCGGTCATCGACAGGATCTGGGAGTACATGTAGAAGGGGAAGGCGTAGAGGCCCATCGCGGCCGCGGCGAACGCGCCGTAGATGAGGATCGGCGTGCGCGACCAGGTCATGCCTTTGGCCCGCATGGTGAGGACCGTCGTCATGATGTTGACGCTCGCGAGGGCGGTGGACACGGCGAAGACGATGATGGTCGTCTGGTAGCCGATCATGCCGGGGCCGGCCTGCGAGTTGAGGGGCTGGTAGACGCTCCAGCCGTCGCGGATGCCGCCCACGAGGAGCGACAGGATCAGCGGGGGCACCGCACACACGAGGAGCCAGATGCTCAGGGCATTGAGGCGCGGGAAGGCCATGTCCCGTGCACCGCACATGAGCGGGACGATGAAGTTGCCGACGGGTCCGGAGACGATCACGATCATCGCGATGACCATGGCGATGCCATGGGTGCCCACCAGGGAGTTATAGAAGTCGGGGTTGAAGACTTCCATCCAGGTGATACCGAGTTCGGTACGGATGAGCATGGCGAGCAGGCCGCCGAAGCCGAGGATGATCATCGCCACGATGAGGTACTGGATGCCGACGACCTTGTGGTCGGTGGTGAAGCGCCAGTAGCGGAACGTGCCCTGGTCCTTGCCGGCCAAGAATTCGGCATCGGCGTGCGTGAGATCGCGGCCGAGCAGCCAGCGGATGGGACCGATGAACGCCCCCATGCCGCCCAGGAAGCCGATGATCCAGCCGACCATCATCGCCCAGAACGTCGGACCGGCCGCCGCGTTGGCGAAGTTGGCCGTGATCGAACCGGAGGGGAATTGGCTGTTCATGATGAAGCCGAAGACGAGGGCGAGGACGACGCCGCTCACCAGGCCGGTGAAGAAGTTGAGATGGCGGATGAGGCCACCGGGCTTGCCATGCTGCTTCGGCTGCGGGACCTCAACCTGATAGACCAACGACGTGCTCACGGAATCCGTGCTCATGAGGTCCTCCCTCCGCCGGACTCGCGCATGACGGTGTCGAAGGTCTCCGACGGGAGCACGCGGATCTCCGTCTCCATGTAGGCGTGGTGCAGGCCGCAGAGCTCGGCACATCGGACGTTGAAGACACCCTCCTTATTGGGGGTGACTCCGGTCTGGGTGATGGCGCCCGGATTGGCATCGATCTTGACGCCGAGTTCCACCGCCCAGAAGTTGTGGATGACGTCGACCGACGTGACGTTGAAGAGGACCGGGCGATCCTTCGGCAGGTAGAGGATGTCACTCGCGAACTTGTCGTACTGCGGGTACTCGAAGGTCCACACCCACTGCTGCCCGGTCACATTGACGATGAGCGCGTTATCCGCACGTGGCTGGCCGGTGACAGACTGCGTGCCGTAGGAGTCGGCCGTGATGTCGGCGAGCTCAATGAGACCCCACACCACCAGGAAGGCAGCCAGCAGGCTCGACGACAGCGTCCACGTGATCACGGCGACGGTGTTGTTCCGGATCGCCGGATTGTCATTGTTGGGTGGCGTCGCACCACCCTTGCCCTTCCAGCCAAAAAGGCTGTAGAGCAGCACGGCAAAGACAAACGCCGTGATCGGGATCGACACCAGGGTGAAGACGAAGATCGTCTGCTGGATGTCCTGCATGACAGTGGATGCAGGTGCCCCGGTCTGATTCATCGCGGCGAGCATCAACCAGGCCAGCGGCAGCATGGCGAAGCCGACGACCACGGTGAGGATGAGGACGTGACGAACGTATCGACGTTGCAGCCACTCCCGTAGTCGATGCATTGCGGGCGGCCTGTTGGTCGGTGCCTCCGGCTCCTCGGCCGGGATCATGGTGTCGGCCATCACACGACCTCGAGGGTGCCGGACATCCAGCCCCGCTGCTGCATCGGGCCGCCGAACTCCTGATACAGGTCACCGCAGGGGAATTCACAGTTCCACACGTAGGTGCCGGCCGCACCCGTCCGGAAGGTGAAGGTCACTTCCTTAGGCGTTGAGGAGTACGGGTTGGCATTGCCCACCTGGTTGCTACCGAGGTCAGGCAGTGGCACGGAGACGAAGAGATAGGGCTGGCCGTCTTCGGGGTACTGATGCACGGTGAAGGTGTGCGCGACCTTGGTCGGGTCGACCTCCGTCACGGTCTTGCCGTTGACCGTCATGGTCCCGTCGACCGTGCCGTGCGCCTTGGCCCAAAAGTTGTTGAAGACACGGCCACCCGAGTCGTACTGCTTGATCGTCACCGTGACAAGTGAGTTCGCCGGCACCTGCAACGTCGTCGAGGGCCAGTAGAACGGCCATCCCTGCTCGGCATAGAGGGCATTGACACCCTCCATCGGTCCGGGGATCTCATCGGAGTTGTTGGGATAGACCGCGAGGTCGAGGCTGGCAGAGTTGACCGGACCGTCCGGGGTGTCGACCATGCCGGTCGGCGTGGCGACCAGGAGCGGCGGCTCACCCTTGGTCGCACTGGCAAAGACGGCCACTCCCGCCACCACCGCGGCTCCCACGAGCACGGATGCCAGAGCCACCAGGAATCGCTTCACGGCCCGAGGGTAGGGGGATCCGGGGGGCAGCGCATGTACTTCGCCCCTGGATTCGACACTAATTTGGCTGCACTTCACCTCCGGCTGCCCGGATTCGTGTCTGTGGGTGGCCGGAGACGAGGTGTGGACCGTCGATCCATCACCCGCCAAGTCCGGGGATCCACTCAGCATCGACGTCTTCTGATATCTGCGCCCCGAGGTGCCCTATTCGGTAGTTTCTTCCACATATGAATCTGATCTCGATTGGGGAGTGCTGGTGAATAGCACATATCGACTTCTGCTGCTTCACTCCAGCCCAGGGTCGGACGAGAGGATTGCAGCCATACTCGAGAAGTATTTTGAAAACCCGACCATTTTGTTTTGGGAAATGGGAAATTCCTCGACAAAGGCCGACGTTCTGGCGGCGATGGATAGTTCGGACTACAACCTGATCATTTCGTACGACAACGGCCTCATTCTCAAGGCGCATCATTTGCAGAAAGCAACATACGGTTCCATCAATATTCATCCTGCTCCTCCAGAGCACGGAGGCTGTTGGGGGCTTTGGTGCCAACCCGTAGTTTGCCGTGACCAGAGGACATTCCATGGGGTGACGGTGCACGAGATAGACGAGCTCATTGACCACGGGCCCATTTACCTCGTGGAGCGGTGGGAAGTCCCCAGCACCGCAACTATTCAAAGCGTGTTGGACCACAGCCTTTCGGATGGAAAGCGGATGCTAGAAATAGTGTGCGAGCGTATCGCTGCGAGCGACGTCGGCACACGGTGCTTTTCTGAAATTGACGAAAGCTGGGACACCGAGAATCGGAATACGCCAATAGAAGAGATGCGGCGCTGGTTTTCCCAGTTGGACCCACAGCATCCAGCTCACGACGAGCGTGTTTATTTGAACCACCCACGAGCGATCATCTCGCCGCCGTACTTCGACGATCTTTGATGACATCCGAGCAGGCTCAGCGATAGGCCGCACCCCTCAAGGGAGGTCCCGGTCGGGGTGATGGCACCCCGGTTGGCGTCGATCGTGATAGCGCGTTCGACGGCCCAGTGGCTATCGACGGCTCAGTGTCTATCGTGGGGTTATGCCGCCGTGGGTGCCGGGAGACGACGTATGGACCGTCGATCTCTTTGTCACCCTCAATCTGTGCCTGTTCACCGGCCTCTATCTCTGGTCCGTGCGATCCATCACCCGCCGCGGGATGACCTGGTCCCCCCTGCGCACCGGGAGCTTCCTCGTCGGAATGCTCCTGCTGGCCATCGCCTATCTCGGCCCGTTCGAGACCCTCGCGCACACCTTCTTTTGGGCCCACATGGGCCAGCACCTGATCGTCATGATGCTCGCGGCACCCTTCATCGTGCTGTCGTGTCCCGTTGCACTCACCATCCTGACGACGCAGGGTCGCACCCGCGCCACCATCATCAGGGCGCTGCGCTCGAGCGTCGGGCTGCTCCTCGTCAACCCGATCCTCACCTGGACGCTCTTTGTCACCGTCCTGATCGGGTCGCACATCACACCGGTCATGGAGTGGGTGCTGGGTGATCACGACGCCATGGCCTTTGTCGAGCGACCCCTGTATCTGATCGCCGCCCTGCTCTTCTACTACCCACTCATTGGCAACGACATGTGCGCGCGGCGGCCGCGGCCGATCCATCGCGTGCTGGCACTCGGACTCATGATGATCCCGGAGACGGTGCTCGGTGCGGTCATCTTCCTCTCCCCGGTCACCCTCTATCCGTCGTACGTCATGGCGACCACCGCGGTCGGCGCAGATCCGGTCGTCGATCAACAGGTCGCTGGCGCGCTCATGTGGGCCATCACCATGGTGATCGACTCGATCTGGATGATGGTCGCGGCGGTGGAATGGTGGCGCTCCGAGGAGAGGTCCACCGCGCTCATGGAACGGCGCGAACGTCGGGAGTTGGCCCAGTGACAGGCCACCGTGTCGCCATACGTTGTGTCGCGGTCATGGGAGCAGCGCTGGCCAGCCTGCTCACCAGTGGATGTGCAGGCTCCGGGCTGTACGCCGACGCTCCGGTTGTCACCATCCCCGCGACAGCACCCGCCATCAACCCCGCGGTGGGTCTGACGGTCATCCCGCCGGATGAGCGTGAGGACGCGATCGTCATCGCCGGTGAAACCCTGAACGGCACGCCCCTGTCGACCCAGGATCTGGCGGGCGACATTGTCGTGATCAACGCGTGGGCGTCCTGGTGCCCACCCTGTATCGAGGAGTTGCCGCTCCTGGAGTCGGCGGCCAAAGCCTTCGCCGACCGGGGGGTCGTCTTCATCGGAGTCAACTCCCTCGATGATCCGATCGCGGCCGCGGGTCTGCTCGCCTCCAGCGTGTATCCCAGCATCGATGACCGAGATGGCCGCGTCCTGGCGACGATTCCCGACGTGCCACCGCGATCCCTGCCGAGCACCGTGATCCTCGATGCGCAGGGCCGTGTCGCCGTGCGCATCATCGGACCGGTGAAGCCCGGTCAGATTGAAGGCGCACTCGAGTTGCTCGTCGCCGAACCCGCGTAGCGATACTGCCGAGCGGCTCACCCCGCATACTCAGCGCCGGCGAGCCACGTCTGCGTGATCAGCCGCGCGGCCTGCACCGGACCGATCTCCCCCGACTCGATCTCATCCCAGGCCGCAAACAGCAGACCGATGTACGACGCGGTCAACCAGCGGTAGGGATGATCCTGGCGTAGTCGACCGTGAGCCTGCAGGGTGGCGATGTAGACCGCCAGAGGAGTGACCGCGTCGATCCAATGGGTCTCGAGCACATCGTGGGTATCGACATGCAGCCGCAGGAATATCGTGCGCGATGCCAGTGGCATCAAGGCGACGGTGACCGCAAGTAATGCGACATCGACGTCATCATCCATCGATGTCGGCACGCGCTGCATCACCGCACCGATGCGTGCCACGGTGTCCATGGCCAGTGCCTCGATCAGATCACCTCGCGTCGGGTAGCGGTTGAAGATCGTGGTCCGGCTGATCCCCGCGCTGTCGGCGATCGTCTGCAAGGTCGCGTCCGGGCGTCGAGCCAGCACCTCGGCCGCGATATCAAGGATGCGCTCATTTTTGATCACCACGTTCAGAAGTTAACAGACTCGTTCACTTCTGGCGTAGGGTAGAGCCATGCCGGTGACGCAGTCGGCCCCTGCGGCTCGCGAGGCACTTCCCGATCGGGTTCGCGGTATCGCGCTGCTGGGCATCGTGGTCGTCAATGCCGCATACCTGGGTATCAGCGCGGATGGCTTCACCGCGGAATCGGTCGACGGAGTCGGCAATCGCTTCACCGCGCTGGTGGTCGTGGCGCTCGCCCAGGGCAAGTTCTACCTGCTGTTCTCATTCCTTTTCGGCTATAGCGCATCGTTCATCCTGCGCGACCAGAGTCCACCGAATCGGCGACGCTACCTACGCCGGATGGGTGCGCTGTTCCTCTTCGGCCTCGCGCACGCGGTGTTCTTCTTCGTCGGTGACATCCTCATCACCTACGCCATCCTCGGCCTCCTGCTCCTCTCCGTGTCCCGGGCCTCCGACCGCGCATTGCGGATATGGACCATCGCCTCGATCGCTTTATCGGTGTTCTTCATCCTGACCGTGAGCGCGCTGCTGGCTGCTTTCCCCGATGAGGGATCCGGGCTCGAAGGCCTGGAGACCGCTCTCGCGACGGGCACCTTCGCCGAAGCGACACTCGCCCGACTCGACGCACTGCCCACTGTGCTCCTCAGTGTCTTCTTCCTGCAGGGACCGATGGCGTTCGCGGCCTTCATCCTCGGCCTGCGTGCATCGCGTCGCCGCCTGCTCGCCAACCCCGCCGACCATCTCGACCTGTGGCGGACGGTGTCACGTTGGGGCTGGGGAATCGGCCTACCGCTGCAGGTGCTCGCCGCCGGACTGCAGATCGGCGCGGTGGCAGCGGGCACCAGTTATTCCTTCGCGGGCGCTGCTGGACTGGCCCTGGGCTTCATCACGGCACCGATACTCGCCGCGGGCTATCTGGGCAGTATTGCGCTGCTCCTGGCACGACGACCCACGGCTCTTGCATTCCTCGCACCGGCCGGGCGCATGTCGCTCACGGTCTATATCGGCGAATCAGCACTGCTATCGATCGTGTTCAGTGCGTACGGCATCGGTTACTTCGGTCAGTGGGGAGCACTCGCTGTCGTCGCGACGGCCATCGCATCATGGGTCGTGCTGTCGGTGTTCGCCTGGATCTGGATGCGCAGGTTCACCAAGGGGCCCCTCGAAAACGTCCTCGCACTCATGACCGGCAAGGGATCCCCAGCGTCTGGCTGATCGCTCCATTCATCCGCCGCAGGCGGCAGAGTGGTGATGCGGGAGTTGACGACCTACCTCGTCAGGTGAGCGCCTCGCCCATCGCCCGACCCAGGGCGTCGCCCGAGACCCAGGCCGACTGCGTGCGCGGCACACCGGCCCAGCCATCGCCCGCGCGCCCGACGATGCCGTCGAAGGCGAAGACCTCGGGCCGTGCATGCGCGGGGCGCGCGTAGGTCCAGCGCTTCACCGTGAACCACGAGGGCACGCCGCCTTGGCTGAGATTGCCCAGGACCGCGAGCATGGCGGGGGCGGCGGTGACGGGATTGGCGAGGTGGCCCGCCGCGAGCACGGGGGTGGAGTGCGCGACCAGCACGGGCGCACCATCACCGCGGCGTGATCCGTCATCGGCGACGAAGGACAGCACGGGATCGTCGTTGACGAAGGCGCCGTCGAAGTCCCACGTGCGATCGTCGTACACCGCCACCAGCGCCAGCACCGGCTCCCACATCGGTGCGTGATCGAACGGCACCAGCACGTCCATCTGGGGGTCCGGGCCGCACAGCGCAACTGATCGATACTCGCGATCGGCGATGCGCACACTGTCCGGACCTACGTCGATGCCGGTGACGTCGAAGGGATGTCGGATCTCGACCAGATCCGACGGCAGTGCACCGGCAAGATCCTCGACGAGGCTGCGCAGTCCCAGTGGCGCCGCGTAGCGCATGGGACCGATCTTGGTGCCAATCACACCCGTGCCGTCGGCGATGTGGAAGGTATCGGTCCAGGGGCACAGCAATCCGCGACCGATCCAGTCACCGACGACGTTGCCGAAGCGGGCGTCATCAACGGTGAAGTAGGACGCCCCGACGTCGACGGGCCGCCCGTCGTACGCCGTGCCGGTGTCGCGCAGGGTTTGGGTCGCCAGGCGCCCCCCGAGTCGATGGCCGCGGTCGTAGACATCGACGGTGCAGCCCAACTCAGCGAGTGCACCCGCGCAGGACACACCACTGATGCCGCCCCCGATCACTGCGACATGTGCCATGGCGACCGTCCTAGCCGAGACCCGGATCGCAGTCGATGATGAAGTCCGCGCAGCGCTGCGCCTCATCCACCTCATCGATGGTGGCCGCCGCACGCTGCAGGGCGATCAGACAGCGCAGGAATCCGCGGTTGGGATCATGTGACCACGGCACGGGTCCGTGACCCTTCCACCCATTGCGTCGCAGTGCATCGAGGCCACGGTGGTAGCCGACACGGGCATAGGCGTAGGACTCCACCACGCGACCGTCATCCCATGCCGCGTCCGCGAGCGTTGCCCAGGCCAGACTCGACTGCGGATAGCGTCGCGCGACGTCGTTGGGATCCGCGCCACCCTCGAGCGCCAGGCGCGGCCCCGGGTCGTCGGGCAGCAGGGTGGGTGGAGGACCGCCGAGCAGGTTTCCATGAAGGCTCACGCCGCCATCATGCCGCTAGCCGGAATCAGGTGATGGACGCGGTGTAGATCTCGTCGATCGTGGCCTGCAGCGTCGCGGTGAAGTCGGCGTCACTCTGCTGTGCCGATAGGCCCTCGCTCAGTGCCCGGGAGAAGCTGGCAATCATGCCGTGATTGGCCGTGAGCATGTCGCAGGCGTCATCGCGGGAGTAGCCGCCGGACAGGGCAACCACGCGCAGCACCCGGGGATCATTGATGAAAACGCTGTAGAAATTGTTGGCGCTCGGCAGCGACAGTTTGAACATCACCTGGTGACCCTCGGGCACCCGATCCAGGCCGGCCAGCAGGTCATCGCGCAGGAGCACCTCACTCGCAGCCTTATCGTCGCTCTTGATGTTGACCTCGGGCTCGATGATCGGCACGAGACCGTGGCCGAGGATCTGCAGGGCGACGTCGAACTGCTGGTCGACGACGGCCTTGACCCCAGCGGGGTTGGCTGCATTGATGACAGAGCGCATCTTGGTGCCAAAAACACCCTTGCCTGCCGCGCGCGCACACAGATCATCCAGATGGGGCATCGGCTTCATGACCTGGACGCCGTCCACCTCGTCGGCGAGACCAAGGTCCACTTTGACGAGAGGCACCACGCGCTTGACGTTCCACAAGTAGGCCGGCGTCGGCTGGCCCTCCACATCGCGGTCCATCGTCATCTCAAACAGGATCGCCGCGAGCACCTTGTCGCCGTTGAACGCCGGGTTCGTCATGATGCGCGAGCGCATCTGATGCACCAGGTCATACATCTGCTGCTCACCGGAGTAGGCGCTCTCCTCAATGCCGTAGAGCGAGAGTGCCTTGGGGGTGCTGCCACCACTTTGATCGAGGGCGGCGATGAAGCCCTTGCCGGACCCCATCTGGGTGCGCATGTCGTTGGTCATGAGGCGTTCTCCTGTGCCGAGGTGGACCTGCAGCCTATCGGCAAACGTTTGCAGGCAAGAAGGGGCACTGCCGGAGTTATCCCCTGGCCCATGTCGTGGATCCACGGGACACCTAGCCTTGACCGGTCACACCATGATGGCCATCCGCAGCAGGGAGAGCTCACCGATGTCCGATAGCGCAGCCCGTCCCCTCACGATCTTGTTCATGCCGGAAAACGGCCATGGCCCCACGAATCAGTGCATCGGGATTGGCAAAGTCTTGATGGACCGCGGTCACCGCGTGGTGTTCGCCGCGGAGGCATCATGGAAGGGAGAGTTGAGCGCGCTGGGCTTTGAGGAGGACCTCGTTGATCTCGCCCCACCGGAGGCATGCGACGAGGAGCACAGCGGGGGCGGCGTGTGGATGGACTACATCCGCGAGACCGCAGCCGAGTTCCGCAAGCCCACCATCGAACAACTAGAGACCTTCATTGCACCGACGTGGCAGGCACTCATCGACACGGCGATGTATTGCGAGGTGCAGTTAAAGCACATCATCGAGCGGGTCAAGCCCGATGTGGTTGTTGAGGACAACGTGTTGTGCTTCCCCGCCCTGATGACCGCCGGTGTGCCATTTGTGCGCATCGTTTCGTGCAATCCCCTCGAGATAAAGGGCAATGCGATCGCCCCGGTCTTTTCGGGGTATGCCGCGAACGACGATGCGCACTGGCAGGCATTTCGCGATGAGTACGACCGCACCCATCGGGCAATCTGGACGGCGTTCAACGAATTTGTGACCGCCAACGGCGCTCCTGCACTTCCCGACCTTGAGTTCATTCACACCTCCGATGCGGCAAATCTGTACGTGTACCCGAAAGAAGCTGACTACACCGACCAGCGGCCCCTTGATGGTCGTTGGCATCGCATGGACTCATCGGTGCGCTCCACTGACGAGGCATACGAGATCCCTGCCGCGGTTGCTGACCGTCCGGCAGATAGCGCGCTGATCTACCTGTCCCTTGGATCAATGGGCAGCTCGGATGTGGACCTGATGAAGCGTCTCATTGATGTGCTTGGCAGGACACGCCACCGCTTCATCGTCTCCATGGGACGGCAGCACGCTCAGTACGAACTGGCTGACAACATGGTGGGCGCGCAGTTCCTGCCTCAGACCAGCATCATCCCGCTGGTCGACCTCGTGATCACGCACGGCGGCAACAACACCACCACGGAGTCACTCCACTTTGGCAAGCCAATGATCCTGCTGCCACTTTTTTGGGATCAGTACGACAATGCGCAGCGCATGGATGAACTCGGTTTCGGCAAGCGCCTTGCCACGTACACCTTCACCGAGGATGACATGGACAACGCGCTGGAATCACTGCTGGGTGATGCTGACCTGGCAGAGCGCATGGCTGCCACGGCGACCGCTATCGCCTCGCGCCAAGGCACCACGGTGGGAGCGGATGTGATCGAGGCCGTGGCACGCGAGCACGCGACCTCCTTCAGTCCCCGGGGGTGAGGCGGCTCGGTCATCGCAGCGGATCGTCGTAGCGGACCTCCACCGATGCCGTGTCGGGGATGTAGCGCAGCACCTCCTGTGCGGCCACCTCGGCCTGGGTCAGCGGGACACTCGGAGCTGGGGGCCGCCTCGGGCTCCCCACCAATACGCCATCCCCCCGGGCCGCGACGCCATCCGGATGCTGACTACGCCGAGCCGCTCGAGACAGCGATGCGATTGCCCTCGCAATCGGCGAACTCCGCGACGCGGATCCCGGGCTCGACCTCGGTGACGGGGTAGAGGACACGGCCACCGGCAGCGACGGCTCGATCGAGGACCTGCTCGGCGTCGGCGACGTCGAAGTAGACACGACATCCGTCGAGAGACGGGACATAACTATCCCCGTGGGCGAGGGCACCGACCGCGCCCACGGGCTCGAGGAAGACGGCCATGTCATGACCGTCCATGACACGGCGTTCCAGAGGGACGCCCAGCACCGCTTCGTAGAAGGCCACCGCCCTGGCAAGGTCCAGGACCGGAATCTCAAACCAGACCACGGCCATAACCTCCACTGTAAAGGACCGGGGTGCTGCTCCTCGCGACTCACCCCGGGAGTCCGTGGTCAGTCGCGACTAGCATCGCGACGTGCTGGACATCGAGGCGCTGCGCGCCGATACCCCCGGGTGCGTCAACGTCATCCACCTCAATAACGCCGGCTCCGCGCTCGCCCCCCGCATCGTCACCGACACAGTGGTCGAGCATCTGCGGCGCGAGGAGGAGATCGGTGGCTATGAGGCGTACGCCGAGGCGAAGGACCGAGTCGATGCCGTCTATGAGTCCATCGGCCGACTCATCAATGCCCCCGCCGATCACGTCGCGCTCGTGGAGTCCGCGACCGTCGCCTGGGATCGAGGCCTCCAGGCCATCGCCTTCAGCGATCCGCTGCAGCCCGGTGATCGCATGCTCGTCTCGGGCAGCGAGTACGCCTCCAATGTCCTGCCTCTCTTGCAACTGGCCAAGCGCACCGGTGCCACCATCGAGGTCATCCCGGATGCTGCGGATGGTGCGGTCGATGTTGACGCTTTTACCAGCATGCTGGACGACCGCGTCCGCATCGTGTCCATCAATCACGCACCGAGCCAAAACGGGCTGCTCAACGATGTCGCCGCCATTGGTGACGTCCTGCGCCTCCGCGGCTCATCGGCCTGGTATCTCGTCGACGCCTGCCAGTCTGTCGGTCAACTGCCTGTCGACAGGGAGCGGATCGGCTGCGATGTCCTGTCCGCCACCGGGAGGAAGTTCCTACGCGGTCCGCGCGCCACGGGATTCCTCGTCGTATCGCAGCGCATGCTCGATGAGCTTGAGCCCTTTCCCCTCGATCTGCACGCGGCCACCTGGACAGCGATCGACTCCTACGACGTCGCATCCGGTGCCGCGCGATTCGAATCCTGGGAAAAGCCCTACGCCGCACTCCTCGGACTCGGTGCCGCCGTTGACTATGCCCTGGCCTGTGGGCTGGAGTCGATCTCGGAGCGGATCGGGGCACTGGCCCATCGCGCGCGGACGAGCCTGGTCGACATCCCCGGGGTCACGGTGCGTGATCGAGGCAGCACACTGACGGGCATCGTCACGATCCGCGTCGGGGACCCGGCCGGGCTCGTCAGCGAGCTGCGCTCACGTGGGATCAACACCAGCCTGTCAACACCGGACTACTCCCAGATTGACTTTGGCCGAGACCACACCCCGGGGCTTGTCCGGATCAGCCCCCACGCCTACAACACCGAGGACGAGGTGGATCAGGCCATCGACGTCATTGCCGAACTCGTGCGCTCGTAGACGCCCTGCTTAGACACCCTGGTCAAAGACATGGCGGCGAATCCACGCGTGCATGGCCACCGCCGCGGCCGCACCCGCATTGATGCTGCGGGTTGAGCCGAATTGCGTGATCGCCAACATGTCGACACAGGCCGCTTGAGCTTCAGCGGAGAGGCCGGGCCCCTCCTGCCCAAACAGCAGGACGCAGGCGCGGGGGATGTCGTAGGTCTCCATCGACACCGACCCCTCCATGTTGTCGATACCGATGATGGGTAGGTCGGCCGCATCCGCCCACTCCACGAATTCCGTGACGGACTCATGGTGGCGCACATGCTGGTATTGCTCGGTCACCATGGCACCGCGGCGATTCCATCGACGATGACCCACGATGTGCACCTCCTGGGCCAGGAAGGCATTCGCCGATCGCACAACGGAGCCGATATTCATGTCGTGCTCGAAGTTCTCGATCGCCACGTGGAAGGCATGTCGGCGCTCATCCAGGTCGGCGACGATGGCCTCCATCGTCCAGAAGCGATACCGATCGACGACATTGCGCGTGTCTCCGTGCTCAAGCAACTGCGGATCGAGTACGTCCGGGTGGAGCGCGCCATCGTCATCTATCACGCCTGGAAGCGTAGGCTCTCCAGGTGCTGAGCCTCATCAACCTCCTGCGTGGAGCGCTCATCGGCGTCGCGGAGGTGATCCCGGGCGTCAGTGGTGGCACCGTCGCCCTCATCGTCGGTCTCTACCGCAGCCTCATTGATGCGATGGCCGATGTCGTCCTTGCTGGTCGTCGCCTCATCACCGGTCCGCGGTCCGAGATCGGCCCACTCCTGCGTGGACTCCCCTGGTCCATGCTCATCCCCGTCGGGGTGGGCATGGTCATCGCGGTGATCCTCGGGGCCCGCTTTATCGAGCCCCTGCTCCAGACTCATCCCGAGCAGATGCTGGCGCTGTTCTTCGGTCTCGTCGCTGCCGGGATCGCCGTCCCCTGGGCCATCCTGCGCAGGACGCCACCCGGTGGCGTGGGCTGGCGCGAGGCCCTCATCATCATCCTCGCCCTCATCACGGCCGTGCTCCTCACCGGACTCCCCCCGGGCGACATCAGCGACCCGCCGCTGATCGCCGTGTTCTTCGCTGCCGCCGCCGCCATCTGCGCCCTCGTGCTCCCGGGCGTATCGGGGTCATTCCTCCTGCTGTCCATGGGGCTTTACGAGTCGACCATCGCCGCTGTCAACGAACGCAACCTCACCTACCTCGCCGTCTTCGCGGTGGGAGCGATCTTCGGTCTGGCCGTCTTCGTGTCCTTCCTGCGCTGGCTACTCGATCATCAAGCTCGCATCACGATGGCGGTCATCGTCGGACTCATGATCGGTTCCCTGCGGGCGCTCTGGCCCTGGCAGGACGCCGACCGCAATCTCCTCGCACCCTCGACGGATGTCGTCAGTGTCATCCTCTGCGCGCTGGCGGGCGCGGCGATTGTCATCGTCCTGCTCTGGATTGAGCGCCGACTGCACCTCAGCGAAGCGGATGTGGAGTTGACCGAGTCCGATACGTAGCCCCGGATCAACAGCCCCGGATGAACAGTCCCGGACTCACCGCTGGCTACTCCAGGCCGAGATCGGCGAGGGAGTACGCCGCGCGGTAGTCCAGTCCCGCTTCGCGGACCGCATCACCCGCACCGCGATCGACGATGACCGCGACGCCCACGACCTCCGCACCCGCCTCGCGCAGTGCCTCGACCGCGGCCATCACGCTCGACCCGGTCGTGGAGGTGTCCTCGACAGCCAGCACGCGACGACCAGCGACGTCCGGTCCTTCGATGCGGCGCTGCAACCCGTGCGCCTTGCCCTCCTTGCGGACGACAAACGCATCGAGGCTCTCACCCCGATCTGCCGCGGCGTGCAGCATCGCGGTCGCGACCGGATCTGCTCCGAGGGTCAGGCCACCCGACGCCTCGTAATCCCACTCCGACGTCAGATCGAGCATGACGCGACCGATCAGGGGAGCCGCCTGTGCATCCAGCGTGACACGTCGAAGGTCGACGTAATAGTCGGCTTCGCGACCACTGGACAGGATGACCCTGCCGTGAACTACGGCCTTGTCGACGATCTGCTGGCGGAGTGCTTCGCGGTCGCTCATACCCAAACCCTAGGGTGCTGGACATGCCGATCAACAGTGTGGTGCTGACGCCCGGATCGGCGTACACCCTGGCGCACGTGCCCGCGGTCATTGATCTCACCGACATGGACGTGAGCGTCAACGACTGGACCCCCCGCACTGCACTGCAGATCGCGGCCGCCGACCCCGCGCCGCCGCTGCTGCTGGTGCTCACGGGCACCGCCTGCGCATTCGCACCCCATCTCGGCTTTGCCCAGCGCTCCGCACGCCGCACAGTGGGTGGCTACGTGCTGGTCGATCCGGTCCTGCCCCGGCCGGGCGCGGTGAGTGACTGGCCGGATGCACCGGTGACCGTGGTGGTGACGTCCGACGCCGACCAGGACACTCGGTCGGCCGCGCTCGGTGCACGCCTGCGTGGATGGGATGTGGTCGATGGTGACCCGTCCACCATCATCGCCGAGATCGCGGCTCGTCCCTAGCGACCCGGGCGACGCGCGCCCAGCGCACGCACGAGCGGCCGCGGGAGATACTGCACAGCGATCGACATGGCCTTGTACTGCCGACCCGCAACACTGACCGGTCTCCCGCGACGCACATCGATGAGCGCACGATCGACGACCTCCTGGGAGTCCAGCCACATCCACTCGGGGATGGTGTCGACCTCCATGCTGGCGCGCTGATGGAATTCGGTATGGGTGAAGCCCGGGCACACCGCGGTGACATGCACCCCCGTGCCCGCAATCTCGATCGCGAGACTTTCGCTGAAGACCGTGACCCAGGCCTTTGACGCCGAGTAGGTGCCCCCGGTGATCCAACCCGCGATGCTGCTGACGTTGAGGATCGCACCGCTTCCCATCTCGATCATGCCCGGCAGGGCCGCATGCGTGAGACGCATGACCGCGGTGACCAGGACATCGAGCATCCGCTGCTCAGCATCGAGATCTCCTCCCGCAAACTGCTGCATGACACCGAAACCCGCATTGTTGACCAGGATCTCCACGGGCTGGTCCCTCACGCGCCGCTCGACGACGGCCAATTGCTCGCGGTCAGTGAGATCGGCAGAGATCAACTCCACCTCAACGCCGTATCCCCGCAACTCCGTCGCCACGATCTCCAGCCGGTCCCGATCACGGGCGACCGCCACGATGTCGTGGCCGCGACGGGCCAGGGTGCGCGCGAAGGTGAGTCCGATGCCCGATGTTGCACCGGTGATGAGAGCCGTGCCCATGTGAAACTCCTCGGGATCTGCCCGGTGAATCGCGGGAACACCCCGCGATGAGGCAACCACCCCCATCCTTGCCTACGCTTGGGTGGTGATCCCGCTGCGTCTGCTGCTCGTCGCCGCGGTGCTGCCCGTCACCGCCCTCACCGTCCCCACCGCCCAGGCGGTCGAGGGCGTTCAGACGCTTGAGTCTGTGCACGTCGATAACACCCCGAGAGTTGTCACCCCGAGGGTGGTTAATGGCCGGGAGCCGGGCACCGGCGAGGTCGGGTCGCTGGTCTATGTCCAGGCTGGCGGCATCGCCTGCAGCGGGACCCTCGTCGATGCGACGCATGTGATCACCGCCGCGCACTGCGTGACCACATCCACCGGAGCACCCCTGTCCGCAAGCCGGGTCAGCGTGGGCTGGTCAGCGACGATCTTCCGCAGCGGCCTCGTGATGGTGCCCGTGACGCGCATCGCCGTCGCACCGGACTACAGCCCGCGCACCTACGTCAATGACATTGCCGTCATCACCCTCGCGGCACCGATCGCGGGTGCCACGCCCATGACGGTCACCACCGAGGCGGGCTCAGCCCAGGCTCTCGCACCGGGTGTTGCTGTCCGCTCCGCCGGCTACGGCTCCACCACCGCCACGGGTGGCCGCACCGATCGGGCGCTCGTCGCCGATCTCACCGTCATCCCCAACTCCGTCTGCTCACGCACTGACAAGACCTACGTCGTCGGTGGTGTCACCTTCACCGGTCTCGGCATCGACACGACGACAGCGGTATGCGCCATCGGAGTTAAGCCCGGCACATCACTCCTGATCGACACCTGTCAGGGCGATTCCGGTGGCCCGCTCTACGCCGGCAACGGCACGGGCGAACGGCTCGTCGGAGTGGTCAGCGTCGGGATCGGCTGTGCCGGCTTTGATGATCGAGGCGCGGAGCTCCCTGACAAGAAGCCCGCCGTCTACACCCGCGTCGCCCCCTACCTCGACTGGCTGGCCGCGAGTGGTGTCCAGGTCAAGGAGACCGCACCTGCCGCACCGCTGGTCAGCGCGGCACGCTCGGGCGCCGATGGGATCCTTGCCACGTTCACCCCGGGCGACTCCGTCGCGGTCCTCAGCTATGAAGCTGTCGCCACCAACATCACCGACCCCTCAGACGTGGGGTCCTGCACATCGTCGGCCCGCGCCGCCTCCTGCACCATCACCGGTCTCACTCCGGGAGCGACGTACAACGTCCTCGGCTTCGCCCTCGCCGCCAGCGAGCAATCGGCCGCATCCGTTGCCACGTCGGTCACCGTCGGGGGGCCGAATGCCAAACCGACGAAGCCGCGCATCGAGTCCGCGACCATGACGCCCGGTCGACGCCTGCTCGTGCTCGTATCGGCATCCGATGACCCAACATGGACACGCACCCGCATCATCTGTCGCGACGGTGTGGACGTCTACCGCGCGGACGTGACCGCCGGCCGCACGGTGATGACCCTGCCGCGGCGACGGGACTACCTGTGCTTCGCCAAGAGCACCAATAACCTGGGGTCGACCCGCTCCCAGCGGATCCCCGTGAGCGTGCCATGACTCGGTCAGGGCTGACTCGATCTGGACTGGCGTGGTCCGCCGTCATCGCGCTCGCTGCAGCGCTGGTCACGGCACCGCCCTCCCACGCCGTCGACTCCCCACCCGCCGACACGCGCGTGACTCCCCGGGTGGTCAATGGCGAGCCCGGCCCGTCCGCTGACTTCGACTCCCTCATTGCCATCGGTGATCGGCAGCGCTATCGAACGATGGGGATGTACAAGGCACAGATCTGCGGCGGCACGCTGGTCTCACCGTCACTGGTGATCACGGCCGCCCACTGTGTCGACAAGACATCGGCCACCTCGCTCGTCGCTGGCACATTCCCGGACGGGGATCTCACCAGCGCTGGCGGGCGCGTCGTGAATATCGTCAGCATCGCTGTGCACCCGCGCTATAAGAGGGGCAGCGAGCGCAATGACATCGCCGTTGTGACGCTCGCCGAGCCCCTCCTCGGCGTCGACACCCTCACCCCGGCCACCTCGGACGAGGCCGAGACCCTCACGGCCGCGCGAGCACCCGCCTCCGTCGCAGGTTGGGGAGCGATCAACCAGCGCGAACCGTGGCGCTTCACCTCGGTTTATCGCATCGGCCAACTCGTCGTCTTCCCGACCTCCTCCTGCGGAGGCGGTGAGCCCTTCACCATCGACGGGGTGCGCTTCCTCGGCTACGGCCCGGGAGCGGTTGATGCACGCGTCATGCTGTGCGCCGAGGGCGTGCGCGACGGCACGCCCGTCGACAGCTGTGTCGGGGATTCCGGTGGCCCCCTCGTCGGAGGCACCGGCACCGGCCGCCGACTCATCGGTGTCGTGAGTTGGGGCCTGGCCGAGTGCGGCACCCGTGATGGTGCTGGCGTCTACACGCGAGTCTCCGCCATGACCCAGTTCCTCATCGACGCCGGTGTGCCCTTCACGCCCGAACCCATCGATCAGCCCCTGCCGCCCACCATCACCAAGGTCACCTCAACCACCGCCCGCATGACGGTGACGCTGTCACCCGCCGCGATGGGCATACGCGCTGATGAGTACGTCGTATCCGCGCGCGACAGGGCCGGCGACATCACCACCTGCGCCGTCGCTGCGCCACCTCCACCCGAGACGGCGACGTGCACCATCACCGACCTCGCGACGGGCAGGTACGTCGTATCGGCCATCTCCGTCGCGGAGGGGATCCCATCGATCCCGAGCGCCGAGCGCACGGTGACTCTTGCCGGTCTCCCCTCACGCCCCCGCATCGTCTTCGCCTCGGCGGAGCCCGGCCGTGTCGCCGGCTTCGTCGTGGCCAACATTCGCGGTAACGGGTCACCGATCATCACCAAGCGGGTGCGCTGCTCAGCACCTGGCCGGCCCGCGCGCTCCGGCCCCATCGACGCCGACAGGGTCGCCCTCGTCTACCGACTCTCGGTGGGTACGACCTATTCGTGCGTGGCCATCGTGACCAATGCCAATGGCACTGCCACATCCGCCAAAGTGCGTCTCACCGCGCGCTAGCGGGCACTAGGCTGCCCACATGCTGGCGGCCTTCTACGTGCAACGTGGCACCTCCGATGTGCTCCAGGTCGGGGAAGTAGCAACTCCGGGTCCCGGGGTGGGCGAGGTTCGCGTGCGACTGCAGGTCGCCGCGGTCAATCCCACGGACTGGAAGTCGCGCAGCAACCCGACACCCATGGACTTTGACTACCAGGTGCCCGGCCAAGACGGTGCCGGAGTCATCGAGGCCGTGGGACCCGGCGTCGACATCGGCCGCATCGGCGAACGCGTGTGGGTCTACCTTGCCGCGGCGCAGCGGCAGTTCGGCACCGCCGCGCAATTCACCGTCGTGCCATCACGTCAGGCCGTGGCCATCCCGGATGGCATCCCCACTGAGCAGGCCGCCGCACTCGGCGTGCCCTATCTCACGGCGTACGCCTGCCTCATGTCCGATGGACCGATCGACGGACAGACCGTGCTCGTGCACGGTGGTGCGGGTGCGGTCGGACATGCTGCGGTCCAACTCGCCCGACGGGCCGGTGCTCATGTCATCGCGACGGTGAGTGGTGAGCTCAAGGGGCAGATCGCCGCTGCCGCCGGTGCACATGTCGTCATCGACTACACCGACGCCGGCGCGGTGGACGCCATCGCCGGTGCGGCTCGCGCCGGAGTCGATCGCATCATTGAGGTGGACCTCACCGCCAACCTTGATCTCGATCTGGCCGTGCTTGTGCCGTGGGGGGTCATCGCGACGTACGCCGCGGACGCCGTGGACCCGACGATCCCCGTGCGCCGACTCATGGTCGCCAATGTCGTGCTGCGCTTCATGATGCTCTACGGATTCTCACCGGCACTGCTCGGTGAAGGCACGCGCGAGATCACCGCAGCGTTGGAGGCCAGGGACCTCTCGCCGCTGCCGACCGTGCACTTCCCACTCGATGACATTGCGGCAGCTCACGATGCGGTCCAATCACGCACGCTGGGCAAGGTCCTCGTCGAACTCCCCTGAGTCGACCGCGCATCATGCCGGGCGATCCTCGGCATCCAGCTCGGCCAGGAGATCCACCCTGCGTCCATGTCGGCCACCGTCGAAGCCCGTCTCCAAGAAGGCGCTCAGGCTGCGCTCCGCCTCGGTCACGGTGGTGACACGCCCACCAAAACATGCGACATTGGCGTCGTTGTGGCGCCGACTCATCTCACCGTCCTCCACGGTGCGTAGGACAGCAGCGCGTACGCCGGGAATCTTGTTGGCCGCCATGCAGATGCCCAGTCCGCTGCCGCAGACAGCGACACCACGGTCGGCTACCCCCGCGGCAACGGCTCGACCCACCGCGGCACCAAACACGGGATAGTCACACGAGGCGTCCGTGTCGGTGCCGACGTCGATGACCTCGTGCCCAGCCGCATGCAGCCAGGCGAGCAGGGCCTCTTTGAGGTCAAAACCCGCATGATCGCTCCCGATGACAATTCTCATCTATCCGCACTCCCTCACTCGGACGACTGACCGCTCTGACTGCTCGGCGCGTCAGCAACCCAACGCTGCTGCCGCTCGCTCACGATGGCATTGTGAGCCGGCTCCACGATCCCATGTGCGCCGGCCCCGGGTGCCGCGACGGCCAGCGCCGGGAATGACTCACCAACGACGTCCGCCCCCAGCCTCGCGGCACCGATGACGGTCGCGTCGGCGACGGCCGCCGGTCGTAGTGAGATCCCCAGCGCCGTCGCGAGCAGGGCGACGTACGCCGGGTCACGACTGCCACCGCCGAGCACCGTCAGCGGAGAGGCGGGAGCCGCACCGGACTCCACGATGGCGGCGTACGCCGCGGCCACGGTGTAGGCCATGCCCTCGAGCACCGATCTCAGCATCGCCTCGCGTGTTGTCGACAGGGATAGTCCCAGCCAGGAGGCCCGCAGGTCGGGATCGAGATAGGGGCTGCGTTCACCGGCGACGAAGGGGAAGAACAGCGGATCGCCCGGGCGGATCCCCGCGGCCAAGGCGCGCTGCGCTTCGGCCACGTCAGCACCGAGCCACGCCAGGACGCGCTCAAGCGCCAATCCACCGCTTTGCACGGCACCGAGGCGATAGAAGGCCTCGCCCACGCGACCGACCGTCGCGAAGGTGTGCGTACGCAGGGTGTCATCCGGGTCGGCGGTTGCGATGACACTGCTCAGTTGCGCCCCGGTGCCGAGCGCCAGCGCGCCACGACCCACCGTGAGACCCAATCCGTGCACTCCGCAGGCAGCATCGGCCCCACCTGTCGCGACAGGGAGCCCGGCCAAGTGCGGATCCGCGCGCACCATGCCCGCAAGCGCACCGGATGCCTGCACCGGCGCGAGCAGGTCGCTGCGGACCCGGCACGCGACCATGGCCTCCTCACTCCAGGCGCCCGCAACCAGGTCATAGAGCAGCGTGCCGCTCGCATCCGATGGGTCGGTGGCCACCGCACCCGTGAGTTGCAGACGCAGCCAATCCTTGGGCTGCAGGGCCCAGCGGGCGCGCGCCAGCAGATCGGCTTCATGTTCGGCGAGCCACGCGAGAGTGACTCCGGCAAATCCGGGAAAGGGTGCCGAACCCAAGCGGGCCAGGGTGTTCGCTCCCAGGTCGGCACGGATACGCCGAGCCTGCTCGGCGCTGCGCGTGTCCGCCCACAGAATCGCCGGGCGCAGTGCAGCACCCGTGTCATCGGTCAACACCACGCCGTGCATCTGGCCACTCAGCCCCAGTGCGACGGGTGTGTCACCGATGCGGTCCAGCACCTCCGCGGCAGCATCGGACACCGCCGCCAGCCACGCCTGGGGATCACTTTGCGCCCAGCCCGGATGCGGTGAGTCCACGGGGTAGGGCCGACTGGCCGACGCAACGACCGTCGCATCTCGGCCGTCGTGTGTGGCCTCGACCGCCGCCACCTTGACCGACTGCGTGCCGAGGTCGATCCCCAGAACTGTCATAGCTGACCCATCCGCGACATGGGCCCATCCTGCCGCGCTAACCTCACTCCCGTGTCCGAGGTCGTCTGCATTGGCAGTCTCAACGTCGATCTCGTCGTACGCGTGAGCCGGATGCCGGACACCGGGGAGACCGTCACCGGCACGGCCCTGGAGCGCCACCTCGGAGGCAAGGGGCTCAACCAGGCGATCGCAGCGGCCCGCGCGGGCGCATCCGTGGCCCTCGTGGGCGCTGCCGGCACCGACGAGGGTGGTGGATGGATGCGCGACCAACTCGCCGCGGAGGGCATCGACACGTCGGCCGTGGCCGAGGTCGACGGAGCCAGCGGCACAGCACTCATCGAGGTCGATGCTGCCGGTGCCAATCGCATCGTGGTCATCCCCGGCGCCAACGGGTGGCTCACCCCGGACTTCACCGCCGCCCAGGTCGATCGATTCAGCGGGGCGAGCATCGCCCTCGCACCCCTCGAGGTGCCACCCGATGCCGTCGTCGGAGCCTTGCGCTCCGCACGTGCCGCCGGGATGCGCACGATCGTCAACACCGCACCGGTGCCACCGGACGGACTACCCGAGGGACTGCTCGACCTAACCGACATCGTGATCGCGAATGAACACGAGGCGGGCCTGCTCACCGGCGGTGCCGTCACCGATCGCGCCTCAGCACTCACCGCCGCGCACGCACTACGTGGGCGGGGTGCGACCAGCGCGATCGTGACACTCGGTGCCGATGGGGCCATCTGGTCCACACCCGATGGGGACGGCCACACCGCCGCCTATCCCGTCACCCCCATCGACACGGTCGCGGCCGGCGACGCCTTCTGCGGCGTGCTCGCCGCGGGCCTCGCCTCAGGCATCGGCTGGGAGCTCGCAGTGCGCCGGGCCAATGCCGCCGGTGCCCTGGCCACAACAATCGCGGGAGCCTCCCCGTCCCTGCCGAGCACATCAGCCATCGACCAACTCCTGCTCGCCCATCCCGTGGAGGACTCGTGATCTGGCATCCCCAACTCGCATCGCTGCTTGCTCGCTTCCGGCACGCCAATGCCATCGCGGTGCTCGACGCACCCTTCCCGTCGTACCCGAACGTCGAGACCGTCGACCTGATCGTGCGCCGCGGGCTGCCGACGATCCCCGACCTCGTGGACCTCATCCTCGCCGAGCACGAGGTGACCAGTGCGGTCATGGCGGAGGAGTTCCGCGTCCACGTCGATGCCGCCACCCAGACCGACTACCTGTCTCACCTGGGAGACCTGCCCGTCGAGTGGATCGCCCACCCGCGTTTCAAGGAGGAGGTCGGTCACTGCCTCGGCATCGTGCACACCGGCGACCCGGTGCCCTACAGCAACGTCATCCTGCGCTGGGGCTGATCGCATGAGGCGGACACTCGTCCCGCGCATGGAGCCCTACGTCAGCTCCATCTTTGGAGAAATGTCGACCCTCGCCGCCCAGACCGGCGCCGTCAATCTCGGACAGGGATTCCCCGACACCGACGGACCCCACGAGATCAAGGAGATCGCGCGCGCCGCCATCGCGGATGGTCGCGGCAATCAGTATCCGCCCGTACACGGCCTGCCCGATCTGCGCGAGGCGATCGCCGACCATCAGCAGCGTTTCTACGGCCTCACCCTCGACCCGGGCACCGACGTCGTCGTCACCACCGGAGCATCGGAGGCCATCCAGTCGTCCCTGCTCGCCCTCTGCGACCAGCACGACGAGGTCCTGGTTTTCGAGCCCTGGTTCGACATCTACGCCGTTGGGATTGACCTGTCCCGCGCCCGTCGAGTCTCGGTGCCACTGCGACCCCCCGCATTCCGACCGGATATCGATGCCCTGCGCGACGCCATCACCGATCGCACCCGACTCCTCCTGCTCAACTCACCCCACAATCCGACCGGGGTCGTCTTCACCCGCGAGGAGTTGCAGGCGATCGCCGACCTCGCGATTGAGCATGACCTCATCGTGCTCGCGGATGAGGCCTATGAGCACCTGTGGTACGACGGGCATCCGCACATCCCGATCGCCACGCTGCCCGGCATGGCCGAACGCACCGTCACGGTGGGCAGTGCCGGCAAGTCGTTTTCTTTCACCGGGTGGAAGGTCGGCTGGGCGAGTGGACCGACAGACCTCATCCGGGCCGTGCGCGCCGTACGCCAGCATCTGTCCTTTGTGAGCGGCGGCCCCTTCCAGTACGCCATCGCCCACGGACTGCGGATGCCCGACAGCTACTTCGAGTCCTTTCGACATGGACTGGCCGCCCAGCGCGACATCCTCACGACCGGGCTTCGCGACCTTGGGTTCACCGCGGTGGAATCGGAGGGCACCTACTTCCTCACGACGGACCTGGGGCCCTTCACCGACTATCCCGACGCCCTCGCGCTCGCCCGCGATCTACCCCATCGAGCCGGGGTCGTCGCCATCCCCCTGCAGTCCTTCTGTGACCACGCCGGGGTGGGTGACGCGGCACTGCGCTGGGCCTACTGCAAGCGCCCCGAGGTGCTCCGGGAGGCCCTGGACCGACTCGGGCGCGCGTAGGCGGGACGGCGTAGGGCACGATGGTCTGATGCCGCAGATCGAATACGTGACCCTCGCCCACCACGCCGAGGCCATCAATGGCCTGCTCTACCTCCAGGGGTCGGGCTGGACCGACCTCGAGCAACCGATTGACGGTGAGGGCAACCTCGGGATGCTGCATCTGGGCATCGGCGTCAGCATCATCATCGGCTGGAACGAAACCAACCGCTCCTTCCCGCTCAACATCAATGTCGAGCACGAGGATGGTGAGCCGCTCTTCACCGTCGAGGGCGCCGTCGAGGCCGGTCGGCCTGCCGGTGCTACACCCGGTGCGGATATGCGCAGTGTCCTTGCCGTCAGTGGTGAGGTGCAGTTCGGCCGCCCCGGTGGCTACGTCGTCCGCGCTGATATCGGTGACAGCGACGGTGGCAGCGCGCGCAGCGTGTCCTTCCGCGTGCACTTCCCCGCCCACGCGACGCCCCCGCAGGCGCCGGGTGGTCCCGCCGACTTCACCCTCTGATGGGCCCGTCCCGAACTTTGGGACACATGCGTCGCTAGCGGCCACTTTTGTCCCGAAGTTCAGCCGAGTCGGTGACGGCACGCGACTCAGCGCGCACGTCAGTCCAGACGCCTCACGCCGCGCGTTGCGCGATGGCCGCCCGGATCACCGCGATCACCTCGTCTGGGCGTTCCGTGATCTGCTCCCACGTGAAACGCAGGACGAGCCAGCCGCCCACGGTCAGGGCATTCTGACGTTGCCGGTCACGCTCGAATGAGAGTCGATCCGAGTGGAAGGCGCGACTGTCCACCTCGATAGCAATACGCAGCCCGACGTGCGCGAAGTCGATCTCTGCCATCACCCGGCCAGCGGTGTCGCGCAGTGGGTGATTGGGTACCCAAGGGCCCGTCCTGCTTCGACGGAGTAGCCGAGCCATCCGCTGCTCCGCTTCCGACCTCGATCCAGACGTTGCCCGAGCGACGAGTTCGCGCAGCCCAGACGCATTGCGCCTGCCTCGCCCCAGCCGCACCGCTAGATCTTGCGCCACCGTCTCCGGCCTCACATAGCGCTTCTGGAGTGCCGCATCGAGGAGATCGGTGGCCTCGCGCGCGGGAAGCACCGTGAGGCAATCGGCTAACGCCTCACGCGCGGACACAAAGCGAAGGTCAGCGACGCCACTGGATTCGGTCTCCGGTCGGCGCAGGACGGTCACTCCCGCCAGGTGAGCACGCGGCTTGTCAGTGACGACGACGACATGTACCTCGGACGGCAAATGCCACTGCTCTCGGCGCAGAGCGAGAGCGCCACTGATCCGCGTGCTTGCGCCGAAGGTCCATCGCAGGATCCACGACAGTGCCACATCGCTCAACGATGTCATCCGGGATCGTCTCGGCGCTAGGACGACGGCCCCGCCGACGCGATGCCACGAGCCTTCGGTGATACGACGTCGGATGGCGCTGCCGCTGAAGCCACACGCGTGGAGATCCGAAGCCGACACGACACCACCTTGAGTGGTCGCGAGAGCCTGCAAGCGCTCGAGATCTTGGCCGGGGCGGGGCATGCCCCACTGTCACTGAACCAGTTGCCTGCCCGCTTCCGTCATCCACAGGACCAACTCACCGAACTCCGGGACACAAGTGCAGCTGGTGGCCACTTTCGTCCCGAAGTTCGAGGTCTACCCCGCGGGGGGCGCAGGCGACGCTGGGTCGACCGGTTCCACTGGGTCTACCCCGCGGGGGGGTGCAGGCGGCGCTGGGTCCACTGGGTCCACCGGCTCCACCGGCTCCACCGGGTCCACTGGCACTCCGACGGCGTACTCCCCGGTCGTGCGATCCCAGGTCAGGCGCCCCTCAAGCGGGCTGACGACCCAGAGGGTTTCCATGCGGACAATCCTGTCCATGCCACCGCATTCCAGGGCGTGCACCGGGGTCGCCGTACGCCATGCAGGGAACGTCTCCACGGCCCGCACCGATGTGCGCATGTAGTGACTCGACCAGCAGGTCCCATAGAGATACAGGCCCGACGTCGAATGCACCGCGGCAGGCTCCCAGGGGCCCGTGCGCTCCAGGGGGACCCAGCCCTGGGCCAGTTGCCAGCGCTGGTACCACTGGCGGACGAATCGCGATCGTCCCGTATCCGCGACATGCAGCATGGATTCCGTGTCATCCGTCGCCATCGGGATGGTGAAGAGGCGCTCGAGTGACGCGCCCTTGCGATAGGACGTCGTCACTCGATAGGTGTCCGCATCGCCCACACGCGCGTAGTCCGCCACGAAGGGTCGGCGCCAGGTGGTGCCGACGCCATCGAAGGTCGAGTGCGCGGCTGGTGACTGCGCCCATTCCCAGCGAGGACCCCGCGCACGGTCGTAGACACCGCGGTCGGAGAAGACGGGCACACCCTGGGCAAACCACGTGACCGCGCCGCGATCCTGCTGGCCGTGGAAGGCAGGGGCCGGTCCAAAACGCAACGCGTAATGCGTGGCCGTGTCATCCCAGGAGGAGCGATTCGCTGCCCAACCGCGGTCGGGACACCACAGATGCGCGGGGAGCGCCCGCTGCACATCCGGGTCCGTCGAGATGCCCAGGGATGCGGCGGTGGGACGTCTGGGATTGCCGGTGCCGATCGCCTCGAGGACACCATCGGGGCGGGTGAGTTGCCAGGTCGCCAGTGACGCCTGACGCACAGCCGCACCCATATCGACCTGGAAGTCCACCTCCGCACCGATCTCCGTGAGTGATCGGCGCCAGAGGTTGACGTTGAGCAGGTGGTAGGTCGTCGACTGTTCGACCGACATGCCGCACTCCGCAAAAACCGAGGCCGCATCCGCGTCAAATCGGCGCAGAGCTGGCTCGCGCCATTCCGGTCGACCGAAGACACGTGCGGCTTCCAGCAGCGCAACGTTGGCGAGTGTGCCGTGGTTATGAATCTTGTTGAGCGGAGCACCCCGATAGCGATACGGATCCAGCGTGGCGGCGACGAGTCGATCCATCACCGGCTCCAGCCGTACGTCGTGCGTCGCGGCGTAGAGGCAGGAGATCGTGCCCATCCGCAGCCGGATCATGCCGGTGGTCCACCCCAGATCCCTCAGGGCATCCGGACCACCCCGGGTCGTCGGATCCGGAGCAGCCGCATCGCGTTCGAGGACGAGACTCACTACATCCACGCGGGACTGCAGCGCAGGGACCAGCCAGGACAGCGAGTGGAACCGATTGGCGAACGCCGGATCGACCTGATCCCGCAGACGCCACTGCGCATCATCACCGCGAACCATGATCGTGCGGCCGTCGAGGATGAGGACACCCTCGGATGACAGGCGACTGACATCGGTGCCCCACTGTTGGGCACCCGCGAGTTCCTCCGTACACAGCCGCGGGATAGACCCGGGCCGGCTCGCGCTCGCAGACACCGTCGTGGCGAGACCTCCGATGAGGGCGACCGCACACGCGATCACCATCACCCGTGAGGCACCTCGACGCTGGGTCACGGGGACGGCGTGACCGTGAGGGTCGTGGCCTGCCGGGCCTGCTCCCGCTTATCCGCGGTCACCCTGCACTGCAGGTCCCATGCGGGCACCGCGGTCCGCCACGCGGTGAAGGCCTCGACCTTCACCGCCTTCAGGCGCGGGCAGTTCACTGTCAGGGTGAGTCCAGCCGTCCGATGCTCCGCCCCGGATGACGTGGGTGACCACCCGGGCGCCAACTGCCAGTGCTGGATCCACTCCTTGGCACCGGTGCCACGGTCGCGTACGACCAGTTGGGTGGGCCTGACCTGCACGTCGCGCGAACGCGTGAGCCCGTCCCCGGAGTCCGTGACCGTGTACGACGTCGTGGAGTGACGCGTCGCCGCGCTGCGTGGGTCGTATCCGGGGGAACCCACCGGCTCAAATACCGAGTGGCCCGCCATGCTGTTGGCGAAGGTGAAGCGCTCCGTGCGCTCCTTGCTGAAGAGACCACGGTCGGACAGGATCGCAGTCCCGAGGGCAAACCAGGTGATCGCGCCGTGGTCAGGGTGCCCGTGGTAGTCAATCGCCGGTCCGAACCTCAGGATGAAGTGAGCGCCCTTGACCGTCGCGGCAGCCCAGCCCGTCTCCCGGCACCACAGGGCCTCACCATTGGGCGTCAAACCCGTGGCGGGTTGACCATCACCAATAGCCTCAAGGACACCGTCTGGGCGCACGAGGGCGGCGAGGGCACGGCGCTGGTCGGTGAGTTCGGTCCCCAGCACCTGGGCGGTCTTTGACCACAGACCGATGTTGTGCAGCTGGTACGTGCTGCTCTGCTCCCGCATCATTCCGCAGGGCTCGAACACCAGGGGCAGGTCCCGCGCAAACCGCTTCAGCGCCACGTCGATCCACAGTTGGCGGCCAAATGCCTTGCCGGCCTGCATGAGCGCGATGTTCGACATCGTCCCGTGGTTGTGCACGGGTGACCGGGGAGGGCCGGGATAGCGTCGTGGATCCATGTTGGCGACTGCCAAGCGGTGGGCGATCGGGAGCAGACGGGGATCGCGCGTGAGGTTGTACAGGCACGATGCGGTTTCGAGCCTCGTGCGGAATTGCCCCTGCGTCCAGCCGATGGGGCGACGCTCGCGACTGCCCTTCGACGCGCCCGGATCCGGTAGCGCCGCATCGCGCTCCGCGAAGACCTTGACAGCGGTCTCGGGATCCTCCAGCGCCAGGGGGACGAGCCACACCAGGGAGTGGAACCACAGCGTCCAGGACGGATCGCTCGGATTGTCTGCCGCCCAACCCTCGGGATTGAGGCGCACCCGCTGGCCATCAAAAATCATGGTCCGCTGGCTCGCGACACGAGATACGTCGTAGCCGCGCTGAGACGCGACATTGAAGGCACTGCGGCACAGGCCCGGCATGGCGATGCCATCCGAGGGCTTGGCCGAGGCGGTGGGGACGGTCAGCAGCGTGGCCGCCAGCGCGGCGACGACACAGGTGCTGAGCCAACGCATCATGTGATTCTGCCCGAGTGGGAGCTCTGAAGCGACATGGCCCTTTGTCCCCACGAGGGGCTTGAGGGACATGTCACACGAATTCGTGTGGGAATCAGCGCTGTGGCGTCACCGTGAGTCGTTCGCCGTCGGGCATGGTGCCGATGGCCACCGTGTCACCGTCATGGACCTGCCCCGACAGGATTTCCTTGGCCAGCGGATCACCGATGGCGGTCTGGATGAGGCGGCGCAGGGGACGCGCGCCGTACGCCGGCTCGTACCCCTTGTTGACCAACCACTGCAGTGCCTCGTCGGTGATATCGAGGGTGATCCGTCGATCAGTGAGACGCCGCTGCAGCTGATCCACCTGCAGGAGTGCAATCCGCTCCAGCTCCTTCTTGTCGAGCGGGTTGAACATCACCATGGCGTCCAGACGGTTGAGGAACTCCGGGCGGAAGTGCTGACGCACCACCGCCATCACCTGCTCCTGCCGCACGTCGTACGGCTCACTCTGGTCGATAAGAAACTGCGATCCCATGTTGGACGTAAGGATGAGGATGGTGTTGCGGAAGTCAACGGTGCGACCCTGGCCGTCGGTGAGACGACCATCGTCGAGCACCTGCAGGAGGATGTCGAAGACCTCTGGGTTGGCCTTCTCCACCTCGTCGAGCAGCACGACGGAGTAGGGCCGGCGCCGCACAGCCTCGGTGAGTTGGCCACCCTCTTCATATCCGACATAGCCCGGTGGCGCACCCACCAGGCGAGCCACGGAGTGCTTCTCGGAGTATTCGCTCATATCGATGCGGATCATCGCCCGCTCATCATCGAAGAGGAACTCCGCGAGAGCCTTGGCCAACTCGGTCTTGCCGACTCCCGTTGGACCGAGGAAAAGGAACGATCCGGTCGGTCTATCCGGGTCGGCAATGCCCGCGCGAGCACGACGTACGGCGTCACTGACCTCGCGCACCGCCTCGGGCTGCCCGACGACGCGCTTATCGAGATAGTCCTCCATGCGGAGCAACTTCTCGCTCTCACCCTCGAGCATGCGACCTGCGGGGATGCCGGTCCAGGCCGACACCACCTCGGCGATGTCGTCGGCCGTGACCTCCTCCTGCACCATCGACGTCTCACGCGCAGTGGTCTCCGCGGTGACACGAGCCAACTCCTCTTCGAACGTCGGGATCTCGGCATAGAGCAACTTCGATGCCTGCTCAAAGTCACCGGCACGCTGGGCCTTGTCCGCCACCGCGCGCATATCGTCAATGAGCACCTTCAGCTCGCCAATGCGATCAAGGCCGGCCTTCTCGGTGTCCCACGTGGCGCGCAGACCGAGCAACTCCTCATCTTTGTCCGCGATCTCAGCACGGATGCGCTGCAGCCGATCCTTGGAGGCGTCGTCCGTCTCCTTGGCGACCGCCATCTCCTCCATCCGCAGGCGATCGACCTGGCGCTGCAGTACGTCGATCTCCACAGGGGAGGAGTCAATCTCCATGCGCAGTCGCGCGGCTGCCTCATCCATGAGGTCGATGGCCTTGTCCGGCAAAAAGCGTGAGGTGATGTAGCGGTCGGACAGAGCGGCCGCGGCCACGAGGGCGGAGTCGTTGATGGCGACCTTGTGGTGGGCCTCGTACTTCTCCTTGATACCGCGCAGGATCGAGACCGTGTCTTCGACACTGGGCTGGCCGACGAGGACCTGTTGGAAGCGACGTTCGAGCGCCGCATCCTTTTCGATGTACTCGCGGTACTCGTCCAGGGTCGTCGCGCCGATCATCCGCAACTCACCACGGGCCAACATTGGCTTCAGCATGTTGCCGGCATCCATGGCCGAGTCGCCACCGGCCCCCGCTCCCACGACGGTGTGGAGCTCATCGATGAAGGTGATGACCTGTCCGTCTGAGTCTTTGATCTCGTCGAGGACAGCCTTGAGACGCTCCTCAAACTCACCGCGATACTTCGCACCCGCAACCATCGCACCCAGATCGAGGGCGATCAGCGTCTTGCCCGCAAGTGACGTGGGCACATCCCCCTCGACGATGCGGCGGGCTAGCCCCTCGACAACGGCCGTCTTGCCGACCCCGGGCTCACCGATGAGGACGGGGTTGTTCTTCGTACGCCGTGACAGCACCTGAATGGTGCGACGGATTTCTTCGTCGCGGCCGATGACCGGGTCGATCCGACCCTCGCGTGCACGCGCGGTGAGGTCAACACCGAACTTCTCTAAGGCTTCGAATGTGCCCTCGGGGTCGGGACTCGTCACGCGCTTTCCTCCTCGCTTCTCCGACAGTGCTGCGATGAGCGCCTCCGGGGTCGCTCCCGCCTGGGTTAATCTCTCGCTGACACCCGGCGTGCCCGCGAGGCCAATCAGCAGATGCTCCGTACTCACATACTCGTCCCCGCGCTCGCGAGAAAGATCCTGCGCGGTATTCAAGACGGCGTAGGACTGCTGGCTCAATTGGGGGGCCGACATGGATGATCCGCTGGCGCTCGGCAGCGCGTCAACAGCGGCGCGGATCTCGCGGGTGAATGCTGCGCGGTCAACATCGACGGAGTCGAGCAGCGCCGTCGCGATGCCATCACCCTGCTGAAGGAGTGAGTCCAGTATGTGCAGAGGCTCCACCTGCGCATTGCCCTTGGCGGCAGCAATCCGCACGGACGCACCGAGTGCATCCTGTGCCTTCGTTGTGAATTGGATATCCATATGCGTCTGTCCCTTCAGGCGCCGCGTCGTCTGCCGGGGCGATACAGCACCAGCGCCGTGGATGTCTTCTCTCGCGCGTAGGCATTCACCTGATCCCGCAGCCGCACGACCTCCTCCTGCAGGCTCAGAACACGCCGGATGCCCTCCAGGCTGACCCCCGCGGCAGAAAGCGCGCCGATTTCTTGCAGTCGCTCAATGTCGCGGGCGGAATAGAGCCGGTTGCGCCCCTTGACTCGCTGCGGACTCACCAGGCCCAATCGCTCGTACTGGCGCAGGGTCTGCGGATGCAACTCAGCGAGTTCGGCGGCGACGGAAATGGCGTAGACGGGGCGCTCATCGTCCATGATCAGGCCTTCGCCGCATCCAGGAGTGCCGCCCGCGGATCATCCTGAGCGGACGCGTCGACGTACTGCTGCAGCGCTTCACGCGCCTCATCAGTGAGGACTGTGGGCACGAGCACTTCAACACTGGCCAGGAGATCACCCTTGGTGCCATCCTTGCGGACCACTCCCTTGCCCCGGACCCGGAATGTTCGCCCGTTGGCGGTGCCGGCCGGGATCTTCAGCGTCACGGTGCCACCGCCCGGAGTGGGGACAACGGCCTGACCACCCAGGGCGGCCTCCGCGAAGGTCACCGGAACCGTCACGCTCAGGTTGTCGCCCTTGCGGGCAAAGACCGGATGCGGGCTGACATGCACGATCACATAGAGATCACCGGAAGCACCACCTCGCTCACCCGGTGCACCCTTGCCCTTGAGCCGGATGCGCGACCCGTCCTTGACGCCGGCGGGAATGCGAGCCTGCACGGTGCGCGTGCTCACACCACGACCTGATCCGCGGCAGGTCTGGCACGGATCATCGACGATGAGCCCGCGCCCCGCACATGCTGCGCAGGGCTCCGCGAAGGCGAAACCGCCGGCATTGCGGGATGTCTGGCCACTGCCCTGGCAGTTGGGGCACACGCGAGGGACCGTGCCGGCACGTGCACCCGTGCCCCGGCAACTGTCACACGCCGCGTCACTTGACAGGCGTAAGGGCACCGTCACTCCATCGAGTGCCTCGCTGAAGCCGAGCGTGATCTCGCTCTCGACATCTTGACCACGGCGCGGTGCCTGTGGCCGACGGCCGCCACCACCCGGACGGCCTCGATTGAAGATATTGCCGAGGATGTCGCCGAGACCACCCTCATCGGCACCGAAGACATCGCCGAAGTCATAGGACGCCCCACCTCCGGCACCACCACCCGGTGAGCCATAGCCCCCGCGACCGAAGCCGCCCCCGCCACTGGCGAAGAGGGTGCGGGCCTCGTCGTATTCGGCTCGCTTCTTGTCATCAGAGAGTACGTCGTAGGCCTCGGAGACCTCTTTGAAGCGCTCCTCAGCCTTCGCATTGCCAGGGTTCTTATCCGGGTGGAGTTCACGCGCGAGCTTGCGGTACTTCTTCTTGATCTCGTCGGCTGGGGCACCCTTGGTTACACCCAAAGTCTTGTAGAAGTCTTTCTCCAGCCAGTCCTTATTCATGCGTCCTCGTCGTCTGTCTCAGCTCACGCATCTGCAACCGCAACCCGCGCGGGGCGCAGGACGCGGCCGGCATGGCGGTAGCCACGCTGATACACACTCACCACGATCGGCCCATCAAGGCCGTCGCGGGTCTCGCTCGTCAACGCCTCGTGGATCGCGGGATCGAAGGGCTCGTCCGCGAGGCCGTAGACCTCCAGGCCCAGCCGGGCACAGATGGCCTCCAGCGTCTCGCCCACAGCCTTGAATGCACCCTCGAGCTCACCGTGCTCTCGCGCGCGATCAATGTCATCCAGCACGGGGAGGAGATCAGCAAGAACCCCACCGACCGTCACATCGCGGGCGGCCTCGCGATCGCGATCCACGCGCTTGCGATAGTTCGCATACTCGGCGTGCACCCGGCGCAGGTCATCTGTGAGTTCAACAACCTTGGCATCCACCGCGGTGAGATCAGCCTCAAGAACGGCCTCGCTGTCCGCCATCGCCGCATCAGCGACCCCGGCGGACGCGGGAGCAGGTGATGCCTGCTCCCGCACCGCGTAGGTGAGCGGATCTATACGGCGTCGGTCATTGACGCGAACTCCCTCGACCGGCTGCTCCTGCTCGGCGGTCACTTCGCCTCGTTGGCGTCATCGTCGACGATCTCGGCATCGACAACGTCGTCCTCGGACATGTCCGCCTCGGCGTCAGCGGCTGCCTCGCCGCCGGCCGCCTGCTGAGCGGTGGCGTACATCGCCGCACCCAGGGTCTGGCTCGCCTGCGCAACCTTGTCGGTGGCTGCCTTCATGGCCGGGATGTCGCCTGCCTCAATGGCCTTCTTCAATTCATCGAGCGGGGCATCGACATTGCTCTTGGCATCTGCCGGGATCTTGTCAGCGTTGTCGGCAAGGAACTTCTCCGTCTGGTAGACCAGCGCCTCAGCGGTGTTCTTGACCTCGATGTCCTCGCGCAGCTTCTTGTCTGCCTCGGCGTTGGCCTCCGCCTCACGCATCATCCGGTCGATCTCCTCCTTGGGCAGCGCACTGCCACCGGAGATGGTCATCGACTGCTCCTTGGCCGTCGCCATGTCCTTGGCGGAGACGTGCACGATGCCGTTGGCGTCGATGTCGAAGGTGACCTCGACCTGCGGCACTCCGCGCGGAGCGGGGGGAAGGCCGGTCAACTCGAAGGTGCCGAGCCGCTTGTTGTACGCCGCCATTTCGCGCTCGCCCTGGTAGACCTGGATCAAGACGCTCGGCTGGTTGTCGTCAGCGGTCGTGAAGATCTCACTGCGCTTGGTCGGGATCGTGGTGTTGCGCTCGATGAGCTTGGTCATCACGCCCCCCTTGGTCTCGATGCCAAGGGAGAGTGGCGTGACGTCAAGCAGGAGCACGTCCTTGACTTCACCCTTGAGGACACCCGCCTGGAGTGCCGCTCCAATGGCGACGACCTCGTCCGGGTTGACACCCTTATTGGGCTCCTTGCCCGTTTCTTTCTTGACGATCTCAGCGACCGCGGGCATGCGGGTTGAACCACCCACGAGCACCACCTGATCGATGTCACTCAGGCTGACGCCGGCATCCTTGATGACGGCGGCGAAGGGGGCCCGGGTGCGCTCCAGAAGGTCCGCGGTCATCTGCTCGAACTGGGCGCGCGAGAGTGACTCCTCCAGGTGGAGGGGGCCTTCGGCGCTGGCGGTGATGTACGGCAGATTGATCGATGTCTGCATGGAGCTCGACAGTTCAATCTTTGCCTTTTCGGCCGCTTCACGCAGACGCTGCATGGCCATCTTGTCCTTGGACAGGTCGACGCCGTGCGCGTTCTTGAATCCGGTGACGAGCCACTCGACGACCTTGTCGTCCCAGTCATCCCCACCGAGGTTGTTATCGCCACTGGTGGCCTTGACCTCCACGACGCCATCGCCGATCTCCAGCAGAGACACGTCGAAGGTGCCGCCACCGAGGTCGAAGACGAGGATCGTCTGCTCCTGGTCACCCTTGTCGAGGCCGTAGGCCAGGGCAGCGGAGGTGGGCTCGTTGATGATGCGCAGGACGTTGAGGCCCGCGATCTCGCCGGCTTCCTTGGTTGCTTGGCGCTGTGAGTCGTTGAAGTACGCCGGGACCGTGATGACGGCATCCGACACGGTGTCACCGAGGTAGGCCTCAGCGTCACGCTTGAGCTTCATCAGCACGCGCGCGCTGATCTCCTGCGGGGTGTATGCCTTGCCGTCGATGTCGACGGTCCAGTTGGTGCCCATGTGGCGCTTGACGGACCGGATGGTGCGGTCGACGTTGGTCACGGCCTGGCGCTTGGCGACCTCGCCCACGAGCACCTCGCCGTTCTTGGCAAAGGCCACAACGGACGGGGTCGTCCGGGCGCCCTCAGCGTTGGTAATGACGACGGGGTCTCCGCCCTCAAGGACGGACACGACGGAGTTGGTCGTGCCCAGATCGATGCCGACTGCTCGGGCCATCTGATGTTCCTTCTCTCTGTGATGTGCTGAATCTGATGATGTGCTGAATCTGATGATCGGGTTGCCCGCAGGCGCGGGACATGTCTCCAGTATGCCGACTCAGATGATATGAGTCAAATCGACTCATATCACTCCCCTGCCGCTTCTTCGGGGGCTTCTTCGGGGAAAAAGGTGAGGAAACCTCCCTTTTTTTCCCGAAGAACCCTCACCGGGGCGCCCAGCCGGCGCTTCAGCAGGTGTGGGACTTGATGGTCGTGGCGTGATCGACGGGGTGGGTGCCCGCGGCCTCGACGGCCTGGATCTGGGCCAAGTAGGCGTCCAGGTCGATCGTGCGACCCGAGCGCCAGGTGCCCTGGACCTTCACCTGGGAGGCCAGCGTGAGCGGGTCGGCGAGGTAGGGGTCCATGGACAGCTCGACGAAGTCGGCGTACTTGCCCACGGTGAGGGATCCAATCTCGTCCTCGCGATGGAGCATGTACGCCGCGCCCGTGGTCTCGGCCTTGAGCGCATCGTCGATGCTGATGATCTGGTTGGCGCCGTGCACCTGACCCGTGTCTGTGGTGCGCGTGATGGCCGTCTGGATGTTGAGCAGTGGATTGGGAGGGCTCACCGGCCCGTCGTTGTGGAAGGACAGGTGGGCACCCGCGCGCACGGCGTCGCCCCAGCGCATCCACTGCGAGCCGATCTCGGGAGGGAACATCGTGCCGTCAAGGAGGTCGCCCCAGTAGATGTACTGGAACGGCCCGAGTGAAATGGTGACACCCATGGCGACCGCGCGCACGAACTGATCACCGCGACATCCCCCGCAGTGCTCCACGCGCCAGCGATGGTCGGTGCCCATGAGGTTGTTGTCGACCAGAGCCTCCTCATAGGCGTCGAGCACGATGTCCAGGCCGACATCGCCATTGACGTGGAAGGCCATCTGCCAGCCCATGGGGGCGTACTTCGCCAGGAGCGCATCCAACTCGACGCGGGTGTAGTTCATCATCGCGGTGCCGCCGGGACCCAGTGGGATCTGGGCTTTTTGCACTGCAGGGCTGTCGAGATAGGGGAACGACGATGCAATCGATCCCACCCAGGGCGAGCCGTCGGCCCAGAGCTTCACACCCTGCTTACGCAGCATCGAAGGGTCGGGGGAATCCACCTGTACGCCGGCGTCTGAGTCGATGGCCATGTGATAGAGGGACATGCGCACCGGCGAGTCCGGGCGCGTGGTCAAGGCTTCGTACCCCTTCAGCATGCTGGTCGAGTACGTCATCTCCGACGTGGCCGTGATGCCGAACCCGGCCATGTACTGCAGCCATCGCGCGGCTGACTCCAGCGGCTTGGGCACCGCATCCTTCACCGTCGGCAGCGCAGCTTCGAGCAGTGCGGCCGTCTCGTAGGCGATGCCGTTGGACGTGCCATCAGGATTGCGACCGAAGTGGGCACCCGGCGGATTGGGCGGCGGCTTGCCATCAACCCACTTGTTGAAGGCGATCACCGCGGAGTTGAAGTAGGCCATGTGTCCGGAGTTGTCCAGGACCACGGCCCGCCGAGTGGGGAAGAACGTGTCGAGGTCCGTATTCGTCGGCATCTCAGCCTGCTGGAGCAGGCGGTCAAGACCCTG